>NZ_RHOW01000004.1 GCF_003946215.1 Lapidilactobacillus mulanensis
AAAAGCGATATCTGTAAATTCAGATATCGCTCATAAATCTCCACCAACACTATTTGACAAAGACCCACAAAATTGTGTTGGTTTTTTTCGAATGAACCTCCAGCAATCAGACGCCCATTAAACATAAACTTCCTTATTAGTTCCACTCAATACAGAACCGTCAGCAACGTCCTAAATCCAGCCCAGGGTCTTCCGCAAAACTGAACTAATTCTACAAACCGAATGCGACGTTATTCAAATTCTAGCATAAGTAAACTAACAAGCTACATGGAGGTTACAGGGCTCGAACCTGTGACCCTCTGCTTGTAAGGCAGACGCTCTCCCAGCTGAGCTAAACCTCCAGATGGTGCCATGACCCGTACGGGATTTGAACCCATGTTACCGCCGTGAAAGGGCGGTGTCTTAACCACTTGACCAACGGGCCATTCAATAAGCAATAATTAGTATATCGAGAAAAGCAGTATTGGTCAATACTTTTACTCAAAAATTATTTGCCTATTTTTTTAAATACTGTCGCAATACGATTCACCTTGCAAAAGTGATGACTCAAATCATAAAGCGAAATGCATCAGCCGACTTTAATTGGAGTAGACTTCATAATTCTGATCGAATGTTGGGTTAGTGAAGATAAACCCATTATTTGCATTCAACTGATTTTGACGCGTGGTTTCGTTGCTGACGGTTTCTTTTGTGAGGCTCAATTCGTTACGAATTTTATCGGAAACCCGTTGAATTTCTGTTGTGGAAGCAATTTGGACAGATGCTTCACCCCAATAGGCACCCACGCCTTGCAGGTGATCACTTTCAACCGTCGTGGCAGCACTCCGATAATTCTTGAAGATGGCGACCATTTGATCGAAGGTGAAATTGGTTGTGACGTTACTCGAGATCGAGTCTAACAACTTTTGAAAATTAGCCAAGGTCCCCGTTGAGGCAGCACTTTTAATGATCGACTCGATGATCTGACGTTGCCGTTGCTGGCGACCATAGTCCCCTTGCGGATCTTCATAACGCATCCGCGCATAATTAAGAGCCTGTTCGCCATTCAGATGCATCTTGCCTTTTTTGAAAGTTGAACCACCATATGAGAAGGCCAAGGTGACCTCCACATCGACCCCATTAACGGCGTTGACGATCTGTTCTAGGCCGCCCATGTTGACACTAACATAATTAGTCAGTGGGACATTTAAAAGCTTAGAAACAGAGTTTAGGGCCATTTTAGCGCCACCCTGTAAGTTGGCCGAGTTGATTTTTTGGAAATCATAATTAGTCGTGCCGACAATTTGAGCCATCGTATCTCGCGGCACACTCGTCAACGTTGTCCGTTTCGTCTTCGGATTGATCGTGGCCACGATGATCGTATCGGAATTACCATAAACTTCTTTACGACCATAAGCCCCGGTATCCGTTCCGAGCAAAAGAATAGAAATTGGATCCTTGGCAACCACATTATCCGTCGTTGCCGCTTCTTTTGCTTTATCAACCGAGGAATAAGTCTTATCTAGCGCACTTTTCGTTTCTTGATAAAGATGGACACCATATGCCACACCAACTAATAAAATTGCCGCAAGAACTAACAAAATAATTCTTAAAATAGGCTTTTTCTTTTTATCACGTGGTCGCCGCGGTATGAACGGTTTCTGTGATTCATTGTCTTTTCCATCGGTTTCTTGTTGCATCCGATCAGTTCGTGCATGTTCTGACATAGGCGCCCCTCATTACGCGTAATTTTACAACATTATAGCATATTAATGTGATAAAAAATAACGTGGATAATTAAATGTTTATTAAAAAAGCGTTGACCATCGAGGCCAACGCTTTCGTACCAGAGCTTAACATCAGAAATTGTTCTTCATCACGCGTTGTAATTCGCGATCTTGTTCGCGTCGCTTAATGGTTTCGCGCTTATCGTACTCATGCTTACCAGTTGCGACACCGATCAAAACTTTCGCGTAGCCGTGCTTAAGATAAACTTTCAAAGGCACGATGGTCACACCCTTATCTTTAACCACGCCGACTAATTTAGCGATTTCGCGTTTATGCAAAAGTAATTTTCGATTCCGCAGCGGATCATGATTGAACTGATTACCGGCATCATAGGGACTAATGTGAACATTTTCCAACCATAATTCACCTTGGCGAAAATGGGCATAGCCATCCTTTAGATTGATTTTGCCAGCCCGAACCGATTTGATCTCGGTCCCCGTCAAAACGACTCCAGCTTCATACGTATCTGAAATCGAATAATCATGTTGGGCCTTGCGGTTAGTAGCTAACTGGTTTTTAGGCTTTTCTGGATGTTTCTTCGCCATCTTGATCACCTACTTCATTTTGAAATTAACGAAAATAGTTCATGAGTTTTAGTGGATTTTGAAAAACATTGCTCTGATATATCTATGTGATTCCGGCGGAATTTGCGGTGAGAGCAGGCAACTGGCTGTGGGGACGGTTCCAGGATTTCCAAAGTACGGAAATTCTTACACCTGCAATCTGAGCTTTTCCAAGACCGGGAAAATCTCAGATGTGCCCATTTCTGTAAATTCGCCAAGTACGCTCATTAACAGAAATTTCACTGCGAGTACCTGCTCTCACCACAAATTCCCCCTCGTCTATTCGAAGTCAGAGAAATGATGTAAGTCTTTCTAAAAAACAGCTTTGCAAATCTTACCCCCAAAATAAAATCCGTTTAGGTAGTAGTTGCAGAAGAAGGTCGACTAATAATTAACGCTTCTTTTGTCCATTGCGTGAACCATTAGATTTATGCTCATACTTGCCTCGATGGGTTGGCTTATTATTCTGGCCAGTCGTCGCAGGCTTGTGCGGTGCAGAGGTTCTGGTTGTTCTTTCTGGTGCAGGTTCTTGTCCGGCAATGATGAAATCGATTTGACCTTGATCAGGATCTGAACGCAAAACTCTGATCTGAATTTCTTGCCCAATTTTGAAGACATTATGCGTCTTAGCACCCGTCAACGTCATTTGTTTCTCATCGTAGTCGTAATAATCGTCACGCATGTTCGAAATATGGATCAAACCTTCAACGGTATTCTCCAGTGAAATGAACATCCCAAATTTGGTAACTGACGAGATAACACCCTTAAATTCCTGACCGACTTTATCCATCATGAATTGAGCTTTCTTCAAATCATCGACATCCCGTTCGGTACTGATCGAGCGGCGTTCTTGCTCAGAGGTGTGAACAGCGATGTCAGGTAATTTTTCTGCCCAACGTTCTTTGTTATCGTCAGACATCCCTTGGCTCGCGTAACTATGGATCAAGCGATGAACCATTAAATCAGGATACCGACGAATTGGCGACGTGAAATGCGTGTAGTATTCTGCACCTAAACCGAAATGGCCCAGAGCATCAACGGAATAGCGAGCTTGTCGCATGCTCCGCAATAACATCGTCGTGACAACCATTTCTTCTGGTGTGCCCACAACTTTCGCCAAAGCTTTTTGTAATTCAATTGGCTTGATATCGTCTGCCTTACCGTGACCCACGATTCCGAACGCAGAAACGAATTCGAAGAATGCTTTGATTTTTTCACCGTCTGGTGTTTCATGAACGCGATAAAGGAATGGCACGTGTAAGTGATTGTAATGTTCAGCCACGGTTTCATTGGCTGCCAGCATGAAGGATTCGATCATCTTTTCAGAAGTCCCGCGATCACGCAGAACGATATCGATTGGCCAACCTTTTTCGTCGACCTTGATCTTAGCCTCTGTTTCCTCGAAATCAATGGCTCCACGTTCATGACGACGTTTAAATAAAATCGCATGTAAGTCAGCCATATCTTCAAGCATTGGGATTAATTGGTCATATTCTTTGGTCATCTCAGGATCATGATCTTCGATAATTTTATTGACGTTGTTGTAAGTCATCCGCGCTTTAGAACGGATCACACTTGGAAAAATCTGATGATTCAAAATTTGACCCGTATGGTCGATTTCCATCTCACAAGTTAATGTTAAACGATCCTCGCCAGGATTCAACGAACAGATCCCGTTAGATAAGCGGAATGGCAACATTGGTAAAACACGGTCGGTCAAATAAGTACTCGTGCCACGTTCGTAAGCTTCCTTATCCAGTGGCGAATCTTCAGTAACGTAATGGCTAACATCGGCGATATGCACGCCTAAATAAAAGTTTCCGTTTGGCAATTTGGTTAAGCCAACTGCATCATCGAAATCTTTTGAATCGTCGCCATCAATGGTCACCACCACTTGATCGGTCAAATCTTTGCGATTGACCCAATCATTGGGTTGTAATGCATCAGGGACAGTTTGTGCTTGTGCTTGCACATCCTCGGGGAATTCGGTACGAACACCATGTGAATAGACCAGTGCCATAATATCGACACCGGGATCATTTTTATTACCTAAAGACGTGATTGCTAGCCCTAACATCCGAGTTGGATAGGCATCGCTAGGATATTCAGTCACTTCAACTTGAACCATGTCGCCCATTTGTGGATGGATACCTGTATCTTTAATATAAACAGGATAATTGGCCAATTTTTTATCATGACTACGGACATAACCGATCAAGCCGGTCTTAGCGGCTTGCGCATCGCTGTATGGCTGGAATTCGCCCACTAACTGAGTCATGCCATGCTCAAGAATCTCGCTAACTTCGCCTTCAGGACCCTTACCATTCCAAGGATTCGCCTTTTTAACAATTTTAACCTGAACGCGATCACCTTGTAAGGCATGCGCAGTGCTCTGCTTAGGCACAAAAACGTCAGGAACTTCTTCAGTACTCTCTTCGTCAGTCTCGACGCGAACAAATCCGAATCCCTTGTCATTAGCGGAAAATTTACCGATCACTTCTTCAGAAGTTGGTGTTAATTTGAACCGCCCACCTTCATTGACCGTAACAGATCCTTCACCTTCTAATGTTGCCAAAATCTTGACTAAACGCTTGAATGCCGTTGCACCCTTGAGTTTTAAAATATCGTTGATATCTTGAACACCATATTTACGTTCAGGATTCTGCCGAAAAATCTCTAAAACCTCTGCTGTTAAATAATCTTGCTCTGCCATCTAATTCCTCACTATTTCTATAATTTAATTAGTTTCTCTATTGCTAAACACCATTGCAAAATTTCAAATGATTAGAAACATCATTCCGATTTGGCAATGATGCTTAGCACAAATCCCATTCACTGGCTCAAAAAAGCCTGATAACCCATCCCACTCAACCCACGGGCCTTTCCACACGCAGAACTAACTCTACAAACCGAATGAGACGTTCATTCCAGCTACAAACCACACGCGGGTCAACCTGCCCGCAGAACTAACTCCACGAACCAAACAAGACGTTCACTCCAGCAAAACCACACACCACGGGTCTACCCACCCGCAGAACTAACTCTACAAACCGAATGAGACGTTCATTCCAGTTCTACACCAAAAAAACAACAAGCTACAAAAAAAGCCCCTACGATTTGCAGGAGCATCATTTCCCAGTGTTAATGTGACGACAGATAAACCAAGGCAATTGCCAACACAAAGAAAATAACTCCTAAGACGGCAGTTGCCTTCTCCATGACCGCTTCAAACCCACGCTTCTTGGTTTGACCAAATAATTCGCCACCACCACCAGATAGTGCGTTTAACGCATCTTGTTGTTTAGTCGGTTGCATCATAACTGCGATGATGATAATAACCGAGTCAATGATTAATAATGTCTGAATAATATCGTACAATGGCTTGACCTCCGAAAACATAACTACAGAATCTTACTCATAAAACAATATCATAGTTGCGGACTTTTTTCCAGTCCCACAATCACTCAATTAAAAACTATTTGTCTCGATAATAACTCAGAGGATTGCCTTTTTTCGCAATCGCAGCGGTTAATCCGGGAAATCCTTGTAAATATGTCCCCAAATCTTGCTTGGCCTTTTTCGGAATCGACTCCAGTAACCGAACAATCACGCCGATCTCCTCGTCAGACCAGACAACATGATAGCCATATAGTTGGCGCAGATGGCGGACCGTATCCAAGTAACCGTCTTGAATAAACTGCGCACTCTCTGGGCTCAAAACAAAAAGGGTCCCCGTAATCTGTTTGATCTGTTCAACAGCGACCCGTGAATCTGTGTCGGCAATTTCAACGAATTGCTGAAAAATTAAGTAACTCATTTTTTCATTCAGTGTGGGATTATCCGCTTGCCACATCGGGTCAGCTAAAACCTTCCGGGCTTCTGGTAGTGCCTTGATCTCGATCGCATACCAAAATCTATTCTGTAATAACAGTTTACTCAAGCGATAATAGTCTGAATGAAATTTGAAACGTGCCAGATTATCTGCGATGCGTTGAAAAGTTGATTCGACAACCATCGGGTCCAACAGAAGAACTTCTTTCAACAAGATCGTTAATTGATCGATCGTCAATGAAACTTTATCCAGATAATATGTTGCCAACCACAATCGTTCTTCTGTTGGCAAATCTGCGTCAAGCCAATATTTCAAATGTGCCATGATTGCTAACTGCTTAACTTTCGGATCAGCGCTATTCCGATACTGTTCGTAAAAAGCCAACGGCGCGGGATCTTCTAACGAATCGAATTTGAGTTGTTGATAAGCCGACCTCGCCGTATCATCGGATTTCGGTTGTTCAGTATTCAAATGTTGCAATGTTTCTAAGTCTAACTCTAATCTTGACATGACTGTTAACAAGCTGTTGGCCTTGAGATCCACTTCGCCATTTTCGAAACGGATGGCTTGGCGCTTGCTCAATAACCCGGTGTAAAGTTCTTGCTGAGTTAGATTCTGTTCTTCTCTAAATCGTTTAATGATTGAACCAAGCATTTATCCCGCCCCCATGATCACTCTAACTGATAATCAGTTTTCAAATTTAATAGGTGTCGTTTTCGTCATCATATCATTTGAGTCTGGCAATAACAATCTATAGTCAGCTATATCGGCATAGCAAAGCTTAACCGGCCCTAGATCATTGGAGGAATCAACTATGAAAAAAATTTGGAAAAGCGTTAAAGTTTCAAGCTATCTTGTCTTTTTACTCGGTCTGATCTTAACGTCATTCAACGGCGTCTTCGTTGCAGAGATGATCAAACGTGTTGGACAGTTCAAGTCGAATTCAACACCGCGGGAAATCATCACATTTACTTTAGGCAGTTTAGGCGCTTGGATCCTGATATTCTTTGGCATTTATTTAGCCTGTGTGATGCAAGCTTCGATCCTACGACAAATCAATGTCTTTTTAAAGCGTCAAGTTGCTCGCCAACAATTGAGGCAGCCACAAAATCCAAAAGTTACTGGAACAATTTCATTCATCAGCAACGATTTGAATTTACTCGTCAACAATTATTTCGAACCAATTTTCAATATCGTGAGTAATATCGGTACGCTTACTGTCTCAGTCATTTATATGGTCTCCATTGATCCACTGATTGCGTTGCTCTACATTGCCATGGGGTTCACGATACTAATTCCAGAACAACTCGCCAAGAAGAGGCTCAATCAAGCCGGTGCCAATTTTTCCTTGCAAAAGCAAACCTACTTAGACTATTTGAAAGATATCTTAAGTGGGAGCACCACGCTCAAAGCCAACCAGGCGTTGCGAGTCGGCGAAACAAAACTACAGTCAACTTTAGAAAACTCTGAAACCGCGCAATATCAAATGGATAAGCTCACAACTAAGGTGAGTTTCTTTACACACATCCTCTCGGGCATCAACTTCATTCTTCCTTTTGGAATCGGGTTGCTCGTCATCAGTCAGACCCACTCATTATCGATCCCCTCGTTGATTGCGATTTTTCTGGCTTCTAATCAGGTTTTTAATCCGTTAATGTATACAGTCAGCTACTTCAATCAAATCACAACCACGAAAGATGTTCGTACGAAAGTTGAAGCGATCATTCAGGACAACAGCACCACATCATGGCCAGAAGCAGCAGAATCAACTGACTTTTCTGTGGAAAATCGTTCACCATTTAAGACATTGTCGATCAAACAAGTGACTAAAAGCTTTGCAGATAAAGTCGTTCTGAATCAATTCTCGTTAGTCGTTCATCCGCATGATCGCATCCTGATCACTGGAAAAAGCGGTGCCGGTAAGTCAACGATTTTTAATTTACTGATGGGTGTTTTCAAACCGGATCAAGGCGCGATCGATCTAGATGGGCATCCCCTCACTGATCCGCAGATATTTGGGATCATCCACCAACAACCTTATATTTTTAATCAAACTATCGCCTACAATTTAGCTTTAGGCCAAGCAATTTCCAGACAAGCTCTACTGGCAGCACTCGATACGGTTCAATTAACAACCGAGTTAGGTGCAGATCCACTGACTTATCAAGCCGGCGAAAGTGGTGCAAATCTTTCAGGCGGACAAATTGCGCGCATCGAAATTGCCCGCAATATTTTGCGCAAGAAGCCAATTCTACTTGTTGATGAAGTAACGGCTTCTTTAGATGATCAAAGTGCCACTCACGTGAGAAAGATTCTTTATGCACTTGACGTCGCCATCATTGAAATCGCCCATCACTACAACAAAAATGGACAGCAAGCCAATTTCCAACAAGTCGAATTGATCAACGGCCAAGCCAAACTAATCGATCAGACCGAACGCCCCACATAAATCTAGCAAATTAAAAAAACGCATCTTTCCACACGCAGCACCAACGCCACAAACCAAATGAACCGTTGATTCCAGTCACCCACACACAACGGGTCTACCCACTCGCAGAACTAACACCACAAACCAAATGAGCCGTTAATTCTAGTTACCCACACACAACGGGTCTACCCACTCGCAGAACTAATTCTACAAACCGAATCAGACGTTGATTCCAGTCACCCACAGTCACATATAACAAGCTACAAAAAAAGAACTCACAATTTAATTGTGAGTTCTTTTCGATGGTTCAAACGAATTATTTACCTAAGTTGTAGAAGCTGTGAATACCTTTGTATTGAGCAGCATCGCCAAGTTGGTCTTCGATCCGCATTAATTGGTTATATTTAGAAATACGATCAGTCCGGCTCATTGAACCAGTCTTGATTTGGCCAGCATTAGTTGCAACAACTAAGTCAGCAATTGTTGTATCTTCTGTTTCACCAGAACGATGTGAAACAATTGCAGTGTAGCCAGCTTCTTTAGCCATTTCGATAGCTTCGAATGTTTCAGTCAAAGTACCGATTTGGTTAACCTTAACAAGGATGGCATTGGCAACGCCCATGTCGATACCCTTCTTAAGATAATCAGTGTTCGTAACGAACAAGTCATCACCAACGATTTGAACTTTTTTGCCAAGTTTGGCAGTCAAAGTCTTCCAGTCGTCCCATTCGTTTTCGTCCAAAGGATCTTCGACAGAAACGATTGGATACTTGTCGATCAAACCGTCGAGTAATTCAGTGAATTCTTCGGCAGTATATTCGCGACCATCAGCTTTAGTCTCATATTTATGAGTTTCAGCGTTGTAGAATTCTGATGAAGCAACATCAAATGCGATGCTGATATCTTCGCCTGGTTTGTAACCAGCACGTTGGATAGCTTCAACCAAGATTTCGAATGGTTCTTCGTTGTTAGCAAGGTTAGGTGCAAATCCACCTTCATCACCAACACCAGTGAAGTCGCCACGGTCTTGCAAAATCTTCTTCAAAGCTTGGAAAGTTTCTGAACCCATCCGGATAGCTTCGTGAACAGACTTAGCACCAACAGGCATGATCATGAATTCTTGGAAATCGACGTTGTTGTCAGCATGTGCACCACCATTGATAACGTTCATCATAGGTGTTGGCAATACATGGGCATTGGGGCCGCCAAGATATTCATACAATGGTTGGCCTAATTCGTCAGCAGCAGCACGAGCGGCAGCTAATGAAACACCAAGAATTGCGTTGGCACCTAACTTAGCTTTGTTAGGCGTACCATCTAACTTGATCATTGATTGGTCAAGGGCACGTTGGTCAGTAACGTCCATGCCAATAACAGCTTGGGCAATAGCATCGTTTACGTTAGCAACGGCTTTTAAAACACCTTTGCCACCGAAACGACTCTTGTCACCGTCACGTAATTCAACGGCTTCGTGTTCACCTGTAGAAGCGCCTGATGGCACAATAGCGCGGCCAAAGCCACCTAATTCAGTATAAACTTCAACTTCAACAGTTGGGTTACCACGAGAATCTAAAACTTCGCGGCCTAAAACATCAGTAATTACAGACATATGTTTTGCTCCTTTTTACTTTTTACCGATCAAATCGGCGGACAACCTTATTTTACCAAATTACCAGGGTAAATAACAAAGAAATTGCGATTAATCTTGATAATTAACTAAAGCTAAGAATGATTCTGGGTCAAGGCTAGCGCCACCGACTAAACCACCATCGATGTCAGGCTTTGCCATTAATTCTTTAACGTTAGCAGGTTTAACTGAGCCACCATATTGAATGCGAACATTCTCAGCAGTTTGTTCGTTGTAAAGATCTTTGACGGTCTCACGAATCACTTGGCAAACTTCTTGAGCTTGGTCACTTGAAGCCGTCTTGCCA
This sequence comes from Lapidilactobacillus mulanensis, assembly GCF_003946215.1. Classification (GTDB taxonomy): domain Bacteria; phylum Bacillota; class Bacilli; order Lactobacillales; family Lactobacillaceae; genus Lapidilactobacillus; species Lapidilactobacillus mulanensis. Next base: position 10,525 of record NZ_RHOW01000004.1, read on the forward strand.
GTACCGATTGCCCAGATTGGTTCGTAAGCAATAACGAGACTAGAAACTTGATCAGCTGATAAACCTGCCAATGCAGCTTTAACTTGACCAGAAACCCAGTTGTTTGTTTCGCCAGCTTCACGTTGTTCCAATGTTTCACCACAGCAGATAATTGGTGTGATGCCATTGTTGAACAATGCTTTAGCTTTTTTGTTAACGTCTTCGTCTGTTTCATGGAAATATTGACGACGCTCTGAATGGCCAACGATTGTGTAATCAATGCCCATTTCTTTCAAAACTTTAGGACTTGTTTCGCCAGTGAATGCACCATTGTCTTCAAAATAGGCATTTTCAGCAGCAGTCTTTAAGTTAGAACCCTTAGCACTTGCAAGCAAAGCTGATAAGTCAACTGCAGGTGCAGCAATAACGGCTTCAACTTTGTCAGATGCAGGTAATTGATCTTTAACTGCGTTAACAAATGCAGTTGTTTCTTCAGGGTTTTGGTTCATTTTCCAGTTACCAGCGATAATTGGTGTTCTCAAAATTAATTCACCTCAAAAATTATTTTTCGGAAATAGCAGCGATACCAGGTAATTCCTTACCTTCAAGATATTCAAGTGATGCGCCACCACCAGTAGAAATATGGCTGATCTTGTCAGCAATTCCTAATTGGATCGCAGCAGCAGCTGAATCGCCACCACCGATAATTGTTGAAGCATCCTTCAAATCACCAAGTGCGCGGCCAACTTCAAGGGTACCATCAGCATAGTTGCTCATTTCGAATGCGCCCATAGGACCATTCCAAACAACTGTCTTGGCATCTTTAAGAATGTCTTTGAACAAAGCGATTGATTTAGGACCGATATCTAAGCCCATTTCGCCGTCAGGAATATCAACGCCGACAACTTCGTGCTTAGCATCATTTGAAAATTCTGCAGCAGCAACGTTATCAACAGGCAAGACGATCTTGTCGCCTGCTTTTTGTAACAATTCTTTAGCCAATTCAACTTTATCAGCTTCGAATAATGACTTGCCAATTTTGTGACCTTGAGCAGCTAAGAAAGTATAAGCCATACCGCCACCGATCAAGATATGATCAGATTTAGGGATCAGGTTTTCGATCACGCCGATCTTGTCAGAAACTTTAGCACCACCAAGGATCGTTACGAATGGGTGAACTGGATTATCAACGGCATTGCCAAGATACTTGATTTCTTTTTCCATCAAGTAACCAGCAGCAGCAGGTTTGCCAGCAGCCTTCATAGCGGTTGCGATACCAACGTTAGAAGCATGAGCACGGTGAGCGGTACCAAAAGCATCATTGACATAAACGTCGCCCAATGAAGCCCAGTATTCGCCCAGCTTAGGATCGTTCTTGCTTTCGCGTTTGCCAAAGTCATTGTCGATATCTTGGAAGCGCGTGTTCTCCATTAAGATAACATCGCCATCAGCCATTTCGTTGATAGCAGCTTCTAATTCAGTACCTTCGTTAGTTGGCACGAATTTAACTTCTTTGCCAAGTAATTCAGATAAACGTGCAGCAACTGGACGCAAGCTCAAAGCCTTTTTGTCTTCGTCACTCTTGATCCGGCCAAGGTGAGAAAGTAAAATTGCCTTACCACCGTTTTCAGATACATATTTGATCGTTGGTAATGCAGCAACGATACGGTTATCATTGCCGATCACACCATTTTTGATCGGAACATTAAAGTCGACACGGATCAAAACTTTCTTATCCTTAACATCGACATCAGAAACAATTAATTTTGCCATTGATGGACAACCTCCACGACTATTTTCAAAAAATAAAGGGCGAAAGGAGTAGACCTCCCTCCGCCCTAAAATCAGCATATTAGATTAATGCGTTGAACTTTTTAAATTAAAGAGTTGCGAACTTGAGTAAAGTACGAACCATTTGGCAAGTAAAGCCATATTCGTTGTCATACCAAGCAACAGCCTTAACTAATTGGTGATCCCCAGCAGTTGTAACTTCTGTTTGAGTAGGATCGAAAACTGAACCGTAAGTAGAGCCAATAATGTCACTAGATACGATGCTGTCTTCATTGTAACCAAATGAAGGGTTGTCGATTGTGTATTTCTTGATTGCAGCATTAACTTCGTCTGCATCTTTGACTTTTTTGCCTAAGATAGAAACTAATTCAGTAACTGAACCATCAGGAACACCAACACGTTGTGCATGGCCTTGTAACTTGCCAACTAAGTTTGGTAATACCAAACCAATAGCTTTAGCAGCACCAGTTGAGTGAGGAATAGTATTGATTGCAGCAGCACGTGCAGCACGGACATTACCCTTACGTTCTGGGCCGTCAAGCAACATTTGTGTTGAAGTATAAGCATGGATAGTTGTCATAGTACCAACTTCGATACCAAATTGTTCGTCTAATGCTTGCGCAAATGGAGCAAGTGAGTTAGTTGTGCAAGAACCAGCAGAAACAATTGTGTCGTCAGCTGTCAATTCGTTATCATTTACAGAGTAAACGATTGTCTTAAGGTCGCTACCAGCAGGTGCTGAGATCAAGACACGTTTTGCGCCAGCATCCAAATGAGCTTGTGCTTTTGCTTTTGAAGTGTAGAAACCAGTACATTCGAGTACGAAGTCAACGCCATCATTCTTAACCCAAGGAATATCTTGTGCTTGTGGGTCTGCATAAACATGGTATGATTTACCATTAACGACGATTGAATCCTCAGTAGCACTAACTTCAGCATCCAAAGTGCCATGAGTTGAATCATATTTAAGCAAGTGAGCAAGCATAGCAGGTGAAGTCAAGTCATTGATTGCAACAACTTCGATATCACTTGATTTTGCACCAAGTTCCAAAATACGACGGAATGCTAAACGTCCAATACGTCCGAAACCATTAATACCAATCTTTACAGTCATACAAAATTTCCTCCTTCAGGAAATAAAAATATAAAAATTTCTTTAAAAGGTTGCCCCTTTTAAAAGCGAGTTAGCAGCAGACTCATCCGTGATAAACCACGTTTGATGAGGTGCGTTGTGCATGTATGCTCGAATTGCTGTGGCCTTCTTAGCACCAGCCGCAACTGCGAAAACATACGGAATATCATTCAGATCCCGAATCTGTAAACCGATCCGCGGTATCTTGTAAACAACTTGACCAGTTTCATCGAAGAAATAACCAAAAGCCTCGGCAACTGCTTGCTTCTGCTCTAATTCTGCGATCACATCGTCGGACATTTGTCGGCGACTGGCCATAGTCATTGCCTCACCAATGCTATGGATCACAACATTGGCATGAGAAATCAAATCTAAAACCGGTTTGATCGATGGCTCCTTGAGTAGCGGCTCATACGTGCGTTCACTGACATTTTCAGGAACATACAAGCTTCGATGCTCACCGCCGGTATTCTGCGCCATCTGCGAACAAATCGCATTAGCCTGAATATCGACGAGCTCACCAACCCCACCGCGTGCAGGAACAAATAGTAATTGACGCTGACGCGCTAATTGCGGTGTAAATTCTTTCGCAACTGCTGCCATTGTCGTTCCGCCCATTGCCGCGATCACATTACGACCATCAGGCAACAATAGCGATAAAGTGTTATTGAGCAGCTGACCAAGACGTTTAAGAACTGGTGGCTGTTCATCACTATCTCCCGGAACAATGAGCACATGATCAATTGCCAATAAGGAAGCCAATTTCTTTTCCATCTTGGGAAATCCAAGTAAGTCAGACATTAAGCCGTCTAATTTGGCCAAGATTTCATGACCGCTCTCAGTTAACACCATACCTGATTTTGACGATAATATCAATCCAGAAGACTTCAGAAAATCCGTCTCCGTTCGCAGCACACGTTCGCTCAAATCGAGTTCTTGTGCTAACGTTCGTCGACCTACTGGCGCCATCCATTGAATCCGTTGCAAAACCAAATATCGTTGTCTGATCGTATTCAAGAAGTCTGGAGCGATTGTTTCAATCCACGCCAAATCATTTTGCATAACTCTCAAACCTTTCCGTGGGACAGATATTGTCCATCGGTGTCATTTAAAGACCCATCGTGCCAAAAATAAAAGAGATCACACGATGTGCCCACTCTTCTCAAGAACATATTCATTATAACAACACCTATTTATCATTGCAAGAACTAACCACGGATTTTTCACAAGTAAGCATTTTCATTTTTGACAGCCACTTCCCTAACTAAATTGCGCGCCTTATTACCAACTAATCAACAACCAAATTGCAAATCTTCCCACACGCAGAACTAACGCCACAAATCAAATGAGCCGTTCATTCCAGTAATCCAACAAACAAACTACCGAAAAAACGAATCTTTCCGCCCGCAGAACTAATACCACATACCGAATGAGCCGTTCATTCCAGTAATCCACCAAGCCACCTAACAAGCTACATAAAAACCACCCAGATCAACTAGGTGGCTAAACAAACAATATTCAAAATAGAACAAACTCAAACTACCAAAAGAACGAATCTTTCCGCACGCAGAACTAATGCCACAAACCGAATGAGCCGTTCATTCCAGTCATCCGCCAAGCCACCTAACAAGCTACAATAAAAACCACCCAGATCAACCAGGTGGCTAAACAAACAATATTCAAATAGTACAACCTCAAACTACCAAAAGAACGAATCTTCCCGCACGCAGAACTAATTCTACAAAACGAATGAGCCGTTCATCCCAGTAATCCACCAAATAAACTACCAAGCTACAATAAAAGCCACCCAGATCAACCGGGTGGCTAAACAAACAATATTCAAAATAGAACAAACTCAAACTACCAAAAGAACGAATCTTCCCGCACGCAGAACTAATTCTACAAAACGAATGAGCCGTTCATCCCAGTAATCCACCAAACCAACTAACAAGCTACCTACTTATCCTGCATATTAACCATGATTTTGTCGATCAAACCATAATCTTTAGCTTCTTCGGCACTCATATAGTTATCGCGTTCTGTGTCTTTTTGAATCGTTTCGATACTTTGACCAGTGGCATCGGCCAAAATCTTGTTCATCTTTTTGCGCGTCTTCAAAATTTCTTCGGCTGCAATTTCGATTTCTGTTGCTTGGCCTTGTGCACCACCCAAAGGTTGATGAATCAAGACAGTAGAATTAGGCAATGCAAAACGTTTGCCCTTTGTACCAGTCGCTAATAATACGCTGGCCATAGATGCTGCCATACCGATCGCAATCGTTTGAACATCAGATTTGATAAAGTTCATTGTGTCCATGATTGCTAAACCAGATGTGATCACACCACCAGGTGAGTTGATATAAATTGAAATATCCTTAGTTGAATCTTGCGCGTCGAGAAAAAGTAACTGTGCAATCACAGAATTGGCTGTTTGGTCATTGATTTCACCAGACAACATAATGATTCGATCTTTAAGTAAACGGGAATAAATGTCATAAGCGCGTTCACCACGAGAAGTTTGTTCAATAACTGTTGGCACTAACATTGTATTGCCTCCTTGATTTCGTTTTTACGAATTAGCACTCTTAATGCTACTTTGCTAATTTACCATAATAGTCAAAATAGGTCAAACAATCTAACTCTGTTAAATTATGATTTGTTCAGCAACTCATATTATAATTTTTATTGTGTAGAAATTCAATTAATACGATGGAATGTTACTGCTGAAATCATACTAGTATAACCTTTTTTAAAAACAATCTACCTGCGGTCGAAAGTTCTGGGGCAGGCAGTACGTTGGCTTGTGGGACCGCTCTCCACTTTTCCAAGTTCGGGAAAAGTTCCGAGCTTCGATTCGAGCTTTTGCAAAATCGGCAAAATCTCGAATCGATCCACCATGTAAGGCGGGCAAAAACGGCCCGCCAACATGGTTGTCACTGCCACGACTGCCTGCCCCAGAACTTTCGACCTAAACATATTTGATTTAATGTAGGAAATAAATAGCTAGGTTCCTAGAAGTTGGATTATCAATGTTGCCTTTACTTTGAATAACTAAAGAAGCAAAGCGATGAATTTAAAATCTGAGCATAATAAGACACGACCGATTTTAAAAATAGGTCGTGTATATAAATTACCAATTCTCGCTTCACGCGTTAAAAGAATATTGGTTGGAATAGAAATACAAATTAAATCTTCAACGCAAACCATTCGAGCTCGTACGAATAGACTAGGCGAAATTTGTGGTGGGAACTGTGACTGCAGTGGTATTTCTGTTAACGAACGAATTTTGTGAGTTTACAGAAAGGGGAAATGTGAGATCCGGCGGTTTTCCGGAGCTCACATTTCAGGCGGAAGAATTTTCCGTACTTTGGAAAATCCTGCAGCCGTCCCCACGGCAGTTTCCCAGTTCCCACCACAAATTTCGCCGGAACCGCACAAAAATCAAACCACAAAAAACTATTTTTATATTTTTCATTAGAATGATTCCAAATGTGATTGTAAGCAACCAAAAATATAGTCATACTACCCTTATAACATAGAAAAAATAGGAAGAACCTAAATGCAGAAAATAGCCACTTCAAAAATACGTTTACTATTCGACAAGCACGAACGACCAAATCTAGTTCGCGCCGCGGTCATGGGCGCTAACGACGGCATCATTTCCACCGCAGGCATCGTAATGGGCGTTGCCGGTGCCAATCTACCTCCATTAACGTTGCTATTGACCGGATTATCCGCGATGATCGCCGGCGCCTGTTCAATGGGTGGTGGCGAATATGTTTCCGTTTCGGCGCAGCGCGATGCACAGAAAGCTTTCGATAAACTGTCCGCGCAAACTGTTCTGGACGAAGACAATGGCTTTGACAGCTCACTTCAAAAGAATTATCAACAACATGGTCTCTCAGTTGAACACGCTCAAAACGTCGCGCAAAAAACCAACGCCGATTTATTGACCGTCTTGATCGCCAAACGCCATTACCAAACCCAGCAACGCTTGAATCCTTGGCATGCCGCGATGGCTGATTTTATGTCGTTTATTCTTGGGGCGCTGTTGCCACTTATTTGCATCGTCTTCTTGCCTGCTAACATTAAAGTCGTTGGAACCATGCTCAGTGTGGTCGTCTGTCTTTTCTTCACCGGTTATTATAGTTCGCGTCTAGGCCAATCGCCATCATTCAAGGGCGCCTGGCGCAACATGCTCGTTGGTATCCTGACGATGGTGATCAGCTACTTGCTGGGAACGATCGTCGGTTAAAATTTTATGGGCACATTAAAGACACCGTTTTGGCGGTGTCTTTTTTTATTCCATTTTGAAAACAAGCCAACTTTCATGATGTTAAAGATAAAAAAATGATAGTAAAATTATCCGAGCATCACTTGACCCGCTGGATTATTAGCGTATTATAAATTTATTAGATTAAAAGATAATGAGAACATGGTTAACTTAATTTGCCTCTTGCTACTCATTTATCACCATATTTTAAGTAAGAAGGACTTCTGCTCATGACTAAAATTTCAACACAACTGATCCAAGGTTCCAACGGTAGCGATGACGATAAAACTGGCGCCGTTTCTGCACCGTTATATTTTTCGACCGCATTTCGGCACCCGGGGTTGGGTCAATCGACTGGCTACGATTATTCCCGCTTGGCCACACCGACGCGCGAATTACTTGAGTCTCAGCTGGCGACGATCGAACACGGTGAACAGGCTTTTGCGGTTAGTTCTGGCATGGCCGCAATCGATCTAGTTTTCTCAACGTTTACTAAAACTGGCGATCATTTCATTGCCAGCGATGATTTATATGGCGGCTCGTTCCGTTATTTCGATAATCAAAAGGCTAAATATCTGATCGACTATGAGACTTGGAATGGTCAAGATACCGACCAACTCGTGCAACTGATCAAGCCTAGCACTCGCCTGATTTGGCTCGAGACCCCTTCCAACCCAACGATGAAAATCATTGACATCAAGAAAGTTGCACGCGCAGTTCATCAATTGCGCTCCGACATTTTAATTGCGGTGGACAATACTTTTTTGACCCCGATTTATCAGCAGCCTTTGACTGAAGGCGCGGATATCGTCGTCCATTCCGCAACTAAATACTTGGGTGGGCACAACGATATTCTTGCTGGTGCGGTTGTTGTGCAACTCGCCGAATTGGCCGAAAAACTGGCCGCACAGTTAGTTACCACTGGGCAAACGCTCGATCCGTTTGATTCCTGGTTGCTGTTGCGCTCGCTGAAAACATTGAGTGTCCGCATGCATGCTCACACGCAAAACGCCCAATTTTTAGCGCAAAAATTAGCGACGCTTGCTGGCGTGGATCGGGTTTTGTACGCCGGCGTCGGTGGTATGATCAGCTTTTATTTAAACGATAACTATGACGTCAACACATTTTTGCAAGGATTGAAAGTTTGTTCGTTCGCCGAAAGTCTTGGTGGCGTCGAAAGTTTAGTCACCGTTCCCGATGTCCAGACCCATCACGACATGCCGGTCGTAAATCGGCGCGCACTCGGAATCACGCCCAACTTGATCCGTCTGTCCGTTGGCTTGGAAGACAAGATGATTTGTTCGCAGATTTGCAGCACGCCATTAATAATGCTAAGAAAAACGAGGCCTGATCCATGAATGATCAAACAAAAATTATAAAATTAACGACCGTCAAAGATAAAGAAAGTGGCGCCATTAATACGCCGATTCAACTGAGTTCGACTTTTCAACAAGATGATTTCGATCATTTCGGCGAATTCGATTATTCGCGCAGTGGCAACCCCACGCGCAAAGTCGGTGAAAATGCCGTTGCGCAACTCGAAAACGGGCAGTACGGATTTCTATATAGTACCGGTATGGCGGCGATTTCGTCCGTGTTAGAAACTTTTAGTCAAGGTGACCATTTGATTGTTTCGAAGTTCGTTTATGGTGGTACTTTCCGCGTGTTCACCGAAGTCTTGAACCGCTTTGGCATCGAGCACACTTTTGTCGATCTGCGTGATCTCGATCAAGTGACCGCGGCTATCCAGCCGAATACGAAGGCTATTTATATCGAAACGCCCTCGAATCCCGTTTTAGCCGTAACCGATATTCGTGCGATTGTCGAAATTGCCAAGGCGCATGATCTGCTGACGATTGCGGACAATACTTTCATGTCGCCTTATTTACAAAAGCCGTTGGATTTAGGCGTGGATATTGTCGTTCATTCCGCCACCAAATTTCTTTCCGGCCACTCCGATATTCTTGCCGGCGCCGCGATTACCAATGATCCGGCGCTTGCAGACAAAATCTATTTCATCCAAAACGCCGTCGGTGCCACCTTGGGTGTTTCGGACACGTGGTTATTATTGCGTGGCATTAAAACTTTGGGCGTTCGCATGGCCCAATCTTCTTCGTCGGCTTTGACCATCGCCAGCTGGCTCGAGCAGCAACCCGCAGTCACCCGAGTTTGTTATCCCGGGCTAAAAAGTAGCCCCGATTACGAAATTCAGTTGTCTCAGGCAAAAAATGGCGGCGCCGTCTTGAGTTTCGACGTCGGGAGTGAAAATAATGCCCGCATCTTAGCTGAGGCCGTTCAAATCCCCGAATTTTCTGTCTCACTTGGTGGTGTCGAATCGATTCTTTCGTACCCACCTAAAATGAGCCATGCCGAATTAAGTCCAGCCGAACAGGCCGACTGTGGGATCACACCGGGATTGTTGAGATTTTCAGTCGGTATCGAAGACCCTGCCGATTTGATTGCGGATCTCGAGCAAGCCCTCGCGCAGATAAAATAGCCACCACCATCACTAAAAACAAGCGTATTTTATCAACAAAAAGTTAAATTTTATTCATAATTGACGATTATACTAGCTATAGTCGTTATTTTTTATACATAATAGTGGCAGCAGTCATTTGTTAAATGAACGACATTCTATCGATGATCCCGATTCTTTGCGCCGCAATTGAGCATCACCACTCGACTTAAAAGGGAGTTTCCAATGTGAAAATCAAACGACTTGATCTGGTTGCATTTTTCTTATTCTCACTCATTCTTTTCTACGAATTTCGTGGCAATATTTTTTCAGGCTCGGTTATTTCCATCGGTGTCGTTTTCGTCCTGATCGGTTTCTTGGTTACTGCTCGCGCGCTCGATCGATTTGCCGCCGATCAAAAATTGACCTTGTCCTCATTTCTGTTCGGCGCATTAAAAATATTATTGTTGCCGCTCATTTTTTTGGTCATCTTGATCGTCCCCCTCGCTTTGATCTTCAATCGTGAGCTGCTGACCGGATTGGGCAGTCAACTTGCGGCGACTCTCGGGTTTGCCAATAATTTTTATCAAACAACCAGCTTGGGGAGCGTTCACTTCATCAACGCCAACGAACTTTTCTTCCACGTTTGGCCGTTGGCGATCAGCGCACAATTTCTCCTAGTATGGACGATGTTACTGTTATTAATTGCTAAAATAAGCGCCAGAAGTTCGCGGGCAGTTCGCCAAATGAGAATCTTAACGTTCATTGCGGCGGGCTTGATCAGTGTGGTCGGTCTGATGATATTGGGTCGGGAAACAATTGCTGGTGCGAGTTACGCGCGTCTCTACTTTTCCGCGACTTCATACCTGCTACCGTTTTTCGTGGGAAGCAGTTTAGCGTGTCTATATGGCTATCAAACGGCACCACAGAACTTTGTTGACCGGATATTGCACCTGTCGAGTCGGCGGCAACTTTTAATGATCGGAATCGATTCGCTGCTAGTGTTAGGCATTGCGGTCGGCACCCACATCAATCATTATTGGCAGTATTTCTTGATCATTGTGCTCGGCTGCATCCTTGCCGCGACCGTCCTTCATGCGATTCGCGTTTTACAAATTCAACGGCAGATCACACCAAATATTCGCACGCTGTATTTCTTCTATTTGTTATATTTGACGACCTGGCCACTATCGTTGATCCTCGCCGATCATTTTTCAGCCACAGTCAGTTTTGGACTCGCATTATTATTCGCGATTATTTCCGCGCTAGTCTATCAGTTATTTGCTAAAATCGTCGTGCGCAAGTTTTTGACCATCAGCCATCCTCACCAGGTTCGAATTTCTGCCGGCGTGTTGATTGCAATCACGGCCATGTTTGTCTTCGCGCAAAATCATCGACCCGATTCCGTCGATGGCGCCACCGATCCGGCCGCAACCCTCGCTCAACTGAAATCCGCCGCTTCGGACAGAATCATTACTACGACCACCGCGACGACGAAAACAACCGCCAAGACGACATCAACCGCTGCAACGACCAATGATAAAACGGCGACCGAATTAAAGACGGCTTGGCAAAAAATATTGAACACCACGAATAGCCACGTTCAAATCGCCGTCTATTCGAATAAGACCAAACAAACTTATCGGCTCAGCAACGTGAGTACCACCACAACTTTTGACACCGCCAGTATCGTCAAAGTCTCCGTGCTCACAGAATTATTGAAGCAGAAACAAGATAGTAACACGACTTTGACCGCGAGTGAGAAAGCCTACGCCGTCAAAATGATCGAAGACAGCGATAACGACGCCACCACTTACTTGTTAAACAATCAAATGGGTGGTTACACCGCTACTCAAGCCTTATTCGACGATATCAAGATGACGCAATCGACCGCCAACGCCGATGCTTGGGGCAACACGCAAACTACCGCCACTGATCAAGTGAAGCTTTTGAACGCGATTTATTACAACACGGGGAATTATTTATCGACGGCTTCCCGCAAATATATCAAGATGTTAATGGCCAATGTTGAAGATACGCAGGATTGGGGTGTCTCTGCCGGTGCAACCAGTTATCACGTTAAAAATGGTTGGTTGAACGCTAGCGACGGCACTTGGCGAGTTAACAGTATCGGTCACATTGAAGATGGTGATTACACGATCGCAGTGCTCACCAATAATAATAGCGATGAAACTGCCGGGATCGATTTGATCGAAAGCCTGGCAAAAGTAACCCATGATATTTTAGATTAAAAATAATCAGCCGCCACATTCCGATTTATTCAGAATGCGGAGGCTATTTTTTTGCAACATTTCACAATCATGGTCTCAAAAATTGGCTAGTCTCAGTCAAACGACCGATTGCCACCGACTCACAATTTGCGTTAGGATAACAACTGTTGAAACACGTGTGATTTTAACGTGTGTAATCGGGTTAAATACATATCTGGAGGAAGTTATGGCAAATTTATTAAGCGTCCAGCAATTAGACAAGTCGTTTGGCAATCGACGTGTCCTTCATGGCGTTAACTTTGAAGTCGCCGCCGGGCATATTGTGGCATTAGTTGGTCCCAATGGTGCCGGTAAAAGCACGATCATGAAAGCCGTTCTCGGTTTGATCCCAACGGATGGTGGTCATCTGACCATCGATTCCCAACCGGTTTCGATCACGAGCCACCAAGCACTCGCTCATGTGGGCGCGCTGATCGAATATCCCGGGATCTATCCGTTTCTGACTGGGAAACAACATCTCGAATTATTCGCCGATAAAGAAAATCGTGACACCAATATGACGCAAATCGTCGAAGCGCTAGGGATGACTAGCTATATCGATCATAAGGCCAAGCAATATTCATTAGGCATGAAGCAAAAACTTGGGATCGCACAAGCCCTCGTCAATCATCCTAAGCTCGTGATCTTGGATGAGCCGATGAACGGACTCGATCCGCAAGCCGTCAAAGATTTGCGCGATTACATTCGCAAGATGGCCGATCAAGGCACTAGCTTCTTGATCTCAAGCCATATTCTCAGCGAATTGGAAAAACTCGCCGACGATGTCTTGATCCTCAATCACGGCAAAATCGTCCAACAAAGTAGTATGGGCGAACTCGTTGCATCTGGGGGCACGTCATACGTGATCACCACGGCCGACGATGCCTCCGCAAAAACTGCATTAATGGCTGCTGGCTTACAATTAGTTCCCGCTGAAAAAATCATGATCCGCCAACAAAATGAGAAAACTTTAAATCAAGTTTTGCAGACCTTAGTCAACGCCAACATCGAAATTACCGACGTCGTTAAAGTTCAACACGATTTGGAAGAATCCTTCTTGGACATGGTCAACACGCCAACCACAAAGGAGGACAAATAATCATGGGAACTTTAATCAAACAAGAACTTTATAAACTCACTCATAAAAAGGGCACTTGGATCGCGATTGGCATCATGGTCGTTCTCCAAATTATCCCTGCTCTCGTACAAAAAGCCGATTCTGAATTTTTCCAACTGAGTTCTCTGATCAGTAACGATTATTTAGGCGGTGGGCTCTATTTATTCATCATGATTGCCAGCGCTGCTAGTATTATTGCCATGGAATTTCAGTACGGCACGATCAAGCAGCTACTCTATCGGCAATATTATCGTAGTCAAGTTTTTATCAGTAAGTTGATCGTCATCTTCATGCAACTAGTTGTGCTAAAAGTTATCTCCACAATCATGACTTTCACCTTGACTGCCCTACTCTTTCCCAGCTTCGATTGGGATCAAAAAATCGAGGGTAGTCAAACGTTATTACAACTATATTTCTTGGGAATGGGTGGAAACGTGCTTGTCACCGTCTTTCTGCTAAGCGTCGTGATTCTAATTGCAACCTTACTCAAAACCAACGCTGCCGCCATCACTAGTGGTTTCATCGGTTACTTCGTTTCGATGGCTGCTTCTAGCGTCTTACTACTCCTGATCAATAAATGGCATTGGCTGCGATTCAATCCATTCAGCATGTTGATGACCAGCTCGCAGATCATCTCGCCAGACATGAGTCAAGCAACGCTGATGAGCACCCCGTTAATGATCACGCTCACCTTTGTGTACACGATTTTATTCACGTTCATCGCCTATTTCAGCTTCAGAAAACGTAGCGTCTAATTCCAATTTAAAGGGCCTGACCACAGTTTAAATACTGTGGTCAGGCCCTTTTTCAATCGCCATTTAAGCTTGGGCAATTTTAACTAAGGCTGCTTGCAAATGTGTGAAATAATTCTGATCATAAAAACGATCGATACTTGCTTGAACCACCCGCTCATCGACAAACGGATCATCTTGCACAACTTGCTTGAGTGCACGATGCAATTTCCCGCTGTCTTCTAACGGGTACAAGAACCCCGTGCGCCCTTCTTCAATAATATCCGCCGGACCCGTGGGACAATCCGCCGCAATACAAGGCACCCCATGACTCATGGCTTCAAGCAACACCATGGGCAACCCCTCGAATTTCGAACTCAACAGCAGCGCATCCGCCGTCTGAATTTGCGGCCACGGATCGGTCACCCAACCATGCCAACGAACGCGTGATTTCAACTGCGGATGGCGCTTGATAAACGCCTTACACTTATTCAACCCAGAACCCGCACCATAGAAATCGATCACCCAATTACCGTGCAGATTTTGCAAAGCACCAAGTAAACTCTTCAGATTCTTCTGACCACGATACTGGATCCGCCCGATAAAAATAAAATGCTTCGGTTCATTATCATGACTCCGAGCAATCAGCTGTTGTGCAGGTGTAACTGGATTATAAATCGTGTAAATTTGGTCAGCCGGAATATCAAAGCCACGCATTTGCTCGGCGATCCCGCCACTGATGGCTAAATGCGCGTCAGCATCTTTTAACGAATTCGTATCAAACCAAGTCACATTGCTCAACGTACTGTGGATCCAAGAGACAATTTTATAAGGTCGCTGCATCCTCCTGCGGATCTGCGCCGCCACAAAAATTGGGCGAGATCCTAAACAGATCACCAATTCCGCGGTGGTATTGGCCATATAATGCCGCGTAAATGAGCGAACAATGATCGGATTGCGCGTCGGATTCTGCACGATCTCAACACGGCGGTCTAATCGTTGCAGCCACTGTTTATGTTGCGATCCTTCGGTTAAAACGAGTTGATAATGATTGTTGGTGGTGTTTTGCGTGAGATAATTCAGGACTTTGATCAGGACTGTCTCGGTCCCACCTTGCCCCGAAAGAAATGGGGTCACAAATGCAATGTTCATATGTAAAGCTTCCTTTCCTTAGTTTAATCGTAACACAGGAAAGCAAAAGTGGCGGGAATGTGAGTTTTGGGGATGGGATTATACTGATATCGCTGAAAGATTCAATCTTCGCTTGGATAGATTTTTGTGGTTCCGGCTAAATTTGTGGTGGGAACTGGGAAACTGCTGTGGGGACGGCTGCAGGATTTCCAAAGTACGGAAATTCTTCCGCCTGAAATCTGAGCTCCTGAAAACCGCAGGATCTCACATTTCCCCTTTCTGTAAACTCACAAAGGCCGTTCGTTAACAGAAATATCACTGCAGTCCCAGTTCCCACCACAAATTTCGCCTCGTCTATTCGGAAGAGCTCGATAATATTTATTGCATGACATTTTTGTTATTTAGGGTAAAGGCTACCTTGATAATCCAACTTTCAGGAACCCATCTATTAAAATCCTACGCTAAACTAAATAAGTTTAGGTCGAAAGTGCTGGGGCAGGCAGTCGTGGCAGTGACAACCATGTTGGCGGGCCGCTTTTGCCCGCCTTACATGGTGGATCGATTTGAGATTTTGCGGTTTGTGCAAAAGCTCAAATCGAAGCTCGGAACTTTTCCCGCACTTGGAAAAGTGGAGAGCGGTCCCACAAGCCAACGTACTGCCTGCCCCAGCACTTTCGACCGAAGGTAGACCAACTTTCAGAAAATATTATCAAAAAAAGAGCAAAAAAAATCGGTCACTTCTGACCGATTTTAGGGTTAATCTTTCTTAGAATGACATAAACTTCGACAAGCACACTGCGTTTCGTCTAACATCTGGCAATGACACTCACCATGATAACCCGCGCAAGGACAGCCTTCGTGGCAGCTCATGCCGGCATGGCAGGCAGGATTTTCTTGATGAGTTTGATTTTCGGTCTTCATTTACGATTTACCGCCTAATTTTTCTCGGCGACCACGCGTTTTCAGTAAGAAATGGCGCAGCGTTTGATTAAATCGGTCGGGAACTTCGGCCATAATATCGTGCCCACAATCGTCGATCAGAACCTGACTAGCAACCGCATTCCGCTCGGCGACCCAAGCGCCATAACCTGGGCGATAATAAGGGCTCTGTTTGGCAGAGATAAATAGTGTTGGACTGGTTTCCTGACAAGCGGTTTGCCGCCAATCCGCACGAAAATGACTCTTCAACAATGGCAGACCCTTTTCTCGAGAAAACGGGGCGTTGGTCTGGGCAATACTAAACGGTCGAAAAATACGATCAACGAAACCATGCAACGTTTCGCGAACGGCAGGTTTGGTGGCGTACTTTTCTTGCCAGTTATTCTCATTGACGCCGACAAAGCCATACGGCCACTCCGAATCATTGATCATTTTCGGCGGCTGATCGACTAGTACAATGGCTTTGACCGCCAAGCTAGGATAACGCTGGCGTAAATTCCAAATCACGCTACAGCCCATTGAATGGCCCACCAGGATCGGTTGGTCGAGCTGCAATTTTTCAATCAAGCCCGCGAGATCATCGCCCAAATCATCAAGGGATTGCGCATAATCGCCTGCAGAACCACCCTGCCCGCGAAAATCATACCGAATCACGTGATACGATAATTGGGCCAACATGTCGAGTTGCCCGGTCCAAATTTCCTTATAACTGCCGAAGCCGTTGATGAAAATCAGAGGTTGATCTTGCACGTCACCCTGTTGTTCAACGGCTAATTGTTGACCATTCGCCAACGAAACCAATGTCATTTCTAGTCATCCATTTCTGTCATTAATTGCCAAGGATCTTGGCTTAAAATCGGACCCTCGTTAGTCTTCACGAGAATTTCTGCCGTCCGTTGAGCCGCATACTCTTCCAGTGAAAAGCCGTATTGTCCCTGCACCATTTGAATATCCGCGTGGGCACCCATGATCGTGCGTAGCTCGGCGATCAAGTGTTGCGCTTCGTGAGGCGTTATCCGCTGCTTTGGCAGTGTCATGATCACATCCACGTCGCTTTCTGGACGCGCCATTTCAATACCGGTCACCAATTCATAAGCCAGTGAACCACCGACACCCCATTCGTAAGTTTTCAAAAGCGGGGTGATGGCGTCCAAAGTTTGAAACGGTTTTAGCTGCCGGCGCGTGGACGAAAGCTTCGGTAAATATTGCAGCGCTTGTTGCGGCGTCACCGCAGCCAACCAATTATCGGGATGGATCCAAGTGCCGAAGCGCTGGCTTTTTTGGAAGCCGCGAATGCCAACTGGAATTCGGTCCTGCTGCTCACCTCGACGCACGATCACGTACGAAGTTAAGTTTAATATTTTTTCTGTCCACACTGGCAAAGGATCCGCCGTTAATAATAACGTCGGATCCTTCAACTTGATCAGTGTGTGTGGCATTAGCCGTTCCATTGTTCGTCCATCAAACGGCGTACCTTATTTGTGGCAACACGGCCACTTTGGACAGCGATCGGGTTCGTGTAACGGAAACTCAAATCTGTGGGCTTGTTATCTAAGTCTGCTAAAGCCTCATCGATCACGCCTTCGACAGTCGAAATTGCCTTAGCGCTAGAATCATAGCTCTTCACACCAGAAATCAGTTTGTAAAGTGAACCTAATTTTTGATAATTTTCAATATCATAAGCCATTGCGGGAACATGCTTCGTGGCTTCTTCCAATTCGGCGATCGTCCGTTGTGTAATACGGGCAGAACTGGCTTTGCTCATGGCTTGAATCGTGATATCAAGGTCATCGAGTGCGATCAAGCGATTCGATTGCAACCCATGTGCTAAGAAACCACCGGATACGGCGTCGCCAGGAATAAAGGCAACGACTTTGTGACCGGCCTGACGTGCGCGTGCATAGGCACTGGCACTGGCAGCCAAAGACATGTGGATCCCGATCAATTCTTCTTTGTAGCCATAAGCTTGGCTAGGCACATCGACGACTAAAATCAACGGTGTCTTTTCAGCTTTGTTGGCATCAGCCTTGATCAAATCATTAACAACCGATGCAACGGTATAGCCTTCAACCAAACCAACTTCACCGTGGCGAACACGTGGGAAGCGATTATTTTCATCGGCCACGATAGCAATATACTCACGGCCATTTTTCTGTGCGTGTAAAACGGTTGGCACATCACTGTGCGCGTTCTTGATGCCCGTCAATTGTTCGAACCATTGACGGCCACGACTCTTCGTCCCTGGCTTGCTACCCTCAGTTGCAGCAGCCAGATGATGTTCAGTCGTCTTAACTTGCTTGTATAACTTCTTGTAACCATCAATATCCAAAGGTTGGCTAGGATCGAGTTGATCCAGCAACGATAGGTAAAAATCACCTTGTTGATCGCGATGGCTATCTTTATTTTCATTGATGGCACTGGTAATGGCATTTCTGAAAGCATCCACGTCGTCATCAACGACTTCGTCAATGATTCCGGTAGCTTGGCGTTGTTTCGTACCCAACGTGCTCCAGATCAAATCCTTGTCGCTAGAATCGAATTCTTGAACGCCAGCTTCTTGTTCGATGACTTCTGGACCATTCAAGGCGATACGGGCACGGTTAGTCCCGATCACATATGACAAAAGTGCATTCGTGATCGACATACCACCGAATGAACCCACACGACCAGGAACCAGGCCAATAACTGGGACATACTTTTTAAGAGCAACGACCATGTTATGGATCTCTGAAATTGAGAGCAAGCCATAATTAGCCTCTTGCAAACGAACGCCACCTGTATCCAAGATGATGATCGGATAAACGGTTTTGCCAGCCTTATTGTCGGCCAAAGCGTGTTCCAAAGCAGCAACGATTTTGGCACCACTTACTTCACCAATACCGCCGCCTTGGAAATTACCTTCGATACCAACGACCAGTGCATTTTTACCACTGATCTGGCCTTTCAAGATCACGATACCGTCATCACTTTCAGGCACGATGCCTTGTGGTTCCAAGTGTGGTGAGATCATGTCGTCAAAAGGACCGATCAATTCACGGCCAGTGCCTGCGTCTAACAAGGCTTCGGCGCGTTGGCGTGCATGTAATTCTACGAAACTATTGCTCATCTTTCAACGCCTCCATTGCTTGAGTTAAACGTAGGTTGACTACGCCGGGTGTTGCACCAAAGTCATTAATTTCAAAGTTTGCTTTGATTGGGTAACGATCGAAGAAACGGTCTAGAACATGTTCCCATGTTTCTTTGAAACCATCGCTACCAGTCACGATAGCCAATTCTGCGCCATCTTTATCAGTTGGACGCAATAATACTTCTAAGTCACCTGAAGCAACGACGCCAACATGGACGGGATGGTCGATCGGTTGTGTTGCTTTATAGTTGAAATGTAATTTTTCCATAATCTAAAACGCTCCTCTCGGCTAAATCTTGTTTGGGTAAAGTCTTTAAGAATTTCGTCGCGGCAAAAAGATCAGCGCTGCCACCAGGCGAAATATTTTTTTCAATTGTAAAATCGGCCAAGCCAGCAAACTCCGAATTTTTCAAAACCGGCTCACTAGCTTGCGCGATTCGTTTAGCTTGTTGCTGCAAAAATCGTAACGTCGCCAGATCCGAACGATGGATCACATTCGTATCATCGACCGTCGCGTACAAGGTCAACAGCGCACGCAACCAATCATCTTTAGTCGTCAACGGTAATTCCAACAGACGGGCAATATGCGGAAAGTTACTCTGTGCCTCAGCTTGTGCGCCACCGATCCCATATTGATGTTGGGCTTGTTGACCATAGGTTTGTTTGGTGACCGATTCATTGCCAGGATCATCGATCCGGGCGAGTTGCCCCGCAATCGCTAATAATTGCGCAGAATTTGCCGCGGGTTGCAGCCAATAAGCGGTGACCAGCAAACCTAACGCCCAAATCGCACCCTTATGTGTATTCACACCGTTCGTCGCGGCAAACATCCTTTTCTCAGCGGTGCGACCCAAGCTGCCGATCTGTTCGCGCAACAAGTCATTAGGCGCCCGTCCCTCAGCAACGGCACCTAATTGCACGAAATAATCGTGCAGACTCGCCGCAGAACGATGAAACAATGCGGCATCCATATCTTGATGAGCACCATTCGAAATGGCATCGACTAACCCAGGCTTCGGTGTAAAATCAACTTCCCAATCCAAAGCGGCGACTGCTAAATCGGCGATTTTTTGATAATTAGTTACGGCCGTCATCTGATTATGACCAGCTACGGAACTTAGCAGGTGGATTATAAAGACCCTTCGACCATTTAACTAAGTCTTCCATATTTTGTGCAGCTAATAATGACCGCTTAGCATCCGTGCGACGAACACCCAAGTCTTCAGGCAAGGCCACGATACCGCGAGCACGCAAATCATTAAGCGTCTTGGCATTGCTACGCAAACCAACAGGTGTAACACCAGCAATAGCTTCGATGGCAGCTTGGCGTTCAGCCATGCTATCCGTCTTGTACAAGTAGGCGATCCCTTCTTCAGTCACGATATGCGTCGTGTCTTCGGAATAAATCATGATCGGCACGTTAGCCAATTTAGCTTCTTTACGAACTTCTTCAGCATCCAAGTGATCAACGAAAACAGGTTTCTTACTTGAACCAAACGTTTCAACCATTTGAACGACTAATTTTTGTCCCTTACCTAATGGATCATTGTCAGGACGAAGACTTTGCCAAGCTGGCGTTGAGTGACGACGACCCGTTGGATTTGAACCCATGTTAGGCGCACCACCGAAACCAGACAAACGACCATTGGTGACAGTTGAAGAATTACCGAATTGATCGATCTGCAACGTTGAACCAACAAACATATCCAGCGCATATTGACCGGCCATTTGACCGAAAGCACGGTTAGAACGCATCGTGCCATCTTTACCAACGAAGAAGACGTCGGGACGTGCAGCAATGTATTTCTCCATGCCGACTTCGCCACCGAAACTGTGGATCGATTGGATCCAACCACTTTCGATTGCAGGAATCAACGTTGGCGTTGGGTTAACTTCCCAGTTAGGAACGATTTTACCCTTCAAGCCTAATTGCTCCCCATAAGTTGGTAAGAGTAATTCAATTGCGGCCGTGTTAAAACCAACACCATGGTTAACAGACTGAACATTGTGCTTTTCGTAGATCCCACGAATAGCCATCATGCCCATTAAAATCTGTAATTCGGTGATATTTTGTGGATCACGGGTGAATAATGGTTCGAGTTGATAAGGTTCGTCTGCAGGAATAACGACGTCGATCCAATCAGCAGGAATATCAACACGTGGTAATTTATCAACGACTTCATTGACTTGAACAATAACGATCCCGTCTTTAAATGCAGCTGATTCAACGATCACAGGTGTCTCTTCGGTGTTGTAACCAGTATAAAGATTACCGTCACGGTCGGCTTTGTCAGCTGCAACCAAGACGACATTAGGAATCAAATCAACAAATAAACGTGCGTACAATTCCAAATAAGTATGGATATCACCAACTTGTAGCGTACCGTCGGCGATCATTTGCGAAACACGGGTACTTTGGGGACCGGCGAAAGAAAAGTCCATCTTGCTGGCAATCCCATCTTCGAAAATATCCAAATGTTCTGGGCGAGAAATACTGCTCATGATCATATGCAGATCATGTACTTTTTCAGGATCAACACTGGCTAAAATTTTCGATAAGAAACTGGCTTGTTTCTGGTTGTCGCCTTCAAGGACGACCTTATCGCCACTACTGATCAATGCTTCAAGAATCTGTTTTGCATCATTGGTCTTGGCATACTTGCCAGAAAGTAGTGGCTGGACAGCGGCCATCTTCGTGGCTTTGGCGTCACGATGGCTGGCCCAATTACGTTCACTATCACTCATAAATTAAGAACCTCTTTCCCATTTTTTCAATAAATAAGTTGCGTCAGCAATCGTCATCTGATCTAAATAGACCTGATGAATATCGCCGAACTTCTGCGCGAGCACCTTTCTAAACGGACGCCCGGGAGAAAAATTAATGATCACGTTGGGCTGATAATCCGTCGCCACTGCCATCATTGACTCGAAGAAAACTGGATGAGCCAAGTTGTGACCCAGATCGTCGCGTAACGGTCCAGATTGTCGAACGGCATGACCCGTATTGTTGGCCAGATAGATACCTTGTGGCCGGTCGATCGTCACATCCGCTAAAGAAGCCGCGAGTTTAGTGGCAACGTCATTCATCAACGGTGAATGAGAAGGCACCGGCACGCGCAAGCGCATGGCTTTAGAAGCACCGTTGTCTTTTGCCAACTGAACGACGGCATCGATGGCTTCCAACTGACCGGATAAGGCGACCTGATCTTCCGCATTCTGATTCGATGCGTAGACCGGCTTTTCTTTCGTCGTCACTTGTGCGACCAATGCCTCAACTTCAGGCCGTGTCAAGCCTACGACGACGCCCATCCCATAACCACTTGGATACGCGCCTTGCATGAGCTGAGCACGTAACTTCACCGTTTTAAATAAATCCGGTGCCGAAATCGAACCCAACGCATACGCTGCAGCGAAAACGCCAAGCGAATGACCAGCAGCTAACCGCGGTTTAAAACCAGCAGCCAACAGACGATCCACTTGATCCACTTGCAATAATTCGATACCAACTTGCAACTGAACCGAATCTTGATAGGCATCATCAGTATCCAACAATTTCAGTTGTAACTGATCTTCAACCTTGGCTCGTAATCCCGGATCAACGGTTGCCAACATGTCAGCATGTTGACCGCCCTGTCCAGGGAAAATCCAAAGAGAATCCAAACGAATCCCTTCTTTCAAAGTGTGCTTAATTATGATGAACTCATAACGAGACACACGTTTCAATCATCGTTTCATTTATCATTTTCCGAAACAACATGATCGATCTCACTTGATTACTTTAACGCGAATATATATTGATGTATAATGATTAATATTCATTTAATATAACTACAGGTTATGAAAGCTGGAAAAATAATGAACCTCTCACAACTAAAAGGCTTCGCGCTGGCCGCCCAGACTGAAAGCATCACCCAAGCTGCCCGATTAGCTTTTATCAGCCAACCTGCAATGTCGAAGTTGATTCAACAATTAGAAGAAGAATTAGGCGTCACCCTTTTTGACCGCGTCGGCAGAACCATCAAGCTGAGTCAAAACGGTCAACTTTTCCTGTCGTATGTCTCTACCGCGCTGGATGAACTGCAACAAGGAATCGATGCGGTCACTTCCAAGGCCAAACACCCCACACAACCGATCCGCTTATTGATCGAAGTTGCCTCCAGCTTCATTCCAGAAATGGTTCGCCGTATTCAAAGCCAATTTCCGGAAACGCCCGTCCAATTGACTCAACGCATCGCAACAATCAGCGAACCGCACCAGTTTGATTTCACCATTTCAACGCGCGAGCCCTTGAAAGAGGACATTGCAATTCCACTGATCAACGAAGAAATCTTCGTCGGGAGCGCCGGCGTTCAAATCAACTCACCATATATTAATCCCACCGATTTAAAAGATATGCCGGTGATTGGGATGGGCTTGCACAGCCCGTTGCGCGACACGATCGATAATTATTTCGCACAATACGGCATCACGCTGAATTATCAATACGAAGCCGATGATCCCGCGACCTTGCGCGAATTATTATTGAGCAACGCCGGGATCGGCTTTATTCCAGCAACGACTTGGCAATCCACCGGTAAAAAAATGCATTTAGCACGGCTGATTCCCAATCCCCCATTCCGAACGATTTATCTAACTGAAAATAAAGCCACCGAAACCAATCTCAATCGCGTCGTGGCTAATATTTTGGTTCAACTGTTTGTTGAACAGCGGAAGAATTCTTTGAAGGTTTGAAATAGTGATGTTAAAAAGATGATCTACCTGCGGTCGAAAGTGCCGGGGCAGGCAGGTCTGTGGCTGTGGGACCGCTCTCCGCTTTTCCAAGGACGGGAAAAGCTCCGAGCTTCGATTTGAGCCTCGGAAAAACGCCGAGTCTCGAATCGATCCACCATGTAAGGCGGGCAAAAGCGGCCCGCCTTACATGGTTGTCACTGCCACGACTGCCTGCCCCAACACTTTCGACCTAAACTTAATTTTAGTTTAGTGTAGGAAATGAATAGCTGGGTTCCTGGAAGTTGATTTACAATGTAGTCTTTACTCTGAATAACAAAATAAAAAATGTGATGAATTTCAAATCTGTGCATAATAGGACACGACAAATTTTTAAATTGGCGCCGAATAGCTTGGAAAGACGATAATGTCAGCTTTTCAAGCGAAAGATTGCGCCTATTTTAAAATCTGTCGTGTATCCAGTTTGCCAATTTTCATTTTGCGCGTTTAAAAAAATATTGTTTGGATTAGAAATGTAAATTAAATCTACAACGTTAATCTTTATCGAGCTCGTTCGAATAGACTAGGCGAAATTTGTGGTGGGGACTGGGACTTGCAGTGGTAATTTTGTTAATGAGCGGTTTTTGCGAATTTACAAAATGGGAAAACTGGAGATCCTGCGGTTTTCAGGAGCTCCGGTTTTAGGCGGAAGAATTTCCGTACTTTGGAAATCCTGCAGCCGTCCCCACAGCAGTTTCCCAGTTCCCACCACAAATTTCGCCGGAACCACAAAAAATTATTTTCAATTATCTCTGATCCCCCACATTCTTGCTTATTTTTTTATTCTCTGCTAGAATAACTCAGAAACAAACCACCTGATCGATCTCACAATCTGAAAAAGGTGGTTCCACCATGACTAAATCAAACAAACTGACCGTCATTTCTGCCGACATCGGCGATTATCTCAAACTTGGCGCCTGCACGGCAGTTATGTTGCAAACAATTTTAAGTTTAGCTTTAACAACTTCCCCATCAACAACCGCGCAAACTTGGATCGGCATGATTTATGACCTGGTCAAGTTTACAGCGCCCGCATTTATTTTCGGCATTCTATACACAACAACACGTACCACCATCGACAAAACCGATCTCACTTATGGCCAGTACATGAAAGGCACTTGGCACGGCTTATTTATTCCGACCATCTGGTGGACATTCGTTTATCTGCTGGTCATGCCTTGGGTGCAACAAGTCAATCAATATCACGATCTTCCTAGCTTCCTCTGGCATTTTATCAACGGGAACGCCTCACCGCATTTGTGGTACAACACGATGATGCTTCAGTTCATTATTCTGATGCCACTATTCTGGGCGATCGGTCGTTGGGTCGGTCAAAATACAAAGCGTGGCCTGATTATTTTCGTCGCAGCCATCATCGTTCAAGGTTTGTGGTTAGTTTTTTATGACACGCAGATTTTCCACGGTCCCCACATGCAAGACTGGTATTTATTCGACCGTTTCTTCATGAGCTTCTTCATTTACGGCGTCTTCGGAACTTTAGCTTGGCAATTCCGCGAATTCTATAATCGCACCGTTAAAAAATACTGGCTCGTCTTGGTCGTTCTTTTCATTGCCATCTTTGTTTGGGTCAACCGCGAACTGTTTAACTTCGGCTATCCGGTCATGCTCGCCAATGCACCCTACTACAAACCTTCGATGACTTTATTCGACCTGATCATTATCGGTTTGCTTTCTGCACTCGCCGTTTATCAAATCGAACGCAAATTGCCGTTCACGAATTTCGTCCACAGCTTTGCCAATTTCGCGTATAAGGCCTACTTGTCGAACGTTTTCTGGGCACAATTACTTTGGCTCACGTTTGGTAAAACTTTAATGCAGCACTCCACTTTCTTCGGCATTGTCATTATTTATGTACTGACTTGGTGCCTCGCGTTTGCATCTGCCTTTGGATTACATGCCATTTGGTCACGCCTCAAGCCCCGATTAACCGTGAAGAAAACCGCCTAATTAATTTAAATCAATTATTTACTAGACACCTTACACAAGGTGTCTTTTTTTTAGACACTTTTAGGACTTTGTCTATTGGTTTTCGTAGTAAAGCGACTATGATGAAGTCGTAATCAGAAAAGGAGTGACAAAATATGAAAAAGCATTTATTCGGTCTTAGCTTGACCCTTGGTGCTGTCGTTTTGGGCGTCGCTTACGTCGCCAAAAAAACCGGCTTTTTTGAAAACGATAGTCACTTGTACGACGAATTCGAATCCCGTTAATTTTTTAAAACTATTGCACTTAGAATGGAGAATTTCCAATGAGAAAAAATAAAGCAATTATGATTGGTGCCGGCCTTTCCAACATGGCCGCTGCCGTTTATCTAATTCAAGAAGGCAAATGGCAAGGTGATCAGATCACCTTCTATTCACTCGATGATCACGGTGCTAACGATGGCGCCACCACTGATTCTGTCACGGATGAGTATTGGAATAAGAATCATCCGCTTGAAAATAAAAAAGGCTACGTCGCTCGTGGTGGCCGCATGTTAAACTATCGGACCTATGTTGATTTGATGGACCTTTTAAATCGGGTCCCTTCAACAACAGAGCCAAATATGACTGCCGCCGAAGATACACGCGACTTCGATGCCAAACACCGCACGTTTGACAAAGCGCGTTTACTAGAAGGCGACAAAGGCATCATCGATGGTGGCAAGCTTGGTTTTAACAACCAAGACCGGCTAATGTTGACTAAATTAATTGCCATGCCCGATTCAGAAGAGGAAAAATTGGACAATGTGACCATCTCCGAATATTTCAAAGATGATCCCCATTTCTTCAATACCAATTTCTGGATGATGTGGGAAACAACTTTCGCCTTCCGTTTGCAAAGTTCCGCTCAAGAATTCAGACGTTACATGCACCAGATGATCTACGAATTCACGCAGATCGAGCATTTGGTCGGTGTTAACCGGACCAGATATAACCAGTATGAGAGCATCATGTTGCCACTGATCAATTACTTGAAGGATCAAGGCGTTAAAATCGTCTTAGATCGTCTCGTCACTGACTGGGATTTCAAAGATACGCCGATGCAAGATGAAATCACAGTCACGGGATTAGAAATGCTAAATACCAAGACCAACAAAAAAGAACACGTTGATGTCGACGATGACACTGCCGTTATTTTCACCAACGGATCAATCACCGACTCTGCAACAATGGGCGATTATGATCATCCAGCTGCAGAAAATATGGATTACGGTGCCGCTTCGAGTTTATGGAAAAAAGCCAGCGAGCGTTTCTATAACGTTGGTAATCCCGATAAATTCTTTGCAGATCGCAATGCCAGTGAGTGGGTCAGTTTCACACTGACTACAAGTGATCACGTCTTGCTCAACGAAATCACTCGGATCACCACGCAAGTTCCTGGTAATGCCTTGAATTCATTCATCTCGACTTCACCGATCACCGAACTCGGCCAAAGAGATGTCAACATGTCGATCGTTGTTCACCATCAACCTCACTTCACTACTCAAAAACCAAACGAATCTGTTATTTGGGGCTATTTCCTTTACCCACGTCGTCGCGGCGAATTCGTCGACAAGCAATATATCAAGATGACCGGTAAAGAAATGTTGCAAGAATTGATCGGTCAATTATCTAAAGTCGATCCTGGCCCAGGTAATATTCGTGATAAAGAGTCTGAAATTATGGACAGTGTTATCAACAATATTCCTGTTTACATGCCATATGCTTCTGCCTTGTTTAACAATCGTGCCAAGACAGATCGTCCCAAGGTTATTCCTGCACATTCGACCAACCTCGCCTTCACTGGTGAATTTGTAGAACAGCCTTACCAGATGATTTTCACGGAACAAAGCGCCGTCCGTTCCGGCGAAATTGCGGCTTACCACTTCGCTGGAATTCCAATGGCCAACTTGGTCAAGACACCACGTTACGATAAGGATCTCAAGACCTTAGCACGCGCTGCTAAAAAAATGTTTGATTAACTGAATTGAACGTAAGACGATCACGTCGATTGATGACGTGATCGTTTTTTGTGCGTTTTTAATCTACTTACGGTTGAAAGTGCTGGGGCTGGCAGGTCTGTGGCTGTGGGACCGCTCTCCACTTTTCCGAAACGTGTTCTGCAACATTGAAATCAGCATCTAAGAGATCAAGCCACGAAGAATGAAGCCCGATTCTTGTGTCTTGACGTCTTAGCTGTTGATTTCAACCCATGTTGCGCCACACTCTGGAAAAAGTTCCGAGCTTCGATTGAAGCCCCGGAAAAACGCCGGGTCTTCAATACGATCCACCATGTAAGGCGGGCAAAAACGGCCCGCCAACATGGTTAGCACTGCCACGACTGCCTGCCCCAGCACTTTCGACCTAAACGTATTTGAGTTAGTGTAGGAATTGAATAACTGGGTTCCTATAACTTAATTGACATTGTTGTCTTTACTCTAAATAGTTCAGCTTGAGAGTTTGATTGATTATCATGTCCGCATTTCGTCTTCTAGAAATTAAAGTTGCAGTACAAGTCAGTCGCACAGGACTAGACGTTAACTAGAGTAACCACTATAAAACTGCCGAGATGAGTCAGAACGCGGAAGAAAAAGTTGCGACTCGCAGTGAAATTGTTCTTGCGGGACCAAATTATTTCCTAAATGTTCTCGGATGAGTTACGCAAGAATTCAGTTCTCCACAAACCCAAGTCCCGCTAGAACAAGGGTGAGCTTCAAGACTTTTGTGGGTTTCAAAAGGCTTGAAGTCATCCCCACAGCGAGGCGCAACATTTTTCTGCAGCGTTCTGACGGAACCAAACAAACTCCTACCATACGCAAAATAAGTGTTCAAAACTTGCAGTTTCCCAGTTCCGCCACAAAATTCGCCAACATCAACAAATTATCAATGCCTTTATCGACTCGATGAACTGGTCGATTGATAGTCAGCAACATTTTCTTTCGTAATTTTCGCGTAGGGCAAATAATTTTGCTGAGTAAATCTTGAATCTTTTTCTGAGTTATCATTTGTTTCCAGCATCATGACCAAATCGGCCATTTTCTTGGCCTGCCCTTCTTTATCATTATAAACCGTTCCTGCGAGCAATCCCTGTTTCACAGCCACTAAGCCTTCATCCGTACCATCAATGCCGAAAAAAACGGGAATACTTGATTCAGTTCGATTCAGCTTTGCATAAGCATCAATACCTCCTAGTGCCATGTCGTCATTATTTGAAAGGACGAGTTCGATCTTATTTTGATACTGATTGATCAGCTGAAGCATCCGATTCTGGGCTTGTGAGCGATTCCAGTTGGCAACACCATATCCCAGCTTTTCTAATTTAATACCGCTAGCTTTTAAAGTGTTGACTGCCTCTTCTGTCCGAATAATGGCGTCTTGATGGCCAGGCTCACCCTCTAAAACCACATATTGAATCTTGCCATCTCGATTACGATCGACATCATTATTCCCTCGAATGAAATCCGCCGCGAGTTCACCCTGCATTACACCGGATTCTTTTGCATTTCCACCCACATAATAGAGTTTATTCCACTGCTTCAAATCTTCGGTAACTGGTTCTCGATTGAAAAAAATGACGGGGATTTTTTTCTTTTTGGCCAATTCGATAATTTCAGATGAGTCCGTTCGATCGACCAAATTAACGAGAAGCACATTGCAACCCGCGTCAATAAGTTCCTTAACCTGCGTATTTTGACGGCGTTGTGAGTCCGCTGCGTCACGAGTCGTCACTAGAGTTGAAATATCTTTATTGTCGCCATTGCGTTTCAGTTCACCTTCAAAACTCGTGACCAGCTCTTTGATAAAGACATCCGTTTGGTCATAGCAAGAAATTCCCACATAAATTCTACTCGCGTCTCCTGTCTGCGTTTTGGCACAGGCACTTAATAACAATACCGCTACGCCGCAAAAGATAAGCTTCCAAAATTTTTTCTGTTTCAACATAACACCTCTACTTCAATAAAGACTATTGATTCATCGTTGTTAAGAGTTGCTGATTCTTTTCGGAAAACAGCTGTTCACGACGTATGACGCGAAAAGAAACAGACTGAGCTTGAATACCTTTGTATGGATGCTTAAGAAACTGTGCTAACTGACTTAGGCTTTGATGGCCCACACTAAATTGATCAGGCACAATGAGACATTCTATGGCATCTGTATCGAGATAATAAATCGCCTCGGTAGAATGACCGATGCCATAAACGACCGGACCAGTTAAATTGTTAGTCTTAACTTGATTGCCCAATATCGTCAAGCTTTGATCATCTAATGCAACTAGCACATTTGTTCTCGTTAGCTGTGAGCGTTTTTTGTTTTGATCTGTTTCAGTCGAGTGACTCGTTTGCCAAGAAATCATTGCACCTTTCCCTTTAATCCCATTTTCAAATCCCTGCTGTCGACGCGCCACAGCTTCTGTGGATTTTGTTTCGGAAACAAGTCCAATTGTTTTTCCAGCAAGATTCCCCGAATAGTCGTTCAATATTTCTTTAGCCAAAGCTTTCCCCATAGCGTAATTATCTGGTTCAACTGTATTTAAAGCCGTTGTTTTCGATGTTAAAGAAGCTTTAGAGCCAATTAAGAGGATCGGGATCTGATGGTCACTTTTCGTTAGCGTTGCTTCCATATTGGCTCCAGTGGCGGGCTGGAGAATAATCGCATCAGCCCCCTGTTTGATTTCTTGATCAATTAAGCGCTGTTGCTCTTTGACAGTCATCGTTTTTCCAGTATCTACAACAAACATTTCTGCATTAAAATCCTTGCTCGCTTTTTTTAGGCCATATCTCAACGAAGCCCATTGATTCCCATCAGAGTCAGGAATGATAACAGCCACTTTGCCCACAACTGAATTGGTATTCCCGTTTAACATCACAGAAGCGAGAATAATCGCTAAGATAGCTAAGACAGCTTCAACCAGAATAAATATTTTATTATTTTTCATCGGTGCCTCCACTATCCTGACCAGCGATTCCTTGACTATGCAGCCCCTGTTCAAGACGCTTTCGAGTTTCTTCAGAATAAGGAATTGCCGGGAATCTCATAACGACTGTGGTGCCTTCATCGGGTTTGCTCTTGATCGTTAATCCATATTCCGTGCCAAAGTGAAGTTGAATACGTTTATTGACATTTACAAGCCCCACACCAGATCCTTTTTTAGCTACCTTGGTACTATCACTCAGGAGCGACGAAACTTGTTCTGCGGACATCCCAATGCCATTGTCAGTGACCGAGAGAACAATATCACCATCTGAAAATTTACCTACTACTCGGATATATTCCTCATCATCCACATCGCGCACCGCATAATTCAGACTATTCTCCAAGATGGGTTGCAGAATTAATTTAACCGTCGCATATTTTTCAATCTGTGGATCAATTTCAAACTCAACCGAAATGGATTCTTGGTAACGTTCCTTTTGAATATTCATATAGCTTTTTGCATGTTGCAATTCATCTGCAATCGAAATAATCGTACGCCCTTTTGATAAACTGACTCGAAATAACTTAGCGAGTTGCGTGATCATGAACACCGCCTTCTCATTACGCTCACCTTCAATCATCCAAGTGATAGAATCCAAGGTGTTGTATAAAAAGTGGGGATTGATCTGGCTCTGCAAAACGTCCAACTCACTTTTACGCCGTTCATTATGTTCCACGATCACTTCCTGCATCAGTTGCTCATTTTGTTCGTACGATTGCTGAATCGATTCGCCTAGATGTCTAATTTCTGAAGAACCACCACTATAAATATTTGGTGTTTTACCTGATTCGTATTCGGTTACAGAGTCATTAAGCTTTTTCAGTGGTCGTGAAATTCTTAGAGAGATCAAGCGATTTACGACCACGAGAACCATTGCCATCATTACCAAATATAGCGACATGAAAAGACCGGCTTGTAACCGATCTTGCTTAAATGTCGTGGCTGGGATCACACCAACTAGTTTCCAACCTGTATAACTAATGTCGTTAGCAATGACTTTGCGCTTCTCCCCTCTAAACGATTCATCATAACTTCCTTCTTGATAATCGGCCACCGCTTGATTGTTCTCGGCAGTGATTCCTCTAGCAATTTGAGTTTGCTTAGGGTGATAGATTATCTTTCCTTGACTATCACACAGATAAAAATATTTCTCATTATTTTGGGTGTTCAATTGATCCATGATATGAGAAATTTGATAATAGTCCATGTCAACAAGTAAGACGCCAAGCTGCGATTCACCGCCTGTACTCAATTCCACAGCGCGGCTTAGAGAAATGACCTCATCATATCGCATCGTGCCATTATCAAAAAGATTTTGAATGTGTGGCGTCGAAAAATGGATATTTTCAACTTGTGCGAGCGCTTCTTGATACCAGTCCTGACTAGTCACATCCGGGTCTTCCTTCTGCAAAGCCACTGGTTCAGCCGCCATCAGACTGCCTGAATGATTATAAATAGCAATATTTGATAAATTATTTTTGTTGCTCTGGTAGAGGAGATTCATGCCTGAATGAATACGTTCAGTCTGGAGTGAAAGATCATTTTCTTTGACCACATCATAATAAACAGCATCGGATATTTGTCGCATTTGAATCAGATAATCTTCCAATGATTCTCTCGTTTGCTGAGCCATTTCTTGTGTGGTATCGATTTCTTTTTCCTTCGAGAGTGAAGAGAACCGCTCATACAATAACACACCAGTGATCATAGTTACGATAATCGATAACGTCGAAAAAACAAGCATGATAATCGATTGCATACCCATCGAAAGAATCTTGTTAGTGTGTTTTGACCCTTTGCTCATCACTTTCTGCATATCCCATCCTATATTTTAATGGTGAAAGACCAAATCGCCTTTTGAAAACATAACTGAAATAATTTGGATCAATATAGCCGATCTTGCGGCCGATCACATAACTTTTCTCTTCTGTTTCGAGCAATAAGCGAGATGCCCGATCTAGTCGATAATCAGTTAGATATCCAATAAACGATTTGCCTGTCTCTCGTTTAAACATGGAAGAAAAATATGAATTGGAAACACCGAGAGATTGACAGACATCATCCAGTGACAAGCTTTCATTAGCATAATTTTGATGCACATACTCCTGTGCCTTTGAAACTAAGGACTGAGTAGACCGGCTCCCGGCAGAACGCAACTTCTCATGTAATAAGTTACTGATCTCCACGAGCCATCTTCGCAATGCTTCTGGTTCTAGGTCAGGAAGCCACTGATATAAATCCTTGAGATCTTTCGTAAATGGCGCTATGGAAATACTATTATTGGCAGCAAAACGATACAATGAGCCAATTAATTCTGAAACCACAATGATATGTTGTGGCAAGGATTTTTCAGTAGTATAAACATGATCAAGATATTTATTCGCTTCTGCTGAAATTTCGTCTGCGGATCCCACGTGAATCTTTTTTAATAGGTCTGATAGCTCGATGTCATCGGTTAGATTGAACCCTTCCATTTTTTGTGGGGCAACTTCTTTGATATTGATCACGCGAGAAGCACCGTAGATTCCCCGATAAGAAACCGCCATTCTCGCACCGGCATATGATTGATCGAGCTCAAGTAAGTGAGCGGCCACTTGACCAATGCCGATCGTAACAATTGCACCAATCATGCGAAAAATATATTTACACAGATGGTCACAATCATCAGTTAATCGCGAAACCTCATTTTCATTCTGTAGTTGAACTAACATCACCGTATCGGTTAAATACGTGAAATAAACGGCTTCCCATTCTTGATCGAAATAATTCTTAGCTTGTTGTTGCACGGATGCCACCAATAATGAAATATCCATTTCTGCTGGTGCTTGTGTCAGGGAGGTGTGGAGTACCAGACAACAATATAAGGGACCAGTCAGGGGGATCTGATAGTTTGCTAGATATCTAGGTAAATCTACTTCTTTTATTTTACCTTCAAGCAGGGTCGAATAAAAGTTAGTCTGCATGAGTGGCAATGATTCTTGATAATGCTGCTGTAAAATTTCCACATTGCGACTTTCATTAATTTCTCGATCTAGCTTTTCTTTCAATCGCGTAAATACTTCAGTGAGTTCCTTGGCACCAGCCGGCTTTAAAATATATTCCCCCACGCTCAGATGGAGCGCCTCTTTTGCATATTCAAATTCGTCAAATCCAGTAAAAATAAGCACTTTTGTAGTTGGGTAATCAGCTCGGACGTGTTGAATAAGTTCTAGCCCATTCATATAAGGCATCTTAATATCGGTCATGATGACATCAGGTTGACAATCGGCCATGATATCAAGCGCTTTCATTCCGCTGCTAGCTCGTCCAATGATCGTAAAGCCTAACGCCTCCCAATCAAGTTTTTTAATGATGGCGTCTAAAACTTCTTCCTCATCATCCACTAAAAGGAGCGTGTAGTTTTCCATAATCTTTCCTCCAGTTATATTTAGAGTAGAGATACTAGATAAAGCGCTTAACTTTTATGCCGGGCGCTTTTTTAATTTTTATTTTATGCCACCTTGTCGACAGAATCAGTTTTATTATATCAAATAATTGTTAAGAAAAATACAATTCATTTATTATAGTTGACCTGTTTCCAGCTAAGTTACGCGTCAGCCATCGGATTTAAAAATAGTCTGACATTTAGAGAACTGAGTCCGCATGCGCATCGAATAAATGATTTCAAACCAATAAGCGACAAAAAACGATTCAGCTGCACAACACAACTGAATCGTTTTTATCTAATTCAAATTTTCCAAGACTATTGTTATTGATCCTGAATCTATTTTTGCCAATTAAGCAAGTAGCGACTCATTTCTTCTGTACATATTTTAACGAATCTAAGGTTACGGCAACTAAGATAATAATACCTGAGAAGACAAACTGGAGGTTCGTATCGATACCAAGAATTGTTAAAGCATATGTCAATGCGGTAAAGATCGTCACCCCGACAACGACACCAGAAATTTTTCCGATCCCACCAGTAAAGGAAACACCACCAACCACACAGGCTGCGATCGCATTCATTTCCCAACCTTGACCATATGCTGCTGAACCAGATCCAACCATTCGAGCGGTTTCCAGCCAAGAACCAAATCCATAAAGAATTCCGGCTAAGATAAATGCACCCATGGTAACTGCAAAAACAGAGATACCAGAAACGGATGCAGCTTCAGGATTACCACCAACTGCGTATAGGTTTTTGCCAAAGCGGGTCTTATTCCAGATAAACCAAACGATTACAATAGCAGCTATTGCCCAAATAATAATGGTTGGAAAACCATTCAGCTTAGGAATGATCAAGTTAGGAATCCCGGGGTCAATGGCACCGAAGGAAACCCCTTTAGTCGCATAAGTGACCAATCCGAAAATAATCAATGTGTTAGCCATAGTTGAAATAAATGGATGCATCTTGAACCGAGCGGTGAAGAATCCGGCAATCGTCGTAAACACTGTACATAATACAATACAGGCGACTAGTGCAAAGATAACTCGGACACCCAATGACATCTTCGTGAAATCAAAAATATGACCAAAGACACCACCGGTATTAATGCCTTGATGCATGATAATCGTCGCAGCCGTCATGCCCATACCGACCATACGCCCAATCGAAAGATCCGTACCCGTTAATAGAATTAATCCCGCAACACCAAGCGCAAGAAACATTTGTGGTGAAGCTTGCTGAAGGATATTAATAATATTATTGTAAGTTAGTAGCGGTGTCCCTTTCACAATGGGTGTCAGAATGGCTAGAAAAATAAAGACGATGATAATCGCAAAGTATAATCCATTACGCAGCAGAAAATCTCGCCGGTTGAAAGTGTACTTATAATTTTCCCATTTTTGATCCAGCAATTCTGTAAAACTAGGACGCGACATTTTAAGTAAGTCAATGAGTTGATATTTCTTCAAAAAGGCCAAATGCTTTCTGTCTTTAATCCGACGCTCTTCAGCTTGTAAATCCATTTTTGCGTCGTAACGTTTATTCTTATAGACTTGTTTCTCCTCTTTAATTTCCTGAGGATCTGAAAGCTTAGCATTTTCCTTTTTATAAGTTTCATCAAGTGTCTGAACATTTTTCTGGTAATCTTTCTCAGCCGCTATTTTTTCTTGAACCGTACTTTCTTTAACATG
Source organism: Lapidilactobacillus mulanensis (assembly GCF_003946215.1). Lineage (GTDB taxonomy): Bacteria > Bacillota > Bacilli > Lactobacillales > Lactobacillaceae > Lapidilactobacillus > Lapidilactobacillus mulanensis. Next base: position 46,311 of record NZ_RHOW01000004.1, read on the forward strand.
CTGGAAATAATCTTTTTCGAAATGTTCTTTTAAGTATGCTTCTGCTTGATCAATGTACTGATTAATCGCACTTTTGTTTTGGGCTTCAACCTTTTTAGCTTTTTCTAAATCTGCCTTGTAACCCTTTATAGCTTGTGCTTTTTCTTCTTTCGATTGACTGCGGTCATGCTTGGCATTTTCAATATTGCTCAATGCTGTAATGACCTTATCCGTACCATCTACACGTAGTTCGTCGATTTTTTTCTGAATTTGGCCGACATGTTCATCAATTGGTTGAAGGAGCGCAATTTCTTGCTCAGCGGTCAGGATTTTATTTTTTTGAATCACCATACTTTTTTATCTCCTTTACTATAAATACTTTGCACTGAGCCTTAACAGCTCTTCTTGATTCGTTTCTGCCGTATTGACTATCCCTGAAAGTTGACCATTTGACATGACCCCGATCCGGTTGGTGATCCCAAGAATTTCAGGCATTTCTGACGAAACCACAATAATACTTTTACCTTGCTTCGCCATTTCAATGATCAACTCATAGATTTCGTACTTCGCGCCAACATCGATCCCGCGAGTGGGCTCATCCATCATAAAAACACGGGGATTTCGTTCTAGCCACTTGCCGAAAATCACTTTCTGCTGATTACCGCCTGAAAGACTGGAAATCAAATCATTAGGTCCCATAGTTTTGGTACGCATTATTTTGATTTCATTTAAAGTTGCTTTTTCCATCTTAGGATTAGAAAGTGCCACGCCTGATTTGTACTGAGGCAAATTGGAAATTGTCGTATTAAAAGTTAAGCTGCCCTTCGCAAACATCCCGTTGGCTTTCCGCTCTTCGGTAATCATGGCGAATCCATGCTCCATGGCCTCTTTGGCGCTATTGAAATTCATCAGTTTATTATTGTAATAAACCCGCCCTGAAGCCCTCGTGCGAATACCGAATATCGTCTCGAGGAGTTCTGTCCGGCCTGCACCGACCAAACCATACAAACCAAAAATTTCGCCTTTACGGACATCGAAACTAATATCTTGCAACTGTGGCGTAAATTTAGTCGATAAATTGCGAACAGATAAAATTGTTTCCCCTGGCACATTGTCAACTGGTGGAAAACGATTATCCAGCGAACGTCCAACCATCGCCGTGATCAATTCATTCATATTGGTATCTTTGGTTGATTTCGTGGTAACTAGCTTACCATCTCGTAAGACGGCGACTTCATCACAAATTTCAAAGATCTCATCCATCTTATGCGAAATATAAATCAGCGAAATCCCTTTGTCACGTAACATTCTCATCATTTCGAAAAGCTTTTCCACTTCTTGAACGGTTAGTGAGGAAGTAGGTTCATCCAGGACGATCACCTTAGAATTGTAAGAGATTGCCTTGGCGATTTCGCACATTTGTCTTTGAGAAACAGACATTGTACGCATCGGTTGGCTTAAGTTGACGGTAATTCCTAGACTGATAAAGAGTTTAGACGCCTCTCGTCTCATTCGCTTTTCATCGATCACACCTAAAGAATTAACTGGGTAGCGTCCTAAAAATAAGTTGTCCACGACATTTCTTTCTAAGGCCTGATTTAATTCTTGATGGACCATCGCTACGCCATTTTCCAGAGCATCTTTGGGACCACCAAAGTCGACTTCCTTATTTTCTAAGAAAAAAGTACCCTCATCTTTTTGAAATGTTCCGAAAAGACATTTCATCATGGTGGACTTACCAGCCCCATTTTCTCCCATGAGTCCCATTACAGTTCCACGTTTAACATCCAGATCAATATGGTCCAACACCCGGTTGCGACCAAAAGACTTACTCAAACCTCGTATCGATAAAACGATATCATTCTTCTCTTCTGCCATTATTTTTACTCCTGTGAAATTCCAGTGGTTTTTGAATCTATTACAAGACTTTCAAATGAGTTGCCTCTCGCGTACTGTTCATTTAAAACTGGGATTGCGACAATACTTCGTCACGATCCCAGCCTGTTTTTGAATTACCTTTATTGGTTAAGAATTGAAGTATAAGAAGCTGCGTTGTCTGTTTTAACCATGTTAATGGCAAACGCATCATACTCACTAGGATTACCCAGCCGGTTCGTGATATTAGATTCTGTTTGTCCGTCCCCGCCAATATATTCAACCTTCAAATTAAGGAGGCCATCATAGGCTTTGAGCAGTGGTTGATATGTGGATCCTAAGAAGTTATCAGATGAGTTATAGATATCCAACCAAACTTTCTTTTCAGGAGATTTTGATTTGTCCAACTGATTTGAAACCGGTGCATAAACCTTAGTTGAATCTGTAAAGTCTTTGTAATTATCAGCTGTAACTGCAACATTCAACGCATAATATGAACGTTCTGATTTCTTATAAGTGTAAACATCCTTGCTTAAAACGTTACCAGCATCGTCTTTTTTGCCAATACCAGTGTCCATATCAACACCATCTAGAGAATTACGGAGCACGCGGAGCGTCAAGTAAGCTTGAACATCGGCATGTTGGCTCACTGTCCCACCATATCCCTCAGCAATTGCAGCAACGGCATCACTGTTGGCATCATAACCAAAAGTTGGTACCTTGTTGTCTTTTGCCCAAGAATTAAACATTGACATTCCCATACCGTCGTTGTTAGAAGCAATAACGTCAATTTGTTTGCCAAAAGAAGAAGCCCAAGTTCCGATTGCATTCCCGGCAGTCGCAGCATCCCAAGTTGCGCCCGAATTATTCTTCATTTCTTGTGAAGCCAGTTCTCGAATTTTATAAGTTTTTCCAGCTACTTTGATCGTGCCATCTTTGACGGCTTTTGCTTTGCCATCAGCGTTGGTACCAATTGGCTCACTATCAACGCCTTCACCTTTTTTAACGCCAGTTCCAAGCGCTGTCCGAACACCTCTCGTACGTGCGATCGAATCATTATGACCAACATCACCAATGGCTAAGACGTAACCAATCACGCCATCCCCATTCCGGTCAACCGTTGCAATATTCTTTTCGATGTACTCTTTGACCATTTGTCCCTGAACTTCAGCACCTTGTTGTGCATCAAAGCCCACATAATAAGTATTGTCATTATAGCTAAGCGCCGTTTTGTCCAATTCTCCCGTAGAACTGTTTGAAGGTTGGCGGTTATACCACACCAACGGTTTATCTTTGTTTGCTACAGTGCCAGAACTCGCTGTGCCATCTTTCTTGGAGCTGCCCGAACTATCATTACTTGATGATCCACATGCCGCTAGCGATGCGGTTAACCCTAATGCTAAGGCCAACGTTAAAATTGCAGTTTTCTTCTTCATAAATATATTCTTCCTCTCTTTTACACATTTGTATGCGCTCTAACAACAATCTCAATATAACAAATAAAGGGCTTACATAATATAGAAAATTTTTTATGTGACATTGAAATATTATGCATTGGCAATACTAACTGTGACATCTTGGAAAAAATCTACCTTCGGCCTAAAGTGCTGGGGCAGGCAGGTCTGTGGCTGTGGGACCGCCTGCCCCAGCACTTTCAACCTAAACGTATTTGAGTTAGTGTAGGAATTGAATAGATGGGTTCCTGAAAGTTTGATTATCAAGGTAGCCTTTGCTTTGAATAACCAAAGAAGAAAAGTGATGAATTTCAAATCTGCGCAAATTAAGACACGACAAAACACTAAAAAAGGTGCAGATTAGGCTAAAAAAGCGGATATCATCGTGTTTTTGGCGAAAGATTGCGCCTATTTTTAAATTTGTCGTTGGTCTAGATTACCAATTCTCGTTTTGCGCGTTAAAATTTAGAAAAATAAACTAAATACGCAACGTTAAACATATCGAGCTCTTACGAATAGACTAGGCGAAATTTGTGGTGGGAACTGGGACTGCAGTGGCATTTCTGTTAACGAACGGGTTTTGTGAGTTTACAGAAAGGGGAAATGTGAGATCTTCCCGATTTTGGAAGAGCTCACATTTCAGGCGGAAGAATTTTCCGTACTTTGGAAAATCCTGCAGCCGTCCCCACAGCAGTCTCCCAGTTCCCACCACAAATTTAGCCGGAACCACACAAAAAAAAGAACTCATTTTTCGAGCCCTTCATCTGACAAACTTTTAATTAATAGTCAACTTCATTATCCAATTGCGCGCCATTCGTTGCGATCACACGCTGATACCAATTGAACGACTTCTTTTTGGACCGTGCCAAAGTTCCGTGGCCTTGATCATCTTGATCGACATAGATAAAGCCATATCGTTTCGACATCTCGCCTGTAGAGGCACTGACTAAATCGATGCAACCCCAAGGCGTGTAACCCATCACAGGAACGCCGTCTTCGAGCGCATTGGCAATGGCTTGGATGTGTGATTTCAAATAGTTAATGCGGTAATCGTCAAAAATACGACCGTCTGCTTCAACTTGATCTTTGGCGCCTAACCCATTTTCGACGATAAACAATGGCACGCGATAACGGCCATATAATTCGTTTAGTGCGATTCTGAGTCCGGCTGGATCAATCTGCCAGCCCCACTCGCTGGATTCCAAATAAGGGTTCTTAGTGCCACCTAGCAGGTTTCCTTCTGCAGTCTCATGGCTGACACCCGTGACTTCGGTCGTTGTCGACATGTAATAACTAAAGGAAATGAAATCGACGTGATATTTCTTGATCAACGCCAATTCTTCATCGGTGATGTCCAAATCACTTCGTTTAACACCTTTGCTTGCCATGTAGCGGTCAGTATAAGCGGGATATTCACCACGGACCTGCACATCTGCACAGTAAAAATTAAAGTCCTGATTATATTCGAGGTTGGCGATTTGGTTGACGGGATCCGAATTGTACGCGTAACTCGTCGAATAAATAATCATGTTACCCACTTTGATGGCGGGATCGAATTCGTGGGCAATTTTGACAGCTTGGGCACTGGCAACAAATTGATTATGCCAGGCTTGGAACATATTCTTCGGATCGTCGGCACCGGTCTTGTGAACGAGGCCTTGGCTGAGCACAGGCAAATGTGCAGCCGAATTAATTTCGTTGAAAGTTAAGAACAATTTAACGCGATCACCATAACGATTGATAACCGTTGCGGTAAAACGTTGGAAAAATTCGATCAGCTGTTTGTTTTTCCAACCACCATAATGTTTCGCCAGATACAGTGGCATCTCATAATGGTGTAGGGTGATCAGTGGTTGAATATTGTGGCGCAAACATTCGTCGATCACCTGATCATAGAAGACGAGTCCGGCTTCGTTAGGCTCGGTTTCATCACCTTGGGGGAAAATCCGGCTCCATGAAATTGAGAAGCGGTAAACTTTGAAGCCCATCTCCGCAAACATGGCGATATCTTCTTGGTAATGATGATAGAAGTCGATGCCTGAGTGGTTCGGGTAAACGTACTTATCGGGATCGATCGTCCAGTCGAAATCTGGCGAAGAAACCACGGCCATTCGCTGTTTGCCACCGGGTAATGCATCGTCGATCGACGGACCGCGGCCACCTTCTAGATAGCCACCCTCTAATTGATTGGCAGCTGTTGCACCACCCCAGAGAAAATCTTTTGGAAAAATTGTCTTTGTCACCTGAATATACCTCCTCAAATTTAAGTCATAAAATTACTCAGTTTCATCGGTCGTGATCAAGTTACGCCCACGTCCTTTAGATAAATACAGCATTCGGTCGGCACGTTCGAATAATTGATCTGAAGTTCGATCGGCGACCCGCAACTTGGCGATGCCAATCGAAGCGGTAAAGGTAATCGGCTGACCGTTGTAATTGACGGTGAGCGCGGCAATTTGTCGATGCAAGTCTTGGGCAATAACTTGGGCGTCCGCCACCGTTTTATGTGGGAGGAGAATACTGAATTCCTCGCCACCGGTGCGATAACATTCGGCATCAGGAATTTGATCGGTAATTTCGCGCAACGTTGCGCCGACCCTGGTCAAAACATCGTTACCCGCCAAATGGCCGTAAGTATCGTTGATTCCCTTAAATCGATCGATGTCCATTTCGATCATACTTAAATCGTTTTGATCGATCTGAGCACGGGCGAAAACGTTTGCGTACTCCTTATGAAACATATTATAATTCTTCAACTTTGTCAATGTATCGATCGTTGCTTGACGAGTCACGCTGATCAATTGCTGATTATCGCGGAACAAAATCGTTAATCCGAAGAATAAAATCGTCTCCATCAACAGAAAGCTCCAAATATTGAACCACATTTCAGAAGTCGTCACTTTACCGATCCCGACCACATTAACATAATGTAGCGTGATCCAGACCATTGTGATCAATCCTTGAACCGCCGGAATGACCCACCCCGCCGGCGAATCGCGCTTTCGAATCAGATAAGCCACCAATGTGATCAACAATAACATCAAGAGCATGAACAGCGAATGATATAGGGTCTCGATCGAAAAATGATAAAAAAACAAGTGAGCTAAAACATCGACCGACATAATTTCGAAACTCGAACGGAAGCCCAGAAAAACCACGATAAAAATCAGTAACAGCATTCGAAAATTAATAAATGCCGCATAACTACGCGATAATGCCGATTTATATTCAAACAAACTAGCCAATACCGAAAAATAAACCACACTAATGATTTTTAAACGGCCAACAGAAAAATCGACTTTGTCCATATTTTGTTGATGTGCGGCTGAGTATTGTAAAACTAAACGTACTAATAGCTGGAAGAACAGAATTATTCCCAGTGAAAAGAAAATCCCGGTAAACAGCGGCTTGACGAGCCAGAGTTTCTCCGTCAAATTAATCATCCCTTGCAGAAAATATTACTGACAACTGTTGATGGCCAAATTGACGCTGGTCAAGAAATTATCACGATCGAATTTATTTTTTTGAATAGTTCTAACCTTTTGCAGCTACCTTTTCTTGTTCGATCGCCATCTGTGCAACTAAATTCAAATAATTAAATGGTTGATCGTAGTTCGGTTGAAAAAGCATATCAACGTAGGCTAAATCATCGATGGTATTTTTATTCTGGATACAAACCGAAATTGTATTCGCAGACTGGGCAACTTCATGCTTGCTATATAATTGCGCGCCCAAAATTTGCCGGTTATCGCGATTGTACACTAAAATAATCGTCAGCATGGCCGTCGTCGGCATGTAATCGGGACGATAATTATCATGATAGGTCACAGATGCGGCATTGAATCCGGCGGCTTGTGCGTGATGCAAAGTCAGCCCGGTGGAAGCCAGCGTATGATTGAACAGTGACATGGCAGAAGTGCCTTGAGTGCCCATATATTTCTGAGTATGGCCAAAGAGATTGATCGCCGCCAGTTTGCCTTGACGTACGGCGTTAGTGGCTAGCGGAATATAAGCCGTTTTGCCAGTTGGATTATAATGAACCGCACTGGCATCTCCGGCTGCATAAATAGCTGGGTCAGAAGTTTGCATATAATCGTCAATCAACAAAGCGCCGCGTCGGTCCATTTCTACTTGGCCACGCAGTAATTCAGTGTTGGCCACGAAACCTGTACTCACGATCGCTAAATCTGCGGCGTGTTCACCTTTATTGGTCTCTACGATCACTTCATCCGTGCCCTTGAACCCATGAGCGTGTTCGCGATCGTAAACGTGCACCCCGTGATTGACCAAACTTGTTTCGATCACTTTTGCCAACTCGGCATCTACGTAATTATTCAGCAATTGATCTGGTCCCTGAATTAAACTAACTTCATGATCGGTGTTGGCGTAACTCTCCGCCAATTCGACTCCCACGTAACCCCCACCGACGATTGCGATTCGTCTGTGATTTTTCGCGGTGTCGTAAATGGCTTGTGCTTGGGCGTAATCTTTACATAATAAAACTCGAGAATGATCAACGCCCATAATTGGCGGTACTTTAACGTAAGAACCGGTTGCCATGATCAGCTTGTCGTACGAATCGGTAAAAACTTCGTTCGTGTCTAAATTCTCGCAGGTTAATTCCTTCTGCTTGGCGTCGATTTTTAAAACGTCGTGCTTCATCCGCACGGTGGCTCCCAGTTGCCGTAATGCCTCTGGATTCGAATAGAACATGTCCTCCAAGCGTTTAACTTGCCCGCCTAAATAAAGTGAAATCCCGCAAGATAAAAAAGAGATATTATCATGACGCTCGTAAATCGTCACGTCTGTCTCAGGATGATCTTCCAGAATCTGCGTCGCCGCAACTGTTCCTGCATGTGTGCAGCCAACAATAATAACTTTCCTATCAATTCCCCGTTCCTCAAATATTGATTTCACAGATAAAATTGTGCGTCAATTCAACTAAAAAAATGATTCCGATCGATCCCACAATTATTCGTATACAATTGCACTTACCTTCAATTATAGTACAAAGCGCGCCAACACGGTAAATTATTTTAAAATTGCGATTCTTAAACTTAAAAAAGCATCGATTTAGCTCTGCGTGTTACTGAAAAGATGGTCATGAAAAATAAATTATTTTCTGATCAGGTAAATTCTGATTTCCATTCTGTCCAAAAATGGCTTAGAATGGAGTTGATAACTGAGAAATGGAGGCCTCTCTGTGAGCACAGTAGACGAAAAGCGCTATCGCTACTTTATCCAACCACAATTAGATAAGATCAATAATACATTGATCGGATATGAATTATTAATGAAGTACCACACGCCGGATGGATGGCGCCCTCCTCATTCATTCGCGGAAATTCCACCGAAAATTATTGCCGACACTTTAGTCGAGACGGTCAAACAACTCGAATTAAAAATCGGTTCTGTGTCGGTCAATATTAACCGAACACAACTCATGGATCCGCAAATCGACGATGCGATCATTCAATCTCAATCGATTTTGCGGCCATTGAAATTAATTGTCGAGTTGACCGAAGAACCCGATGATGAAAACTTTAAGACCGAGCAGATCATCGAAATGGTTCAGCGTTTCACCGATCGCGGCATGGAGCTCAGCCTCGATGATGTGGGGATGGACCAGAATAATCTTGACCACGTGAAACCCCTGTTGCCCTACGCAACTGAAATGAAATTTGCGCTACAAGACTTGTCAGCTTCTTTTCAAGATAAAGAAACGCAAAAGCAAGTCAAATTCTGGCAGAATGTTGCCTGTCAATATAATCTCCGCTTCATCCTCGAAGGGATCGAAGACGCTGAAGATGACGCCACCGCGGATCAGTTGGACATTGATTTACGGCAAGGCTATTTCTATGGCAAGCCCCATCTGCTCAAAATTAACGCGGATGATCCAGATCAATAAATAATCAGATAACAAAAGCCACTGTGATTATTCAAATCACAGTGGCTTTTTAGATGGCCATAAAAATCGATCACTCAGTCAGGGTCTCGCCAGAACTGCAATGCCAACTGAAAATATCTTTCGCAAATAAATAGGGAATGAATTGTCCCTGTGCAAGCAACGCCTTTAATTCCTGCTCGTCTACCCACTGAACGTCCGCAACTTCGGACGCTTGCAGCTGTAAATCGGTTACGGCAACGTCGAGATCGACAAAATAAATTTCATCCCAACCTTCAGAAAAGGCCACTGTCATCCGGCTAGGTGTGTTGTCAAAATCGATCTGGATGCCGGTCTCTTCCCGCAACTCGCGACTGGCGCCGGCTGCGACGGTTTCACCACTGATCACCGAACCACTGGCGGTAAGATCCCAATAACTGGGCCAACCGATTTTGTCTGCGCGTCGTTGTTGAATCAAAACTTGTCCTTGAGCGTTGAAGATGCAAACCATCACCACAAATCGATATGTCCCAGGCGCCATTTTGGTTCCACGCTCATGTTTTTCCGGCAACATTTGCTTCTGTGCATCGTACAAATCATGTAATTCCACTGTGACCACTCCTTTTTGTCTGAAAATTTCGTGAACTTAAATTTTACCACGCGCCGATTGAATTGATGTCCTTTTTCTTGACCTACTCTTTAGAATTGTTAACAATAAAGTTATCAGACAAATCGAGGAGGCACTGGTATGAGTTTGCCCACGGAAGATCGCCAAACCGAATACAAACATGCTTCGAAGAATCGGTTACCCGAATCCATTTGGGAAACGATCAGTGCCTTCGCCAACACGATCGGTGGGCGCGTCATTCTTGGCGTCTACGAAAACGTCCACGAGCACACTTTTCAAGCGGTCGGTCTATCCGATCCGGAAAAATTAAAGACAACTTTCTTGTGTGATCAACAAAATCCCGCCATCATTTCTGCAGAAGTAGTCCAACCCAACGACATCAAAATTATCCAAGTTGACCATCATCGCTTGCTAGAAATAACGGTTCGCGAAATTGCCGCAGACCAGCCTGCCATCTTTCTAAAAAATGATCGCGCCGAAACTTATTTGCGCATTAACGACACAGATCGGCGTATTAGTGACATTGGTCCAGCAATCATGCATTAAAAACCGCCTCGAAAAATCGAGACGGTTTTTTTAAATCTGCGGACGGATCACTTCTTCTAAGTGAAATTGTTGCGCCGTAAATTGATATTTGAAAATCATGCCATTGGTAAAGCCTTTCGCTAATTCTTCCGTCGGATCTTGTAACATCCGCAAAAAGTTGAAGCACGCTCCCGCATGGGAAACCGCCAAGACCACATGACGATCCTCTAAGGACATGATTCCCGTCAATGTTTTCAGCATCCGCTCGCCCACCGCGTTGGAAGATTCACCCCCATAAGGAACGAAGAAGCTTTGATATTCCTTGGGTGATTTTGGATTCAAGCGTTCACTCTCACCTTCGAAAGTGCCGAAACCCATTTCTCTGAGATCTTTCAAACGTTGATAAGGCAAGCGCGCGTCGATCGCTAATTCAAGTGTGTCGCTGGCACGTTCGGCAGTTGAACTATAAGCGTGATCCAACTCGATCGACTGGAAAAACTCATGGGCAGCCAAGCCTTGCTGAATGCCACGATCCGTTAGTGGTGAGTCACACCAACCCTGAATTTTATTTTCAACGTTGAATAAAGTCTCACCGTGCCGCATTAAATACAATGTTTTCGTCTCGTTCATCATAAACGCCTCCAAATAAAAAAATCGTCACCCACAGCATACTACAATATGCGTGGTGACGACAATGGTGCCTTGTGTAGCTTGTTAGAACGGTAGATAAAAGCTTAATATTAACGTCTCATTCGTTTGGATGGCGTTAGTTCTGCGTGCTGATAGACCCGTGATTCGCGTACTTGAAGCGCCACTTTATTCGGTGCGGATCATCAGGTCAATGTCTTGTTTGCGGATCATTCGCCAGGTGACTATCGCAAAGACTGCGCCGATCAAGAGTAGCGCTACTGCAGTTACGACTATCTCGATGATCGGCCAATGAAATGACTTGTCCGATATTTGACCTGCACTCATCAGCTGATAGAGTCCGCGGGCAATACCACTGCCAAGCACACTACCGAAAACCCAACCGCGAGTCAGCAACAGGGCGTTCTGAATACTTAACATCCCCGTGATCTGTTTAGCGGTCGTCCCGACCGATTGTAAGATTGCTAATCCACGTCGTTGTTCCAATAGCGCAGCAAAAGTATGGTTAATGATCGTGGCCAGACTGATCAGTGACAGCAACGTGATAAAGCCGTAAACACCTGTCCGCATGGCGGTAAGCGTTGCTTCAGCTTCGCGGGCATTTGCGACTTGATCATAGATATAAATATCACCCAACTCTAATTTCAAAGCCTTCACAAACGCCGTGTGAGTTTCCCGATCTTTCAACGTTAATCCTAAGCTATAAGTTAGCTGACTATCATCCACGTTTAATGTCGGTGCCCACTTTTCAAACGTTGATTGGGAGATTACCAATGCACTGTCGCCTGGATATAATATCAACTGATACTGTGGCAACGATTCGTGGGTAGCAAGATTGAAATGAGTCGTGATGATTTTGGTCTTAGTTTGCTTTCCTTGATCATCCAGATTTTCCGTCGTGAAGCTGAGCGTTCTAGGATCATCCGGCTCAACGAGCGACTTCTCCGTTGCTTTCCCATCCGCCGTAGTATTGTATATTTTGCCATTGATGACGGTTGGCACACTATTAAATTCTTTTTTAGCCACGTCATTAGGAATCACGTATAACCACAACTGTCTATGCGACCACTTTTTCGCCTTGCCCATCATCATCAAAGACATTTCACGCACTACCTGAGATTCTTTGATGCCACCTTGCTCAGTCAGGATACGTTTAATATCTTGCATATCGATCTCCTGACTCTGCAAAGTACCGGTAATGTCAGCGGTGTAGCTTGGTGTTTGATCCTGCAAGACATTACGAACAAAGCCCGTGAGTCCGACGAAAATTGTGACCGTTGTCGTCAGCGTCACTAACATCGACCATTTGCGGGAACTCCGGCGATAATTTTTCAGTGCCAATTTCATGATCGGTTGTTTAACTCGACGGATCAGCCAAGTTGACTTTAAATGACGCTTTGTTAATTTCGGTGACGGGTCTAATGCTCTGATCGCGACAATTGGCGTGACACGACTAGCTTTGTATGCCGGTCTCGCCGCTGCAAGTAACGTGATCAAGATCATGAACACGGCTGCGATCAATAACGGCAGCCAATCAACAACCAGCACCAGATCGAGTGGCAATTCATGATTGGCAAACATCCGTTTCAGCGAAGTCATCGCCAGTGTGATCCCACCGATTCCAAAGCCATAACCTAAGATCAAAGCGGGAACTGCTAGTAGGAGCGATTGTTGATAAACCAAATGGTGCAATTGTTTCGGCGTGGTTCCAATTGATCGTAGTAAGCCATAACGTTGACGATGAGCCTTCACCGTCAGATTGATACTCGTGTAGATCATAATCAACGCAGCCACGCCAATAATGGCTAATACAGCTACCACAACGGCGACTAGTGCCCACTTCGTTTTTGAATCAGCAGATTCGCCAATTATATTTAAGGCTTGCTCCTGATAGATAATTGAACGAGCTTTCACACCATAACGTTTGGCCAGCATTGGCATTTTCTGATGAATGTCACGAGTTGACTTCACCTTTGCCATCACGACTTGGCGACCAGCCGGTAAGGTCGACGCTGTATGAATAATTTGTCCTTCCGTTAAAAAGCCTTTGAACTGTGACATCACGCCGACAACTCGATACTTGTGCGTATCTTGGCCGGTTTTAACGGTGATCGTACGACCGATCTTGACATCACCGCCGATCAGCATCTCGGAGAGCATCACTTCATTGGACTTTCGCGGTAACCGACCACCTACCAGTAATTGCTTCCCAGCTAACTTGAGATCAGCGGGGGTAATCGTGATTTGGGTCAAGGGATTATCTTTATCAGCGCCATACTCGCCAGCCTTAATTTCTTTGATCGCAACATTATTCTTGGTGGTATACGCGGCCGTGTTTGCAAACGCCTCTTCATCACGAAAGGCTTTCACGCGCTGACGACTGACCCCACTGAATGAAACCTGCTGGCCGGCGCTATCTTTTACATAATAATTGTACATACTGATTTGCATGCTGCGCAGCCCAACTAGCACTGCCACTGCCATCGTCGCGGCGATTGCCATGGCGAGAATAGTCATGATCGTGCGTGCTAATTCTGTCCGCAAACTGCGAATACTTAGTTTAGTCATAATCGACATCTGATCACCCCTCACTTGGTTGCAACTGGCCGTCTTCGATCGTGATTACCCGACTAGCCTGTTGCGCAATTAAAGGATCATGGGTGATCACAACGATTGTCTGGCCTTCTTTAACGTTGGCATAATGCAATAGCCGCATGATTTCTTGTGAGTTGCGTTGATCGAGATTTCCCGTCGGTTCATCCGCCAGCACAATTGCCGGTTGATTGATCAGTGCCCGACCGATGGCGACCCGTTGTTGCTGCCCTCCGGAAAGTTGACTCGGCAACGCATCCGCCTTGTTGACTAATCCCAGAGAAGCCAAGAGTGCGGTTAATTCTGCTTGGGGAATACTTTTGCCATCTAACTCTGCGGGCAACGTGATGTTTTCTGCGACCGTGAGATTGGGGATCAGATTATAAAATTGATAAATCAAGCCGACCTGCCGCCGCCGAAAAATCGCCAGCTGGGTTTCGTTCAGCGAATAAAGATCGGTATCGTAAAGTTGCACCGTGCCACTCGTTGGTCGATCAACACCGCCCAATAAATGTAATAACGTCGATTTACCCGAACCAGACGGCCCGACAATGGCGACAAATTCACCGGGTTCGATTGCGAGACTGACATGATCCAACGCCGGCCGTTCCTCACCCGAATAATCCTTGACAAGATCAGTTGCTGTTAATATTGACATGATTTTCACCTCTTAACTTGCAGTCTACCCGTTGTAAGTGACAATCAAGTGACATTATTTAAAAAGTTCCAGCCGATATTCCACGCCAGCGGCCACATTATTCACAGACAGGCGCCCATCGCCAGCCTTAGCGATGCCTTCTGCAATCGCCAACCCGATTCCAAGATTATTCTGCGAACTCTGACTTCCCCGATAAAAGCGCTCGAATAAATGTGGCAAGTCGCTTTCTGGAATGGGCTCACCATGATTAGTCACACTGATCACCGTCGAAATTGGCGTTGCACTCGCTGAAATCGTAACGGTAGAATGCGTCGGTGCGTGTTCAACCGTATTTTTTAAAATATTAATTATCGCTTCTTGCATCAGTCTGACGTTGACACTGATTTCCATCGCCGCGGGAATTTGCCAATCCAAACGCAACTCGGCATCCGCAATCAGTGGCAATAAATAGTTCAAACTTTGATGCAATAATTGGTCCACACTCATTTGCTCGCGTGCTTGACTCAATGTGTGCGTGTCGACTTTCGCCATTAAAATTAATTGTTCGACTAATTTGGCTAAACGTTGATTTTGTTGTAATAATTCTGCTCGACTCGTCGTGACATTGTCTGGTGCTAATAATTCCGTTAGATTATCGATCGTCGCGATCGGGGTCCGCAATTGATGGGCGATGTCGGTGATCGCCACCGTTAATTGTTGGCGATCCCGATCCAAATCTTCGCGCATTGCCTCAGTCTGGCGCACGTAATGATACAACTCATTATGCAACGACGAAAAAAGTCCCTCATCATTGAGCGACATCTGATAATCGGTATGTCCCGTTCGCGCCGCGCGTAATTGATCGTCGATTGCGGTCAAACGTTGCGTGATTTCTCGCATCCAGCGCCAGCTTGCCACCGTAATTAAGGCAGCCACCAGAATGAATAGGCCTAATAATAACCAACCGTTTTGAAAAGACGCCCACCAGCTGGTAAACAGTCCAGCACCAACAATCATCACCAAACAGATTGCTAGCCAAACGATGCTACGCGTTTCGGGTTGGCGCAAATAATGATTTTTAAACATCGACAAAATACCCCATTCCGCGAATCGTCCGAATTAATTGAGGCTGGGTTGGATCTGGTTCTAATTTTTCACGCAGGCGCTTGATGGTCACCGTTAGCGTATTGTCGTTGACAAAATTATCGTGTGCATCCCAAATTACCGCGATCAATTGCTCGCGGCTAATTAATTGTCGTTGATTCTGCGCAAAATAAACTAGCAAGCGCCATTCTGTTGCCGTCAACGTGATCGGCCGCCCTGCTCGCAACACTTGTCCTTTTGCCAAAGCAATCTCTAGCTGACCCATCGTCAAAATTGACTGCGGCATTAATTTTGCTAGTCGCGCCTTGAGCACGCGTAAACTGGCCGGCTTGACGACAAAATCGTCCGCCAATTGTAGGCCGGCGATTTCCGTTGATTCTTGATCGTTGGCCGTTAGCACCAACACTTTGCCACTGATCAACTGTCGCCACTGACGCAACCAACTTAAGCCGTCACCATCAGGCAAGGTCAAGTCTAAAATCAGCGCATCCCAGTTGGACTGCTGTAATTTGCGTGCGGCTTCTTTCAAAGACGCCGCGCCATCGACCTCATGCGTTGCCGCAAAAAACGTCATCATGCTTTCTCTTAAAACACGTTCATCTTCAATAATTAATAATTTCACGGGCTCACCGCCTATCTTGCCCAATTATAACGTAGCCTGATAGCGCAAACAACCGAATTTTCCCGACGAAAAAAGCCCGGCATGTAAATGCCGAGCTTCATTATTAATTCCGTTTTAAAATGTAGCAGTTAGGCGAAAACATCGTTAAGTGCCTCGGTCATGGTTGGATGGCTATAAATCTGATCCCGCAATTCCGTCACCGGAATTTTTTGATTCAGCGCCAACGTGATCAAGTTGATCGTCTCGTAAGCCTCTTCGGCATAGATCGTCATGCCTAATAGCGTGTTGTTTCGTGGATCGACCACGGCTTTGTATAAACCGCGCGCATCGCCCAAAACTTGCGCCTTGGGAACCGCCGCCGCAGCTAATTTTTTAACGATTGGTTGATAGCCTTGCGCAACCGCTTCCGCTTCGGTGAGACCCACCGTGGCAATCGCCGGCTTCAAAAAAGTCACCCGTGGAAAAGCAGGACGATTGGCCAACGTGCGCGTTTGATCGCCGAACAATTGATTGTTGACGATCCGCCAATCATCCAGCGAAACATAAGTGAATTGCGGCCCACCATTCACATCTCCCAGCGCCCAAATATTAGGCGCGGTCGTTTCTAGCTTCTCATTCACGACAATCGCGCCATGTTTGCCTCGTTCGATCGAAGTCCGCTCCAAATGCAGGTCAGCCACATTCGCCTGCCGACCGGTCGCAACCAATAAAGCGTCCACTGTTAAGGTGTGCACCTCATGATTTTGCCGATAGGAAAGTTCGACGCCATCTTCGGTATCGTGTACAGAAACCAGTTCACTTTCCAAAAGGAATTCAATCCCATCTGCCTGCAAATCTTCGCTAGCCATCTGCGCAACTTCTGGTTCAAACCCACGCAATACTTGTGGTTGGTTGACTAGCACCGAGACTTCACTGCCAAACTGCGCATACATCGACGCAAATTCTAAGCCGATCGGTCCACCACCAAGAATCGCCAGATGTTGAACTTGTTCCGTTTGCGCCAATAATTCTTGCGACGTATAAACATGCCGACTCTCCTGGAGCCCCTCGATTGCAGGCACAAATGCTTTTGACCCTGTGTTGATAAAGATACGGTCGGCGGTTAATTGTTGCTCGCTAGAATCATCTTTGACTAACAGCGTCTGATCGTCCAAAAATTCTGCATCTGCATTCAAAACCGTGGCCGTTTCTTGATCGGCCACCTTATGATAATTTTTGTCACGCAACTTACCAGTCAATTGATTCTTGATCTGAATCGCTTGTCCATAAGACACGCCACGCTGCGCACTGGTAATTAAATTCTTAGTCGGAATACAAGCCACGTTAATACAAGTCCCACCGTACATTTGCGCGTCTTTTTCAATTACAAGTACTTCTTTGCCGTGTTGCGCCAAAGTTGCAGCCAGCGTCTTCCCCGCTTTGCCGAAACCAATAATAATATTGTCGAAATGTTTCATTGACGAACACCTCCATTAGATTAAACTCAGCTGAATCAATATTGTTAATAATTATAACGCGAAAAGATAAAATCATCCGATTGCAGAACTGAACCCCAATAATTTGGATTTAACCAATTATTGGGGTTCAGCCTCACAAAGAAAATTTGTGAATATTTTTTAATTGAACGACGCTAATCCATTGCTAAAATCTGACCGGTTGCAATCGGCAGTGTCACGTGTGCATCATAATGACCAACCATGCCAGCTACACTCTCGGGCAAATCTAGGCTAGCGGGCACACCGTGAATATAAATCACACGTTTTTCTAGGTGCAGCTCATCATCGCCGAACGCTTTTTTGAAATTAGCTTGCAACTCTGGCAATGAAACGCGCTTCTCGTAGACGAAATCGCCATTTTCATCGGAAACGGGATAACGATCATGGGGAATATCCATGTGTTCTGGCGCATCATCAAAGGGAACCATCGTTGTGCCCGAAACAGCTGCTGTCTCAGGCAAATCAACAAAACCGTCACCGTTTTTATCTTGCGCTAAAGTGGCAATCAACGCCTGCGAACCATCCGGATTACCGTGGAAATGTTCCCAGTGCGCCATTTTGGCAGGTGTGTTGTGCATTTCGATCCGAATAATCAACTCTTCGCCAGCGACTTCGAACGTCGCGTGACCATAAGCAGCATGACCAATTTTGTCAGCATTGAGTGAAACAATTTGTGCTTCATAATGTGTTGTCATCGATAAATCTCCCTTCAATTGACGAGCAGAACGCTCTGTAATCATCATACTTCAAAGTAAATATAAGTGGAAATTTTACGGCTTATTTTTTGTTAACGCTGGAAAAATTCATGAGATAGTTTTGAAGGCTTTGTTTGCGTGTCGCAGGATTTAGTTTGGTTCCGTCAGAATGCTACAAAAAAATGTTGCGCCTCGCTGTGTGCTAGCTTTTAAAATCTCACCCTAATTCTCGAAGGCTTTGTTTACGTGAGGTGGGATTTAGTTTGGTTCCGTCAGAACGCTCCAGAAAATAGTTGCGCCTCGCTGTGGGGATGACTTCAAGCCTTTGCAAAATCGGCAAAGTCTTGAAGATCACCCTTGTTCTAGCGGGACTATGGTTTTGTGGAGAAATGCATTATTAGTCAACTTATCTGAGAACGTTTAAGAAATAATCTGGTCCCGCAAGAACAATTTCACTGCGAGTCGCAACTTTTTCTTCCGCGTTCTGACTCATCTCGGCAGTTTTATAGTGGTCGCTCCAGTCAACGTCTAGTCCTGTGCGACTGATTTTAAGCGCAACTTTAATTTCTAGAGGACGAAAGGCGGACTTGATCATCACACAAACTTCTTCGTTCAACTTTTCAAAGTAACGGCAACAATGTTAATCAAATTTGATGAACCCTGTTATTCAGATCCTTCACTAAACGAAATAAGTTTAGGCAGAAGTTGCGGAAGAAAATAGTGGGATTGCAGTGGTATTTCTGTTAACGAACGGCCTTCGTGAGTTTACAGAAAGGGAAAATGTGAGATCCGACGTTTTTCCGGAGCTCACATTTTAGGCGGAAAACTTTTGGCGTACTTCCAAAAGCTTGGAGCCGTCCCCACAGCAACCTCCCACTATTTTCTGGAGCAACTTCTGCCGCAGGTAGATTATTTTTCGCACGTTTGAAATATATTATTCAAAGAGCGCTATCTTTTTACCCACTCCCAAATATTTCAGGTATACTAAATGTAATCGTTAACAACCAAACAATTATCACATCATAACAACGGGCGCAGATCAGAATTTAATCGCGGGAGGCACAACATGGAAATCGAAGCAGCAAAAACATTGATAGATAACGCCATCACCGAAATGGAAAAGGTGATCGTCGGCAAACGCACAACTTTGCAGCTCACCGTAACTGCCCTGCTCGCTAACGGCCACGCGCTATTCGAAGACGTTCCCGGCGTTGGCAAAACCACCCTCGCCAAAACGATGGCGACCACGTTTGCGGGCACTTACAATCGAGTGCAATTCACGCCGGATTTATTACCGAGTGATATTATCGGCGTCTCGATTTTCGACCGGCAAAAAAATCAATTCGAATTCAAACCCGGGCCAATTTTCGCCACATTCTTACTCGCCGACGAAATCAACCGCGCTACCCCACGCACACAATCCGCCTTATTAGAAGCCATGGCAGAAAATCGGGTCACGTTAGATGGCGCCACTCATTATCTCGACGATAGTTTTTTCGTGTTGGCAACTCAGAACCCGACTGATTACGAAGGCACTTATCCGCTGCCAGAAGCGCAAATGGACCGGTTCATTATGCGACTCAGCATTGGTTATCCCAACTTCGACGACGAGCTGAAATTATTGACCCAAAGACAATCAGAACCAAATCTTGAAATTCAGCAAGTTGTCAGCCACGACCAATTAATCGACTTGAAACAAACCGTTCAGTCTGTTCACATCGATCCCGTGTTATTGCGCTATATTCTCGATTTAGCGACTGCGACTAGACAACATCCTTCAGTCCGCTTAGGTATCAGTCCCCGCGGTTCATTGGCACTGGCGGCGGCAAGCCGTGCCTTCGCGTTGACGAACGGTCGCGATTACGTGATCGCCGCCGACATTCAGGCGCTGATCCAACCGGTTTTTGGACACCGTATCATTTTAAACGCAAGCAATGCCAGCGTTCGTGATCAAATTTTGAGCGACATCGTCAAAAGTATTCCCGTACCGATTCGGGGTGAGTAAATGAAATGGCGACACGTTTGGCGCAATATGAGTTACTTTTTCTGTCTGATCGTTTTGAGTTTATTCGGGATTATTTTCAATACCAGCTCCAGTTTATTCGTGACTAACGTGGCCTTTATGCTGATCGTTCTCAGCTTATTAAGTCTGGCCTGGCCGTTGAAAAAATTACAAATTGAACATTCGGCGCAACAAATTCATGCTCACGATTCTCAACAACCTCTACAACTCGTTTTGCAGGGCCGCGGGTTTTTTCCACGAATTGTAATTAAAAGTCCCACTGAACCACTCCTATCCACCATTTATTATGGGCAGAAAACGCCCTTCACTTGGTCGCAAGCACTCGACCGCGGCGTTTACACGAGTATGCCCTTGGCGGTCACGGCCAGTGATTTTTTTGGCATCGCCAAAAAATCACGCCGCTTAAAATGGCATCAACCATTAGTCGTTGGTCCACAAATCGAGACCGATTTTGCCAATAAGATTGCGGCGGCTCTGGTGCAAATGGTCCAGGCTGCCGCGCAAGACACCGCCTTAACTTCGATGGATCTGCAATCATTACGCAATTATCGCGTTGGCGATCCGATCAATATGATCGACTGGAAAATCACTGCTAAAGAAGACAATATTATTATTCGCAAGAATGAACCCGAGAAGCGCGTGCATTGGCAGGGAATTTTTCTCGGTGAGCCTGACGACGCGTTTGAAATTCGACTCGGTACTTTTTTTAGCTTGGCCGCAAATACGACGCTTTGGGAACGTAGTCTTTATGTAACTGATCGCATTTATGAGGCGCCAACTTGGACCGAACTCGCGGAATTACAAGCCAGTCCTGTCGCACTGAAAAATCTGATGGCGACTAGTCCCAGTCCCAAACAGACTTTGATTATTTTCGGGAGTCAGCAGCTAACCTATGATGGCTTGAAAACACAATTCGGAAAAACCGCGTTGATTTATGTACAGGTCAATGACCAAGCGGCGTCGATTCAAAGTGCGCGAATGAATTTAGTTGTGGCAAGGAGGGATGAGCATGCCCAAGTGGCTTCGTAATTTAATTCCCTTAGGTCTGAGTTTATGGCTGGTCGCCGTGGTCATGCGCGTCTTCGTGTCCATCAACCCCATCGACAACACGAGCCTTTTGATCGGAGCAATCATTTTTTCCGGTCTGTTGGTCTGGGGACTGAGCTTAACCCGCCTCAATCAGCTGCTCAAGCTCTTGATCATTGTCTTCGATCTGCTCTTCTGGTTATCACGTCTTCTGGCAACGAATCGACTCGATTTCGTCAGTTGGCTGAGCAGATATTTCCCGCAAATCTACAAGACGATTTTACAACTCGGCAACACTGGCGGCGTCGATATGCCGCAAACCTTGGCGGTCACACTCGGGTTGATCTTGGTTATGGGTTTATTCATGCTGATCATCGATTATCAGCAGCCTTTGATCGCGGTCTTGATTGCCCTAGCCTATTTAATGGCCGTGCACATTTTTAATGGCAACGATTTACTTGGCGCTTATTTTCAAGTCAGTTTGATTTTGTGCTTACTGCTGATTTGGCGTAATTTTTCAACTGACCATTCGTGGAAAATCATGACGATCGGCCTGCTTCCGATATTGATCGTCTCTGGAATTTTTTATCTGGTCAATACGCAGACTACTTTTAACGGCAACCTCGTTGTTAACACGGTCGCGCTACGAAATCGGTTGAACGCAGCGGGCTTCTATGACGCCATCGATGCCTACGCCGATCGCAGTCGCCAAACCGGATTTACCGAAAACAATCAGAAATTGGGCGGACCGATCCACGACGACAATACCGTTATCATGACTGTCATTCAGCGAACACCGCATTATTTGCGAGTCGGCGCCAAGGATACTTATGATGGCAAGGGCTGGGAACGCATGGGGCGCATATTAACCAGTGATGATCCCAGACCTTACTCTCAGACCACCCAAGAATGGCCGCTCGTGCTCAAAGATGAGGAGACTGCCGATAGCATCTACGATTCGACCCCTGAGCAAGTTGAAATCATCAATCCCCAGGAACAATCATTTATTGCCTTGCCCTATGGAAAGCTAACCTTGACCAACGTAGGTCCCGGCCCGGAACTGAGTTATTACGATCAGACCTCCAACCGTTTATATCCTAGCACCAACATCGCTTACCAAACGATCGACATGACCATAGCCGACAAAAACGTAACCGATGCCCAACTTGAAAACGTCGGCGCCGTCGACTTAACTTCGATGTCCTATTATTTACAACTTCCTGCTAAACTTCCCGCCCGAATCAAGACGCTGGCTGAGAAAGTTACCAAAAATGCACCGACTTATTACGATAAAGTCACTGCGATCACGGACTTTTTATCGACGGACGATCAATTCACTTATTCAAAAGTCGACACACCAACAACCCCGAAAAATCGGGACTACGTCGATTACTTCCTCTTCGATTCTAAAATCGGTTACTGCGATAATTTTTCCAGCGCGATGGTGATCATGTTACGTACCCTAAATATTCCCGCGCGCTGGACCAAGGGCTTCAATGACGGCGCGGCAGTTAAGCAATTAGCCAATGGTAGAAAGCGTTACGCGATCACAAATTCCGACGCACATTCATGGCCAGAAGTTTATTTCCCCGCGTACGGTTGGTTACCCTTCGAACCAACGCCCGGATTTTATAATGAGGATCAACCACAGGCCACGACGGAACGTTCAGAAACCACTTCGATCTCAAGCCAGTCGGAATCGAGCAGTTCTAGTTCTTCGAGCGCGTCTAGCAAAGCCACTTCTACGCGGTCATCCAGCCAGACGGCCGCTGACACGCAAACAGACGACTCAACTTCAATACCAGAATGGTTACGCCTGGTGCTTTTGATCATTATTTTGCTCCTGATCATTTTGACGGCGCCGCGAATTCTGTTGATTGTCTTTCATCAACGTAGCCGCAGAATTACCGCGGCCAAATTCCCGCATTTCTATCGCCAACTCCTGTGGTTATTGCGCATTGTTGCCAAACGTGCGCCGAGCCAATCCTTGACCAGTTATGCGCACCAGATCGATCACCAACTTGAATTACCCGCTGCTTTCACACAAATCACCGCCAGCTACGAAGCACAAGTCTTCGGCGCTCAACTTGCCAAACCGCAAGTGGCAGAATTCGATTTATTATTTGCCGTACTGACGAAAAATCACTATGGGAACTGGTATTATTTGTTGAAACGCCTCAAATCGACGACCTAACTAAAAAGCGTCGTAAGTTGTGTCCTGACGACATCAACTTACGGCGCTTTTCTGTGTTCAAATTTAGATTTTATAACTGGCTTAAAGTGTCTTCGATCGGCGTGCTACCACTGCACATCGCAATCGTTTTTCCGATCGTATTTTCATGATTCAATATTTCGGCTAGGGTTTCCGCAACATCGGGGATCGGATTTACATTCGACTCACCGACGTTTAGGCTGATTTTGCCAGTGCCTGATTCTTCGGTCAAACTCGTGGCCTGCAGAATTGTGTAATCCAAGCCAGTATTCTTGATCAAATAATCATCGGCAAAAAACTTGGCCACATTGTAATTCATCAACTGCTTCATGCCCTCACGATGCCATTCATTCGGTTCGGTTGAGTAAATCGAACTCAGCATGACATACCGCTTAACGCCATTCTGCTCGGCGGCCCACATTGTTTTGACCGCACCAAAAGCATCCGTCTGCAATAAATCTTTCCCGCGCGAACCGGCCACGAAATAAATCACATCGACATTGCCAATGACTTCAGCAATGTCACTAACTTCCGCGTGCAAATCCAATTCAACGGCTTGAACATGATCAAGCACCGCCACATTTTCCGGATGACGCGCACCCGCGATCACCTCGTGGCCATCTGCAACCAAATCCTTGATCAATTCGGCTGCCACCCGTCCAGAACCACCCGCTACAAAAATTTTCATCGCTATTCTCCCACTTCAATCAAATTTAAGTGCCAAAAACAAGAACCATCGCGCTCATCAACTCGCAAAAAAATCTTTATCTAGGCTGACGAAATGGTTTTACGCTCTTAACTCGAGAATACGCCGTTCGCTCTGTCATTGCAATCATGACGCTAGTTACTTAATTCAAGGGTACTTAAACACGCAGCCCTAATTTCACACCAACTTAAAATTGCCCGCAATCAATCAACTCAACAGGCAACTTCAACCTAGTCTGTTGCCAAGGCATCCAAAAATTGTTGGCCGTATTTTTCTAACTTGGCCTGACCAACGCCTTTGACCGCTAGCATTTCGTTTAAAGTCGTAGGCATTTGTGCGCACATCTCGTGCAACGACTGGTCTGAGAAAATCACGAATGGCGGCACGCTCTGTTGTTCAGCCAACTCACGCCGCAACGCCCGCAATTTTTCAAACAATTCATCATTGACCGGCAACGATTGCTTCGCCTTGACTGCCATCTTGCGGAAAACCTGCGACTTGCCTTGCAAGACTGCTAATCCCGTACTCGTCAGTTGCAACACAGGATATTCGCCACCAGCCGCGCGTAAATGACCCGATGCCGTTAAAAAGTCGATCAATTCTGAGACTGCCTTTTGCGACTGATTTTTCAATAAGCCGTAGGTGGAAAGTTCGTCGAAATGCATTTGGGTCACGCGCTTAACTTTGGACGCCGTTAAAACTTGGGCGACCAAAACTTTACCGAAGCGCTGATCCATCCGTTTCACACACGACAACACTTTTTGCGCATCGATGGTCACATCTTGTGCTTCACGATCATCGAGGCAATTACTACAATTCCCGCAAACCGGACCTTTTTCACCAAAGTAGTTCAGAATATATTGTTGCAAACATTGTTGCGTGTTCGCATACTGCTGCATTTCTTGAAGCTTCAAATATTCGAGATGCTTATTACGATCATCCATCTCAGACTTTTCAATATAAAAATGCTGGATCTGAATATCCGCCAATTTAAATAAAAGGATCACATCAGATGGCAAGCCATCACGGCCGGCTCGCCCCACTTCTTGATAATAAGCTTCCAGTGTCCCCGGAACTTGATCGTGAATCACGAAGCGCACGTTACTCTTGTCGATGCCCATTCCGAACGCATTGGTCGCGACCATCACTGGCAATCGATCGTATAAAAAGTCTTCCTGATTTTTCCGGCGCTGTTGTGGCGACAAACCCGCGTGATACATGGTTACTGCCACGTCATTCTTGGCCAACAGCTTCGTCACACGTTCGACTTCCTTACGCGTGCTGGCATAAATAATCCCCGACTGATCCGGATTGACCTTCAAATAATCCAACAAAAAGCGATCACTGTCTTGATCTTTAACAACTTTAAACGACAAGTTCGGCCGTGCAAAATCGGTTTTAACTTCTTTGTCCACGTTCAAAAGATGCATGATATCTTCGGCAACTTTCGGCGTCGCGGTTGCGGTCAGCGCAATAATTGTCGGTTGGCTAGGCAACTGCTGAATAATTTCGGTGACCCGCAAATAACTCGGCCGAAAATCATGCCCCCATTGCGATATACAGTGGGCCTCATCGATGGCAACCAGATCGATGGGTAATTGTGCCAGACCGTTGAAATAATTCGAATCTAAGCGTTCTGGTGACACATAGAGCAACTTAACTTCACCAGAGGCTGCTTGTTGAAAGCGATAATTAATTTCTTGATAATCGAGGCTACTGTTAATAAACGTCGCGGGAATGCCGTTCTCATTCAACGCGTCGACTTGGTCTTTCATCAACGAGATCAGTGGCGAGACCACCAAAGTCACGCCCGATAAAATTAATGCCGGGATCTGGTAACATAGTGATTTCCCACCGCCCGTTGGCATGATGGCTAGGACATTATCGCCCGCCAAAACTGCATCGATCACGTCTTGCTGACCGGTGCGGAATGTGTCATATCCGAATTTTTCTTTGAGAATTGTTTGTGGTTCCATCGACTCAACCCTTTGCTTTGCTAACTTCAATGGTAAACGAAAATGGTCTGAAAAGAAAGAGGCATTCCCTCTTTCGAAACAATTACTACCTCTACCCTTCTGTTTAGTACGTGTGCTGCTATAGACCTATATAAATTATCTACCTTCGGCAGAAGTTGCTCCAGAAAATAGTGGGAGGTTGCTGTGGGGACGGCTCTCAGCCAATTGAAAAAAGCGAATTGTCGTCCGTAGTGTGTGAAAACCAATCTACCTTCGGCAGAAGTCGCTCCAGAAAATAGTGGGAGTTGCTGTGGGGACGGCTCCAAGCTTTTGGACGAGCGCCAAAAGTTTTCCGCCTAAAATGTGAGCTCCGGAAAAGCGCCGGATCTCACATTTTCCCTTTCTGTAAACTCACGAAGACCGTTCGTTAACAAAAATACCACTGCAATCCCACTATTTTCTTCCGCAACTTCTGCCTAAACTTATTTCATTTAGGCTAGGATTGGAATAACAGGGTACCGCAAGCTTGATTGACATTGTTGCCTTTACTTTAAATAGTTGAACGAAAAAGTTTGTGTGATGATCAAGTCCGCCTTTCGTCCTCTAGAAATTAAAGTTGCGCTTAAAATCAGTCGCACAGGACTAGACGTTGACTAGAGTCAGCACTATAAAACTGCCGAGATGAGTCAGAACGCGGAAGAAAAAATTACTGATCACTGTGAAATCGTTCTTGTGGGACTTAATTTTATTTTTAAAGTAAATCAGAAAAGTTGATCACCATAATAGTTATCCGCAAATCTAAAGTCCCACTAGAACGAGGGTGATCTTCAAGACTTTTGCGGGCTTCAAAAGGCTTGAAGTCATCCCCAGAGTAAGCAGTAATTTTTTCTGGAGCGCTCTGACGGAACCGAACAAGATATTACCTCACGCAAACAAAGCCTTCATGAATCAGCTGGCAACTTTAAAAGTCATCCCCACAGCGAGGCGCAACTATTTTCTGTAGCGTTCTGACGGAACCAAACTAAATCCTACCTCACATCAGCAAAGCCTTCAAAATTGCTTCCCACTACAAATTGCACCGGAGCCCAACAAAAAAGCATAGAGCAAATACCTCTCTATGCTAATTACGCAATTATTGCTGATTTACTTTTTTCGGTTGGTATGCGACTTCGGCCACGATTTCATACGGCTCCGTATTTTCGATCAACCCGCCGCGCCCGGCGATTTTATATGGACCACCACGCAAGAAGCTGTTGGCGACGACCAAATCATATTTCTCCTGCGCCAGATCCGCGTTGGTCAGGCCGACCTTGCGAATATCACCCACCGCCTGTTCTGACAGTGCGTTGACACCCGCGTACAAAACTAAGTGGCCATGTTCGTTTTTGATTTCGTAAAATGGCAATTGTAACGGTGTGCCCATTGCGAACAATCGCTCGTGACTCTGTTGCGCTTGGGCGTACAGATCACGATCAGTTAAGCCATTATAATTCAGGCTCAAATAACCTTGCGTAATCAATTCCTGTGCGAGATCATCGATATGCTGCTGTTCAGCAAATGTAATATTTAATTCGACGGGCAAAACCTGCTTGCGATCAAACAGACCGGCAGATGGCACGTTTTGTGCGAAAGTTACCGGTTGTGTTGTCGCCGCATTGGCAGGATGGCCACCTAATTTTTTCTCGATCCACGGCGAAACATCGAACTTGAATCGCTTGTCTGTGAAGTAATAAAAATAATTTAACACTTCAAAATAAAACACCAGTAAAAACGCAGCTAAAAAACCGAGCCCGATCAATCGATAGCCGGCATAACGCATATTAGTGATGGCTAAATATAATAAATAAAAATTGGCAAAAAATCCGATCAGCGTAAACATGCGATTTTTCGGTTTATCTTTGATATTGAAGTAACCTAAAACTTTGTTGGCAATTTCTAATGCTGTTAACATGCTGGTCCTCCTTACTGAGCAGTCGATGAACTGGTTGCTGGCGCCGATGTTGAACTCGACGAGGTACTGGTACTACTTGCCGAGCTGCTCGAACTGTTGGCACCGGTCGAACTACTGCTACTTGAGTGAGACGGCGTGCTACTCGAACTGGTATCGACCGACGAACTACTTTCAGAATTATCTGTGGTATTCTCACTATTATCTGTTGCCGAACTGCTTGAAGCGCTTGAATCCACCGAGCGGCTCGATTCTTCAGAGCTCTCTGAAGAAGACGACTCCGATTTCGACGAGCTAGAACTTGCACTCGACAGACTACTCGAACTCGAATTTTTCTTAGCTTTAATACTGCTAACTGTTTGCGAATATTCCTCACTGGACTGCGGTTTGGCCGTGGCATCTGTCGACGTGTGCACGATGTTGATCAACGACAGTGCCAAGACGATCGAAACCAATGATGCCGGTGAAATTAAGGGTGGCGTGCGATAAGCCATACAGTAAATCTTCCTTTCGAATTTTCATTCTCTTTCATTGTACGCCCTAAATATGGCGGAGATAGGTGTAAATGCTTAAAAAATCCTGAAGGTTTCAGAAAAAGTGTACCTGATTTGCTGGAATTTCAAAAATCGTCCTCCTCAACAAAACTCATCCTATTTCAAATACCGCCGGAAGAAATTAAGTTCATCTTCATTGCACTGTTTGGCAAGCTCATCACGTTGGTCAATATGGAAAACATGTCCGCGTGGATTTTGATCGTCGCCATACATATGGATTTCGTGGAAAATCTGTTTGGCGCGCAAGAATCCGGCCAACTGCCAAGCATTATTGCGCAAGAAGTCATTATTGGCCGTCATGAGAAAAATCGGCGGTAATTCAGGCGTCAGAAAATTTTCAACTTGTAAATCAGTCTGGTGGTCACGCACAACCTCTTCTGGAAAATAGGCGGCTGGTCCGTCGGTGATCATGCCTGGGTCGCCGATGAAATAAGCACCACAATTTAATGCCGCCGCGCGAATTTTCAATTGAGGAAGCTCATAGTTGAAATAACGTCGATAAGTTGGATCGGTGTAGATCGCCAAAATCTGTTCGCCCATTTGACCACCCGCGCTGTCCCCGACGATGAAAACGTGGTCGGTATCGAGATCATAGTCGTCTGCATGCGCCGCCAACCAGTGGAAGACGTCATTAATATCATCGAGCGCACTCGGATAAGTGACTTCTGGGCCTAAGCGATAATTCGCGTTGATCACGGCAAAACCATCTTTAGCCAAGCCGAGTCCATAAAATTGATAGGTTTCTTTGGTGCCATAAACCCAACCACCGCCGTGAATATTGACGATCACGGGAATCTTTGCGCCATGCTGTTTAGGCAAATAAACATCCAGCAAATTATATTGGGAATCATTCCCATACTGTAAGTCATTCACACGGGTTACTTCAGGAATCTCCGTGGGCAATCCAGCATCGCGGCGATCATCGCTTTGTCGCCATTGTATCCGAATCTGAGTCACTTGTGCGCTCAAAGAATCTTTTGACATACGCATCCACACTTTCATCGAGTTGAGAAAACACTCGTTACTTTATTATACGTTGTTTGTCAGGACTTAGCCAAAATAGCGCTGGGCGAAAATGACTAGTCATCAACACGATGGCCGACACTCATGATTTTCGCACAAAAAATGACGTTCAGATTTTATCAACAAAATCTGAACGCCATTTGAAAGTTTTTCTGACAATACGGTACTCACTTAAAACTGTTTATCTCAATTTTTAAGAAAAACGTCAGATTCTGAATCTAAGTCTTTTCCCCAAAAATATCTTAATCGACCGCGTTGGCAACCGCTGCATTAACCGCAGCTTTTTCGTTTTCAATCAAATCAACGCGACTTTCGATAACTTTCGTGTCCATCTTGATTTCACGAGTTAAACCTGGTGTGTTCAACTTAGGTTCGAAGAAAGTCTTGAATTCAGCCAAACGTTCTGGTGTGTGGAATACGCGAGAAGTCACCGTGATGTATGAAGAGAACTCCATATCGCCACCTAATGATTCACTGAGCCAATCCCAGCTCTTGCGGAACCAATCCCACGCTGCTTGTTGACCATCGTTGTTTGCTAAAACGCCATAATACCATGAACGTAAATCTTGGGGCTTAACTGTTTCAGCATCTTTGAATTTAGCAACGACCAATTCAATCAAATCAGAATCAGTCGTGTTAACGATGGCTGCACGCAAACTTTCTTTGTAGCCAGGATCAACGGTTTGACGATATTCGGCAAATAATTCGTTGACTAATTCGGCACTACCGAAGTTTTTAACTTCATTACGCAAGACATACACACGCACGTCAGCAGGTAAGCTAGCGAGCTTATCACGATGTGTTTTGAAGAGGTCGTGTGCCGACGCAATGGCATCCACGTTCTTGGCATAGAGTGCGGCGTTCAGAACGTAAGGACGCGTTAATTGATCGTCGTTAGATTCGTCAGCTTTCGCCAACCAACCCAAACGAGCCACTTGATCTGAACTCAATTGATCGAAGAAGGCTTGTAATTGTTGCTCCTCGGCAGAATCAGGTTCAACAAATTGCTTCAACGTATTGGCAACCTGGTATAAAGCCGAGTTGACAATTGCGGATTGACTGTTGGCAAAGCGTGGCAATAATGGCACGATCGTCGCATAAGAAACTTGACGGCCATCAGCTAATAAGCGCAAGTCTTGCAAAATTTGCAATTGAGAAACTGGATCTAAGGCATCAACATTCTTTAAAATATCTGCTAATAATTGATCATCGTATTTAACAATGAAGTGAGAATTGTCGCCGACATTTAAACGGAATGGTTCGCCACTGGCTTCACGTAAATCTTGATAGTTGCCAACCGTGATACTTTGTTCCGTCAACAATTCTGGTACAGCATCATAATTGCTGCTCAAAGGCACTTGCCATTGGCGACCAACTTCTTTGCCTTCACCGACAAAGAATTGTTTTTGTGACAAGGTTAATTGACCATTGACTACTTCTGCGGTAACCACTGGATAACCTGGCTGTTCCAACCATGACTTCATGATCGCGCCAACATCCATGCCAGAAGCATCACCTAAAGCCGCCCATAAATCTGCACCAGTGGCATTGCCATACTGATGAGCCGTGAAGTAATTCTTCAAGCCTTTGCGTAAAGCATCGTCGCCGATCAAAGCGCGAACCATGACTAACATCCGTGAGCCCTTAGCGTAAACGATCGCGCCATCGAACAACGAATCGATTTCTGCGGGATCTTCAACTTCAACGTGCACAGACTGAACGCCATCAGTGGCATCACGTTGCAAAGCAGCGGGTGCTTCTGAGGTTTGGTAAGTTTCCCAAATGTGCCAATCTGGTTCGAGTGCATCAACAGACAAATATTCCATCATGTTGGCGAAACTTTCATTCAACCAAAGATCGTCCCACCACTTCATCGTCACGAGATCGCCAAACCATTGGTGAGCCAATTCGTGCGTGATAACAGTTGCAACGTATTGTTTTGCTGATAATGTCGTGTTGTCTGGATCGAGCAAGAGCGCAACTTCACGATAAGTGACCAAGCCCCAGTTTTCCATGGCGCCTGCAGAAAAGTCTGGTAAAGCCAATTGCCATGAATGTGGCAATGGATAAGGTGTTTGATAGAAATCTTCATAGAATTCGATTGCGCGTTTGGCAATATCTAGTGGGAAATCCAACTCTTTTGGTTGATGTGCTTTCGTGGCAAATACACCGACTTGAACACCGCTCTTAGTTGTCGTTTGCTTGCCTTGCAATTCACCAAAGGCAAACGCAATCAAATAAGTCGACATTTTAACCGTCGTGTCAAAATAATGAACGCCGTTTTCAAAGCGAACTTCTGGCATGTTGGCCAAAGTCACTTCGCCTTCATGCTCATCATACTTGATGGCAACGTCGAAAGTAGCCTTTGCTTCTGGTTCGTCAACAGAAGGGAAAGCTTGGCGAGCAGAAGTTGTTTCGAATTGAGTACCGATAATTTGTTTCTTAACGCCATCGACTTCGTAATATGACGGATAAATACCCATCATTGTGTCCGTTAATTTAGCCGTATAAGTGATTTCTAGTGTCACTTCACCAGCTTTAGGCAAAGTGATTCGAATGGCTTCGGCAGCATCGTCAACAGTAAATGGCACCGATTGCCCGTCAGCCAAAACAGATTCGATCGTTAAATATTTCTGATGAATTGAAATCGATTCAGTTTCAGCTAAGCCCGTAATCGCTGTTTTACCGGAGATTTTTTTAGTTTCACGGTTAATATCGATATAGACATTGTAATGCGTTGGTTTGAATACCTGATAAAAATGTGTTAATTCTGCCATGATTTCTCCTTTTGTTCTTAGAATAGATTCATTATACAACTTTGGGCCCCTCAAAGACTAGCTATTAATTGCGTGTTAGTCACGAATTAAAAATATGATCATTATTTTTTTCCATGCTAAAATAAGACATTACGCAAATCCCACATCAGTGTTCAAGAACCGCACAGCTTTGAAAACACATTTAAAAGTCATTCTTGAATCAACCAGGCATCGATCGATTTCCCGGCTAAAATTCGCGCCGCATTGTACGGATTCAATCCCTGACGATAGGTGATATAAACTTGACGATCCGTGGGAATTTCGGCTAAACGATCCCGCAGTTCACTCAGCGGAATATTCACGGTGGCCTGTACACTTCCCATCGCTGGTTTGTTTAATTCGCGAATATCTAAGAAGAATGCGGTCTCGAGGTCTTTAGCAGGAATATCTGTCAGCTTGATCGAGCGTACGCGATTGCTCATCTGATTAATGGCAACATAACCGACCGTATTGACTGGATCGCGCGTGGTCGAATAAGGTGGCGAATAAGGCAATTCTAAATCCGGTAGATCAAAAACCGTCAATTTACCCGTGATCGCGGCAGAAAGTTCACCGATCCGCTTATCAACCTCGCGTTCGCCGACTGCCTGAGCCCCGAGGATCTTGCCAGTTGCGGTTTCGAAAATTAATTTTAAATTTAATCGCTTCGCTTCTGGATAGAAGTTGGCGTGATCAAATGGGGTGATCAAAACTGTTTTGTAGTCCGTGATCCCAGCTGATTCCAACGTGTGCTCAGTATAGCCGACGAAGCTCATGGTCAAGTCAAATATCTTCGCCACACCCGTTCCGATGAAACCGCGATACGTTAACTTCTCACCATGAATAATGTCCGCCAACAGATGGCCTTGCCGATTAGCGGCACTTGATAACAAACTCGGAATCGGCAAACCGGAAATATAGCTGGTGGTCTGAACGACATCCCCTATTGCGTAAATATCCGGCATATTGGTGGCTAATTTTTCGTCGACAATAATATGTTGATTGTCCGCCAGTTGAATACCTGCAGCCGCTGCCAATTCACTATTTGGCTGGACCCCCGTGGCGAGAATCAACAAATCGGTCTGCAAAGTTGTGCCATCACTTAAGATTAATCGATGTCCCTGCTCTTGGATTTCAACAACCGTCGTGTCTAATTTAAGTTGCACGCCGTTCTTTTCTAACTCAGCCTCGATAATTTGCGCTAGCTCTGCGTCATACGGATACGCCACGCTTGCGAGTCGGTCGATCACCGTCACTGCCAACCCTCGCTGCCGGAAATTCTCCGCAATTTCCAAGCCCGCCGCTCCGGCACCAACAATTGTTGCCCGTCGCGGTTGTTTCAACTCAATAAACGTTTTGATTTTGGTCGCGTCGGTGACGTTACGTAGCGTAAAGCCGTTCGTCATCGTGTCGATCCCCTTGATCGCTGGCAAAACCGCTCGCGTGCCGGTTGCCAATATTAGGACATCGTAGTCTTCTTGACGACGTTCCTGCGTTTCCAAATTGATAATTGTCACCTGCTTGGCAACGGGATCGATTTTGGTCACCTCATGATGGACCCAGACATCAATATTATTCTTCACCTTCAATATTTCTGGCGTCCGCTCGATCAACGAATCCAAATCGGTGATCGTGTCGCCTAAATAATAAGGCAAGGCACAACTCGCATACGAAATATGCGCGCCTCGTTCAACTAACAAAATCTGAATACTTTCATCTAATCGCCGCAACCTGGTGGCAAACGACGGGCCACCAGCCACACCGCCAATCACGATTACTTTCATCATGCGACCTCCCCTGATCGATCATAACTCAATAGAATCATCTGTTCAGAGCCATCTTAGCATAGATTGAGCTGGTTTTGGAAGCGGTTTTATTCACAACTTAAAATTGGCCAAATAAAAACAGATCAGCTTTCCAAACTAAGTTGGAAAGCTGATCCGTTGGCAGTCATTTCGTCGACTAATCGACGCCATAACATTACGGTGGTTATCTATTAGACACACTGTCTGAGGATGACTCATCCTTAGAAATATCGCAGAATCGTCTGAGGTGATTTGCAAACTATTTCAAAGATGCAATCAATCGTTCTCATCCCCCTTAAATAGTGGTCTGTTTCTTTCGTCATCTACGATCAGTCAATGCAGCTGAGGTAGCACCGACATTCGTATTTGGACAACCACATTGTAGCAGATGATAGCGACACATAATGTCGTTTTTGCGACCGTCATCAAATTTTTTTATTTTTTTATTCCTGATAGCGCTGATAACTCGATTGCAGAATTCCTTTGATCTCGTCAACAACGCTTGCTGGACTGACCACTCGTAAAATTGTCGACTGACCTAGCAGCCACAGTCGCACACCGGCGGAATATTCAACATCGATCTGTAACAGATAGACCGAAAATGGATACTGATTCTTTTTGTCGAGTTTCTTAATGATTTTGCAGGAGGGGAACTGATCGATCACATAATCGACGAAGCCATAATATTCAAATTGAATGCGCGTTTTCTGACCGGAATAAGCATACGCCGTGATCGGCCGTTTCAAGCCCTCTTCGTAACGAAATCCTGGTTTAATTTCGACTTGATCGGCTAATTTTTTGATATTTTCGATCCAATCAATTCGACAAGTCACGTATTTTTTTATCGTAGGTTCGAGTCCAACCAGGAACAAATAATAGTTATCGAAAAATATCGAAGTTGGTCGCATGATCACTTTTTCAACGGTCGGTTTTTCGGTAGCTTCATAATTTGTGTAGTCGAAGCGAATCAGTTGACCTTCACAAATCAATTTTTCTAACTGCCACGTTTTTCCTGCCCGCGGTTGTTGGTCCTTGAGGGTGGTCATAAAGGTGAATTCGTTGCGAATGCTCTCGCTGATCACGGCGCGTTCATTCGGAGGCGTCAAGGTAAGCAACTCATCCACCAATGCATCCATTTCTAAATGAGACAGCGCGCGACTTGCCAACAATATCTTCAGCAGTAAATAAACAAATTTCGGCTCAAGGCCGCCGATCCGCTCCAATGAATAACGGCTGGTCGTCGTATCATAATCGATTTTCTGATCCGTATAAAAGTCGGCCAGTGCCTCTTTAACAACTTTAATATCCCGCTGCGCCGAGCGTTGACTGATCTGATACGTTTGGGCAATATCTTTCGTCGAAAGTGGTCGATTCTCCAACAATGCAATGAAAATATCGACGATCCGCTTCTGTGTGCTCATGTGCTTACCTCCTCGAATTGCGTTTAACGTTGCTGAGGAAAATTAATAACTCAAAACGGCATGTGTTGAACAAGTTCTGATTTAAAATATCAAACTTGAACGACATCACATGACGCATAAGCCGATTATAATTTAAAAATAAGCACTTTCAAACAAAATTAACTTCATCTGTGCGCATTGAGCAATTCAAAAAACCAGACCATGATCAAAATGGGCTGGTTTTAAAAACTGATCATCATCGTCGCTGATTTCGAGAACGCAACTTGACGATTCAGCGCGCGTTTATGGCATTGATACAAACCAAATAGCAGGCAAAATCGCCGAATCGTTTGCGATTGGCTTGCGGCGTCCCCAATGAATTCACTAAATCAGTATTCCAACCTTGCTGTTCCATGTATCGCGTTAAAATTTGTAAAGCTGACATGAAGGCATTGTGATGTTCCGTCCGCTTCTGATCGACTGCTCTTTTTTCCGCCGGGCTCGCAATACTCCAATTGGCGCGGATATTGGCGTACTGATTCGCGGCAACGATGGCTTCCATGAATAGTTCGTCGAAATCAGCATCATGAAATTTTGAATAGCTGTTGATGGCGTCATATATTTTCACGGCGTCTGCAAAGGAAAGATGGTCTTTATTTTCAAGGTAATTTTCGTAAGTCTGCATCGTTATGCTCCATTCATCATCAGTTTAGCGCGGAAAATTTCTTCTTCAGTTATTATAGCTTTCTGATTGGCTCATCTACAAATAATAACTCACGCCGCCGATCACACCCGCAATCAGCAACAGCCAAATCGGATTGAGCTGATAACGCAAGTCAAGAAATAAAATGAGACCCATCACCAGAATACTGGTCCAATCGATACCGATGAACTGCCAGTGCTTAAAATCTGACCCACCAAAAATAATAACCCCCGCTAGCGACACGGCCACTGCCAGAATCAAGCCCACCGAAGCCGGTTTGATACCACTGATGATCGAATTAAATAGTCGGTTAGCATTCAACTTTTTTTCAAAATGTAAATAAAGCGGCACGATGATCAGTGAGGGAACACTCACGGCTAATGTTGCCGCTAAAGCCGTGCTCAAACCGCCGTAGAGCTGTCCTACATAGGTTGCCGAGTTGATGGCAATCGGTCCGGGAATCAGTCCGTCTAGCGCGTTTAAATCGGCAAATTGCGGCACCGTCATTCCGAATTGCTCGGCTTCCTGATAAATCAGCGACAGCATCGCGTAACCACCACCAAAGCCGAGAAAGCCAATTTTGAGGAAGGCCAAGATAATGGCGATCATGATTTCGCCCCCGTTTTAAAAAGCGTCGTCAAAATTCCGACTACGCCTGCCGCAATGATCAACAGGGGCGCGCTCACCAA
Source organism: Lapidilactobacillus mulanensis (assembly GCF_003946215.1). Taxonomy (GTDB): domain Bacteria; phylum Bacillota; class Bacilli; order Lactobacillales; family Lactobacillaceae; genus Lapidilactobacillus; species Lapidilactobacillus mulanensis. The sequence goes on from NZ_RHOW01000004.1 coordinate 83,289, forward strand.
ATTAAATAGCGTCAATAAAAAGCAGCCGACTGCCAATAAAATTGTGGTGACATCACGCAAATTATATCGTGCCAAACTATAAGCCGCACTGAATAAAAAAGCTGCTGAAGCCGCGCGAATCGCCGCCAAGATACTCAAAATAACGCCTTGCTGCGGCAATGACTGATACAACCCCGTCGCCGCGGACATTAACACAAACGCCGGTAAAATTGCCCCAAAACCGGCCGCCAACATGCCCGAGGTACCATTTATTTTTTTGCCGATAAAACAAGCGTTGGTCAACGCGATCACACCCGGAAAAGTTTGCGATAAGGTGGTGTACTCATACAATGTTTGCCGCTCGATCAGCTGGTGCTTCACACATAATTCCCGCTCGATCACGGGTAGCATCGCCATCCCACCGGAAAACGTAAACGTCCCCGCAAATAAGTAAACTTTAAACAAAAGCCAATTTTTATGCTGTGTCATTTAGGGACTCCTTATTAGTTGATCACTCAACCTTATTCTGCACGATATACTAAGTATAACGGAGTCAGACGTTGACTAAAAATATATATTTAGTAAACTAAGTATAACTATCAAGTTAAGGAGACAACATGAATATTCGTCAACTAGAAATTTTCACATCGGTTGCAGAAACCGGCTCGATCACCAAAACCGCTGCGCAACTCTATCTCAGCCAACCCGCCATTTCCAAAACAATCAGTGAATTAGAAATGAGTTTAAACGTCACGCTATTCGATCGCATTGACAATCGCCTCCACCTCAATCCAGCAGGACGCGCCTTTCGCATTCAGGCCACGCAATTATTGACTGACTTTAATACTTTGGAAAATTTCGGTGCTGAGCAAGCGATCGCATTACCTTTGCGTGTTGGCGTCAGTTTAACTTTCGGTCAGCACGCCTTGCCGATTGCGATCACCGACTTTCGCAAGACGCATCCGCAAACACCACTGAAACTTTACGCCGAAAATGTACAACAGATCAAACGGCGCTTATTGGATGGCGATATCGACCTTGCTTTCATCGAAGGCTTCGAATCCAGCCGCTCATTTGTCACGGAAGCCATTTCAACCTATCACTTATTATTGGTGGGCGCGCCAACCTTGGATGTACCGGAAACGCCACTGACGAAACGGCAACTCCTACAGATACCGTTCCTATTGCGTGAGCCCGGCAGCACCCTCCGCGATTGTTTCGACGAACGCATGCATCACCTCGGACTAGAAATCGAGCCACTTCTCGAAAGCATCAACACCGAAGTCCTGATCAGCGCCGCTCAATTCGGTTTAGGCGTCACCATTTTGCCAGAACCACTGGCACGACCTTATCTTGAGCAAAATAAATTACGCGTCATCAAATTGGCTGGCGCGAAAATGCAGACCATCAATTACGCCATCCATTTGAAAAATCGACCGCTCAATGCTGCCCAGCAGGACATGATCGATTGTTTTAAACGCGTCGAACAAATTGACTAACACTAGGCACGTATTCAGTCACCGATCCTTTTTAATCTTGTTGCAAAGTGCTAAACTGAAACAAATTATACGTGTATTTGCAAGTTCCATCATAATCTCAGCGACTGTAAACACGACCAGAAAGTGTGACTCAGAATGTGTACAAGCTTAACTTACGAGGATGCCCAGGAAAATTGGTACTTAGCGCGAACGATGGATTTCGGTTTTGAACTCGGCGGTCGACCCGTCGTGATTCCTCGCCACCATCATTTCGACACCGACGCCACTGATCAAGGCTTCGATACCAATTATGGTTTCGTCGGCGCCGGTCGAAATTTGAACGGGTATATTTTAGTCGACGGTGTCAACGAGAAAGGCGTTGGCGCCGCCGCCTTATACTTCAACGAATCCGTTTATGCCGAGCAGCCTCAGAACGGCGCGATCAATATTGCCTCCCACGAAGTTTTGAATTGGATTTTAGGCAACGTCTCAAGCATCGCCGACCTCAAAGAAAAATTCAGTCACGTGAATATCGTGGCCGTTCCCAATAGCCTCTTGAAAATCGTCGTGCCCCTACACTGGATCGTCGCCGACCGCACCGGCGCAAGCGTCGTGATCGAGCAACAAGCAGACAGCGTTAAAATTACCGATAATCCAGTCGGTGTCATGACCAACTCGCCCGAATTCGATTGGCATTTAAAAAATCTTAATAATTATGTACAGCTCGATCCAGCATTGCATAGTGAAAAACCATACGGCAAATTTACCGCCAACGGTTTTGGTGCCGGCACTGGCGCGCTGGGTTTGCCCGGCGATTACACCTCTGTGTCGCGTTTTATTCGGACCGCATTTACACGCCAGTATGCCGAAACGGCCAAGGATTCCAGCGCAGCCATTAATACACTCTCGCATATTTTGAACAACGTCGAAATTCCCAAAGGCGTCAAAATCCAAGCGGATGGCGATTTCGATTACACCCAATATCGCGGCTACATGAGCCTGGCAGAACCTGTGTTTTACATGCAGCCTTATGCTGATCAGACGATTACTAAAGTTAGATTAACGGAAGAATTGCTGAATGGCGACGCGCCCGTGGAATTTCCATTGAAAACACAACAACGGTTTGATGAAGTGAATTAAGTCTAAAATAAAAATAAGATCAGCTAAAATAGATTTCACTCATTTTAGCTGATCTTATTTTATTAGTCCCTATAGACATCATTCCGTTTGGCGGCCTTCGCCACCAAAACAATGAACTGATTATCTTGAATATCGGCAATGATCCTGAAGCCACCAACGCGATAACGCCAAAAAGCCCCACGATCTCCTTCTAGCGCCTTGCCCCAGGCCCGCGGATTATTACTACCTTCATCAACACTAGCTACTGCGTCACGATAATCTTGTTCATCTTCCATTCGATCGAGAATTGTCTGGCGCATGAACGTTGTCACAGAAACACCGTAGAAAGCGGCAGTTTCCTTTATTTCATCATACTGCTCATCTTTAAAACGTAATGAAGTCACCGGCATAATCAAAACCTCCTTGAATGCGTCTAGTATAACACGGGTTAGACTTCGTTTGCAGTCTATTGAATTACCTCTATACTTTATAAAACATGAAATTGACTCAGACCGATTATGGGAAAAATATTTGTATAAATTGACGAAATTATTGTTCCCGAGTTTACAATTCAAGTGCAACACCCTGTGACCTAGACCAGAGTAGACAAAAAGGCCATGAA
>NZ_RHOW01000040.1 GCF_003946215.1 Lapidilactobacillus mulanensis
AAATTACTTAACTAGCGAATTGACTTCGTTGTTGTTTTTATTGCTTTGTGTTCATCACAGTCTCCTGCAATGAACCCTGCATATTACGAAACTTTGTTCAGTTTTCAAAGGTCTACTTTGAGAAAAGTCGCTGATGTCGAAACGCATATTTCGCTATCAGCAACATTTAATATAATACCAATTTAGAATATGTTCGTCAACAGGAAAAATCGATTTTCTTCAATTAATTTCTTGATTGGTCCTTCGATGTTTATCATAGCAGTGTTCCATCGGTCAAAAAAATAATCCATATTATTTTACCATAAGCAAAAGTCACAGTTCTGCTAATGAAATAATCAATAGCAAAACTGTGACTTTAAAATTCAATCAAGTAGATTTGGTGGAATCACTTTGCAGGTACTGGAATTTCTGTGACGCCATTCATATATGGGACTAAAACTTCTGGAATGGTGACAGAACCGTCAGCATTCTGGTAGTTCTCCAAAATTGCAGCCACGGTCCGGCCAACTGCTAATCCAGAACCGTTCAGCGTATTAACATATTGGACTTTACCGTTCTCGTCACGATAACGAATTTGCGCACGACGCGCCTGGAAATCTGTACAGTTCGAACAGCTCGAGATTTCACGATAAGTATCCTGAGCTGGAATCCAAACTTCCAAGTCATAAGTTTTCGCCGAAGAAAAGCTGGCATCACCCGAGGCTAATGCAACAACGTGATATGGCAACTTCAGTTTGCGCAGAATATCTTCTGCATCCGCCGTCAGCTTTTCTAATTCAGCAAACGAATCTTCTGGCTTCGCATACTTGACCATCTCGACCTTGTTAAACTGGTGTAAACGAATCAAACCACGCGTATCGCGGCCAGCACTACCTGCTTCAGAACGGAAACATGGTGTGAGTGCAGTCAAAGAAATCGGCAACTTGGCACCATCTAAAATTTCATGACTATAGTAGTTCGTCAAAGGAACTTCGGCAGTCGGGATCAGCGTGAGCGGATCACCCTCATTAATGACCGTGTAAACATCTTCGGTGAATTTTGGAAATTGGCTCGTGCCAAACATTGCGTCGTTATTAACCAAATATGGCGGAATAATTTCTTCATAGCCTTCTTTACTGTGCTCATCTAGCATGAAGTTGTACAAAGCTCGCTCCAGTTTAGCGCCTAAGCCTTTATAGTAAACAAAACGTGCACCGGCAACTTTAGCGCCGCGCTCGAAATCTAAAATCCCTAATTGTTCACCAAGATCCCAGTGAGCTTTAGGTTCAAAATCAAACTGACGCGGTGTCTCCCACTTACGAATTTCTTGATTATAATTCTCGTTAGGACCGACCGGCACAGAATCATCAGGAATATTAGGTAGGCGCACGAGAATATAGGTGACTTTCTCATCAAGGTCCTGCACGTCTTGATCAAGTTGCTTGATCTGCCCGCCAACTTCACGCATCGCCTTGATTTGATCAGTCGCATCCTCTTTAGCACGTTTCATTTGCGCAATTGCTTCTGAAACATCGTTACGCTGTTTCTTCAAGTTTTCAGTAGCCACAATTTTAGCACGACGTTGTTCATCGAGTGCCAACAAATCGTCGATCTCTTCGGCAGTCACACCACGCGAAGACAATTTTTCTTTGATCCAATCGGGTTTTTGACGAATCAATTTCAAATCTAACATATTGATCTCCCTTTCATCTTTCCATACTAACGTATCTTCTAATTAAAACTAATTACCACAACGTGTCTTTGAGCAAGCAGAACTAATTCTACAAATCGAATAAGCCGTTTGCTCAAGCCAGTCGCAATACAAGGATAACAAGCGACAAAAAAAGCCAAGACTATCCCCTAAAGGGACGAATTGGCTATTTCGCGGTACCACCCATTTTCAGGCATTAATAGATTGTTTGCCTGCGCTCAACTGATTAACGACTTTGCCGTGCGGTTCATCACCGCCCACTAGGAAACCGGAAGAAGCTTCACAACGATTCGCACCAACCATCGTTTCTCTGAACAAAGCTAAAAATTCCCTCAACGTGTTTAATTACTATTAATGTACCATTTTTTTAAAAAAATTCAAGTCTATTTTATAAGAGTGTGGAACAACACGGGTTGAAATCTACAGCTAAGATAACTAAAACGGAAAATTCGCACTTTAATTTTTAGTTTTAGTTTCTTAGATGCTAGATTTCAGTGTTGTGCAACACGTTTAGAGTGTGAGTAGCCATGGGTTGAAAGTGAGGATTAACTTCGAGACAGACTAAAATCCGTTCTTTGGATTTCAGCCTGTCTCAAGTTAACCGCAACTTTCAATGGCTACGAACACGTTTCAGAGTTTGGAAAGCAACGGGTTGAAATTATTGGCTAAGCCGCCAACAACTTAAAATCCTGCTTTTGGATTTCAAGTTGTTGGCGGCTTAGACATTAATTTCAGTTGCTTGGAACACGTTTTAGAGTGTGTACAGCAACGATTGAAAGTTATTCTCCAAACTAATTTATACACGCCCAATCTTTCACCAGCAATTCGCTCATCCGCCGATTTCGGAGGTTCCGCGCCCTTTTAGGCGTCTCTTTTGATAACTATTCGAGTATATTGTTGTAAAAATGACAAAACTTATTGTATTTTACAAAGAAATTCAATAAAATAAGGCTATATATGTTTTAAATTTTGCAATTTGGAAACAAAATTGAGCTTTATAGCACATTCATTGGGGGGTGTGGCTTATTTTTGAAGAAATTTTTTTCGATCGTAATGAGCTGAAGAAGTTCCAGCTTTTCGAAATGATCTCAACAAACCAAAGTTCTTTGCATACGCTTACGGAAATTGCGTCCGTCTTGAAGTTATCCTATCAACAAACATACAACACTTATAAGGATCTATTATTAGATCTGAATGACATCGATCCTGATCGCGAAATTATGAGTAGCAAAATGAAAGAAGTCGTTAGTCAACAATCCGATATTTCCGTCGATGTTTATCGGCTTTATTTGTTGCGCAAATCGATTGCCTTTCAAGCACTCAATTATGCGGCAACAACTAAAAATACGGATATGGCGGCATTTACGAATCAATATTTCATTAGCAAATCGACTCTGATCAGAAAGCTCGATAAGCTTCGCGTTTTACTTCGTCGTTACGATATCAACTTGTCGATCACAACGCTGAAATTAAGCGGTAGCGAATTGAAAATTTGATTCTTCCTCTACACGATTTACCGAATCGGCTTTCACTATACAGAGTGGCCATTCCCAACTGTCCGGCAAGAAACCGTGGCTCAACTTCTAAGTAATCATAAATTCAAATTCATCAATAAACTTTCGCGCCTGCAAGCGGAAACCTTCATGGCGATCTGTCGAATACGTGTGATCAGTGGCTATCAACTTAAAGATAGCGCCGTTAAAGACAGCTTGCTTGTCGATCAGAAGTTGCCTATTCATAACTTGTTGGTCAACAGAGATCACCCCACAATGACCTCGAAACAATTGGAAAATGAAAATAAAATTTTCGATTTTTTCTATCTCTGCGTGATTCAACAAAAGCCGGTCACGAATGAAGTCTTGCAGCAAGATAGTAGCATGCCAGACGGTAACTTGGTTGGCTTCCTGTTAGAAAGATTCAACACTTTTGCAACTAAATATTTCCCTGAAATGGCCGATCAGATCAACAATGATCCAGACCTTCAAAAAGATCTGACCAACTTAGCAATATCTTATATTCTGGCGGATGGTCATCGTCCAGAAACGTCGGACTTTTATGTTGCCCAAGATATTATTGGTGATAAAACTTACTTCTATCAAAAAATCGTTCAATTTGTTTACGAGGAGGTCACCCCATTGTTAGATAATGGCCCTCGTCAACTATTGCCAGCCTCATTACATCCCTCACGCAAAGATTTCATCAACGATCTTTACAAGACGATTTTCCGTCATTATGTTCTTCTGCAAGATGATGAGCTGGTCAAGATCAAGACAGTGATCGATCAAGATTCAGTACTGAACAGCGCCATTTATCACTCGATCGAACACATTCAATATCTGAAAATCTTACCCGAAGAAGTTCCTTGGTCAGATGCGGATTTGATTATTACCACACTTCCAGATCCTTCTCTTTTCCTTGAGAACGACACTGATGATCCCGCTGATCTACCACCGATTCTTTATTGGTCCACGCTGAATCCAAATAGTTCCTTAATGGAATTGATCAAAAGTATTGAAGAAATTTTCAACACTAAAAACGCCACACCACTTACCAGTGACCAAAAATAGAACAGCTATTTCAAAATGCAAAAGGAGCGTTGCCATTGTGGCAACGCTCCTTTTATACGATCTAATTAACGATTTAATGAATACTCAAAACGCGCCACACCTTTTGCTTCATCTTGATTGACAACTTCGAAACCAATTTTTTCAAATAGATAAATAATCCGCTTAAAGTCATCCCCACCATCAAACGACGACAGCGACGCATCAATTGTCTGAACTTCTGTGCGTTCGGCCAACTTGATCAGCGCCTGTAATGATAACTGTGCGAGCCCGTGATTCTGATAATCAAAGAACGCCAACTGAGAAGCGGCGCCCAAAGTTTCCAACACCGCAATATGCATACTATGATCCCAGCCATTGTAATCGAACAACAATTGATTTTGGAAATCCGTGCGGATCCGGCCCTGCGAATCCAGATTCATCCACGGTGTGTAAACAAAAATCGAGTTCGTTTTTTCTTTGATCTGGTCAATTTTGAAATCAGTATAAACTAAATATTGTTGAATATGCTGGTCAATCAATGGAACATCATTATTTGCACTCCGCATTAAACGTAACTGTAAACTTGTTTCAATTTCTTTCATTCGCTTTTGCAACGCGTCAACGTCCGCCATCCAATCACTCCTATAAATTCATCACAAACAAGTATAACACAGCTTGAGCCTTAATCTAGTAGGAGTTATCTCGAAAACGTTGCCAATTGCTAGCGGTCAATAAATAATATTTTTGCGTCTTTTGCTCAATAAACGCAAACGGTAATTGTACTTCATATTTAAATTCAAAACCTAATTTGCGTAAAAGTCGTTCAGAATGGCGATTATTTTCATAATGGCCGGCCCAAATCTCTGAAATTTTCAGCTGTGCGAAGGCATAATTAAATAATAAATTCAGCGCCTCGGTCATATAACCGTTGCCCCAGAATTCTTCTTTTAAAACGAACCCCACTTCGCGAGTTTGGTCTAAATGACTGCGTTGATCCACACCACGTTCGTTTAATTCGACGAAACCCAATGCGTCATCAGTTTCTAGATCACAGATCACATAATTATTCGCACGCCGCATGTAAGCCGCGAGAACTTGTTGCGCCATTCGGTCGTTGTGGATCTCCGCAAATCCGGCGGTCTCATGATACAGCTTGTGGGTCCCTAACCACTCGACCAACGGCAAATCTTCATTCGTAAATGGCCGCAGAAAAATCCGCTTCCCTTTCAACACCTAACCAGCTCCCCTAACTCATCACGATTTCACTCATTCTTTTATTCTATCGTATTTTCGCCACAAAAAAAATCGATTGACCATTTAAATAGTCGATCGATTTTTAAATTCATTTATTAATGGAAAAGTTGAAGCAACCAGTGGCTGCCATATAGCAACACAAAACTATAGGCGGCGATCGTAAACGGCTTGAGTAAAATAATAATTGTCGCAAACTTCGCCCAGGTGATCTTCGTTAAACCAGCAATCATCACCAAGACATCATCCGGCGCGACGGGTAGAAAAATCGCCAGCGCGAAGAACCAATCGAACGCCTTTTGACTGCCATGTGCCTTAGTTAAATAGCGGTCCAATGTTTTCTTAGGAATAATATGCAGGATAAAACCCTGACCATAATGCCGCGACAAGAAAAAATTGGCGAACGAGCCGATCACGATCCCAATATAATTATAAATGAAGCCATACAACGGTCCAAATAAAACGACGCCGACTGCGGTACTCACACCACCAGGAATAATTGGAATCACCACTTGCACAATCTGAATCAAGATAAATAATAGTGGCCCAATAATATGACGTTGATGAATATAGGCATCCAACAATTCCCGATTTTGAAAAATTCCCAGGCGATACCAATGAATCGTCAGTATGATAATCGCAATCACTGAAATCACTGAACCAATATTGATCAACAAACGGCTTGTACGATCACTCATGTTACACTTTTCCTCCCCTAGGAAAGTTGTGCGGGTCTACCCGCCTTTTAGTTATAGTGATTATATCAAGTCAGCTGTGAAATGACACGAACAACCTGCAATTCGCGACGAACACTTTTGTCATGCGATGGTGATCTCGGGATGCCAATCCATGAAATTCTTAACGGCGCCGATCAAATTCGCATCATTGGAAAAACGACTCACTTGAATGTCGACGACTGGTTCTGACAATCCTGCCCACTTGAGCAAGTTCGTGACGCGCTTGGTTAAAACAACCGGCAATTCTTGACGTGCAGAAACGCCACCGGCCAAAATCACGCGATCTGGATTGAAGCTACTGATCAGATTATAAATACCGATTGCATTATAATGATAAAATTTGTCGACTTCAGACTGAGCCAATTCATCGCCCGCCTCAGCGCGATCAAATAATTCTTTACCCGTGATCGGTTCTTGACGTGAATGTTCATTATAACGTTCAACTGTTCTGACCACGGTCCCCATCGTGCTCCAAGTACCTTCAGGCGTCATTTGCATGAAGCCAAACTCACCACCGACCAGATTTTTGCCGCGAACTAATTGGCGATTCACAATCACAGAACCGCCGACACCAGTACCTAACGCAATCACAAGAGCGTCATCAACGTCCGTCGCGCTACCTTGCCAAAGCTCTGCCAGAGCAGCACAATTCGCGTCGTTTTCCATAGCAACCGGCAAATTATCGAACAGTTCAGTAAATTCTGCTTTAATTGGAAAACGGTGAATATAACGAATGGCGCTATCGCCACGAATCTCACCCTTCTCATTGTCGACGACACCAGGCAGTGACAACGCCACGCCTTGAACATTCGTAACTTTAGTTTTCAACTCTGTAAAAGCAGCCGACAAACTTGCTTTCATTTCTTTCCAAGTAGTTGGCGTCACGAATGAGCCATGATTTCCCAGCTGTCCTTGGCTCCAAGTTCCATATTTAACACTAGTCCCACCGAAATCAAAAATAATAACTGACATAATTGCCTCCAAATGATTCTTAATAACCATCTTCAAATATTTTGTTTACAATAATAATATATCATATTTCAGCTAAAATGTTAGCGGTTTCTATGAATCGGGGTTATTTTTTCAGCCCCTTAGCAAACCCGTCACTTAACGCTGAAAAATCATTAACTCGAAGGTATAGTTTTCAATCGTCCTCAACTGATCAGCACTGATTTTCGGTTGTAATTTCTCCATTGTGCTTTCCAATTGGGCCGGCGTTAATTGCAGCACTGATTCTAAATAGTCTTCCAGTTCTACACGGCTCATCTGCTCTTGTTGCTGATAATGGAACCGTTGCGTCAGCACCCGACTAAAATGAGACTGTAATTTTTCCTGATAGTTTGCCATCAATCGCGGTTGTATTTCTGGTCGCTCTGGTGGTAAGTTTAACTCAGCTAGCAACGGTGTAAAGTTATCATCGCGGACTTCGACGAGGCGAAAGATCATGAATTGTTCAGTTGCTAAGTTGCTGAGCTGTAACATTTGTTCGGCATCAACATCTGGCAACATGCTCAGCCAAACTGCCGGAAATTTTATCTGAGTTTCAATTAAATCCTGCCACGAAGCGCGTTGGCTCGTCACTCGCTGAGTTAGCGCAAGTTGTTTTAAACGATCAGTTAGTAAATCTAACATGGCCTGAGAAAAATCAACGGCCTGCACCTGCACACCCGCTTGCGCAAACGGAATTGCAAAACGACCCGCACCACTGCCCAGATCGACTAATTGCTGCGGTAATAAGTTTTTGCGTTGTAAAAATTTGATCACATCCGCCACATAAGACAGTTGACTGGCGCGTTCAGCTTGATAATATTCCGGCGCAAATTCATCCCAAGCTGCCTGCAAATCACTTAGTTCACTCATTTTGTGTCACCCCTAGAAAGGATCGCCATGCTTAGACAAGCCTTAAAACTGAAAACATTTTGGTTGTTCGTCATATTTCTGGTGATGTTATTGTTTGCCATCAATGCGAAACCGATCAATTGGAACGTGCTCACCATCTGCATTCCTTGGTTGATCGTGATTCCAACGTTGATTACGGCAGAAATGAATCATAAAAAATAAATTTATAGTTGATAAGCCTGCTTGATCTCCGTGCTCGCTTTAACGACGCCATAAACGGTTATTTTAGAATAATGTTGCTTCATTTCTGCAATAGCTGCTCTTTTATCGATCATCAAGAAACCCACCACGACCAATTCTTCTGCAGGCTGTATCTCGGCCTCTGAAAATTCACCATCGATATAAACCACGCCGATGCTAATTGTCTTGCGGGATTTAAGTTGACTGATTGCTTCAGAGATCGCCGTTTCTTTTGTCTCCAGCTGACTAGAGACTGCCTTCTTTAAAAAATCCGTTCGGTTTTGATAGTAGCCTTGCTCAACCAGCAAATCGATGTAAGCCAAGTCCATGCTGTTCATATTCAGTGTTACTTTTTCAGTTTCTGCTTTCATAATATAATTCCTCCACCATCTGTATAGATGTTATTATAATCGAAAGGCTTATATTCGTCAATATATAATCTGCATGGATGTTAAAAACGCGTGCCGTCGTTGGTGATCTACCTACGGCAGAAGTCGCTCCAGAAAATAGCGGGAGGTTGCCGTGGGGTAGGCTCTCAGTTAATTAAAAACTTAATTATCTTTCTAGTACGAAAAAAATAATCTACCTTCGGCAGAAGCTGCTCCAGAAAATAGTGGGAAGTTGCTGTGGGGACGGCTCCAAGCTTTTGGAAGTTCGCCAAAAGTTTTCCGCCTAAAATGTGAGCTCCGGAAAACCGCCGGATCTCACATTTTCCCTTTCTGTAAACTCACAAAGACCGTTCGTTAACAGAAATACCACTGCAATCCCACTATTTTCTTCCGCAACTTCTGCCTAAACTTATTTCGTTTAGTGAAGGATTAGAATAACAGGGTTCCTTAAACTTGATGGACATTGTTGCCTTTACTCGGAATAGTTCAACTTAAAAGTTTGATTGATTATCACGTCCGCCTTTCGTCCTCTAGAAATTAAAGTTGCGATATAAATCAGTCGCACAGGATTAGACGTTGACTAAAGTCAGCACTATAAAACTGCCGAGATGAGTCAGAACGCGGAAGAAAAAATTACTGATCACTGTGAAATCGTTCTTGTAGGACTTAATTTAATTTTTAAAGCAAATCAGAAAAGTTCATCAAAAAAACAGTTATCTATCAAACTCAAGTCCCACTGGAACGAGGGTGATCTTCAAGACTTTTGTGGTTTTCAAAAGGCTTGAAGTCATCCCCAGAGTGAGCAGTGATTTTTTCTGGAGCGTTATGACGGAACCAAACTAACTCCTACCTCACGCAAACAAAGCCTTCACGAATAAGTTCAAAAAAACCGACCAGCAATTCAATTTAGAATTGTTGGTCGGTTTTTAATTGTAAATTACCAAATATTAACGCGTTTTTCTGGAGCTAACCACATGCCATCTTTGTCGGTAACATTGAAAGTCGTGTAGAAATCATCCATATTTTGTGCTTGAACGTTGGCGCGTAATGGACCTGGTGAATGAACATCGATCGAAAGTAACAACTTGCTATATTCCTTCGTTGCTTTCATCCGCCAAACATTTGCCCAGTTTTGGAAAAAGCCAGCGAGATCGACATCGTCTTCACTCTTGGCAGCTTCCAAGGCGCAAGACAAGCCACCACCATCGGCAACATTTTCACTGATAACTAACTTACCATTAACTTTTGAACCGGCATAAGGAATACCATCGAATTCTTCGATCATGGCCTTCGTCCGAGTTTCAAACGCGGCATAATCTTCTTTCGTCCACCAATTGACCATATTCCCTTTTTCATCAAACTTAGCACCGTTATTATCAAACGCATGCGAAATTTCGTGTGCGATCACGGCACCAATACCACCGTAATTTTCTGAAGAAGATTGTTCCAAGCTGTAGAATGGCGCTTGCAGAATTGCAGCTGGGAAAGTAATGTCATTGAAACTTGGGTCGTAGCAAGCATTGACCAAATTACCGGGCATTGCCCAACGCGTGCGATCAACAGGCTTACCGATCTTGTCAAAATTATCTTGGCGGAAGATGCGGTCTAATTCTAAAGTATCGCTGAGTAAATCGCCGCCTTCAGCAGCTGTCTTCACCTTTAACTGTTCGTAGACGGCGCGAACTTTATCAGGATAACCGACTTTGATGACGATATTATTCAATTTAACAATGGCTTTATCCTTCGTTTGTTGTGACAACCAAGAATTATTAGCCAAGCGATTCTTATAAACATTGATCATCGTTTTGATCATTTTGGTGACATCTTGACGAGCTGTGTCACCAAAATATTTTTCGCCGTAATATTTACCGACTACATCGCTGAAATAGCCATTTGCCAAACGATAAGCATGCTTAACTTGGTTAGGCGCTTCTTTTTGTCCACCGATCGCGCGGCCATAAGTGCCACCCAATTGACGCAATTCTTCGCTTAAATAACCAGTTGTATTCAAAATCTCATTAACTTGCAACCAAGCTTTGAACTGAGCAAAAGTATCGGCAGTCACTAATTTGTCTAAGTTTTCAAAATACTTCGGCTGCGTGACAATAACTGTTTCAGGCGTACTTGGCAACACGGCAGGAATTGCAGTGGCAAAATCAACGGCAGGCGCTAATTTGACAAAGTCCGCGAAATCATAAGGATTATATTGTTTCGTGTAGTCTGCTAATTCTTCAGAATTTTTAACGAATGGCACAATTGCGGCATCAAATTCCTTAGCCTTTTCAACTAAGTCAGTCGCTGCAGCTTCGTCGTAACCAAACTTCTGCAAAATTTCAACGGCCATCTTGCTCCAGACACCTAGCAATTGCTTGCCGTTCTCATTGTCTTCAGCATAATAAGTCTTGTCTGGCAAAATTAAACCAGGAACATCAATATATAATAAATATTGCGCCGTATTTTTCATATCGGGTTCAACACCGACATCAAATGGCAGAGCAATGCCATCTTTGATCAAATCGGCAAGATGAGCATTAACATCCGCCCAGCTCTTCAATTCATCAAGCTTAGCAAGTGCTGCTTCAGCGGGTTTAGTACCATCAGCATCGCGTTTCTTGAAGTCCAATGCCAATTGATTCAACTTGACAGCTTCACCCAAAATAGGATCAGCTACCTGGCTAGCATCTTCACGGAACTTGGCAAAATCAGCCAACAATAAATCTTCAACGCCAACGGAAAGATCGGCAAAACCACCAGCAGTAGAACGATCTGCAGGAATTTCTGCAGTTTTTGCCCACTCCCCATTAACAGAGAGATAGAGATTATCTTGAACGCGAGCAGACTCAGCAGCAGTTGTGTCGCCAGCGCCACCACGAACAAGGACATTATTTAATTTCATGTGCGTAACAACCTTTCAATAACAATTTGACTTGAAATGATTATAACATTAGAAAAAAGATTAGACAAATATGAGAGTGTGAAACAACACGGGTGAAATCTACGACTAAGATAACTCAAACGGAAAATTTGCTTTTAAATTTTTTGTTTGAGTTTCTTAGACGCTAGATTTCAGTGTTGTGGAACACGTTTAGAGTGTGAACAGTCATGGGTTGAAAGTGAGGATTAACTTCGAGACAGACTAAAATCCGTTCTTTGGATTTCAGTCTGTCTCAAGTTAACCGCAACTTTCAATGGCTGCGAACACGTTTAGAGTGTGGAACAACACGGGTTGAAAAATAAATCTACCTGCGGTCGAAAGTGGCCCGGCTAGTCAGTTGTGGCTGTGGGACCGCTCTCCGCTTTTCCAAGCGCAGGAAAAGCTCCGAGCTTCGATTTGAGCTTTTGCAAAAACCGCAAAATCTCGAATCGATCCACCATGTAAGGCGGGCAAAAACGGCCCACCAACATGGTTGTCACTGCCACACTGACTAGCCCGGCCACTTTCAACCTAAACGTATCTTGTTTCGTGCGAGCATTCAGATAACTAGATATACAGAATCGATTTATATTTAACTCGACTTTTTTATTTTCAAAACCAATCATAGCTGACTTATTTTGTGAACAATAAAAAAGTCACCACAATTAATACTTGTAGTGACTCAAAAACCCAAACTATTCCTGAATGGTTTCTCCTGCATGTTCAGTGGCATCTAACAACTGGATTTTATCGATGGTGATGACAACTGCACCGTATGGCTTGCTTAGATTAATTTTCTCGGCAAATGCGACTGCTTGGTCGAAATATTCGCCAGCATCATAATACTTAGCGGTGCCTACGAAACGGAAGCCTTTATATGACTTGTGGCTGGCAACGCCCACCGAAATACGACCGTTATCCAAAACATTATGGCGTGCTTGGCGGCCGGTCATTTCGTTGTAGATCAAATGCGAATCGTCTAAAACGCGCAAAGTCCCCTTTGGTCCAACGTTGGGATTGCCATCTTCATCTACCGTCGCAATAAAAGCTAACTGAACGCTCAACATTTTCTTCATTTCATCTGTTAATTGAATCATACTAATCTCTCCCCAAAATCAATCTTATTTTTGCTTACTAAAAATAAGATATCACGTCAGAAAAGATTGTCAATCATTCGTACTCATGCGATTACTTTTTTCATCAACGAACTTCTATTAAAAATCATATTGACAAGCATACTATCCATTCTATATACTATTTAGTGTTCTGTTAGTTGCCGTTTTAGCTCAGCAGGTAGAGCGCATCCATGGTAAGGATGAGGTCACCGGTTCAAATCCGGTAAACGGCTGTCTTAATAAAATTAAATATAGCTACAAGCACTGTATAATATCAGTGTTTGTAGCTATTTTTTTACTTACTTGAAAACTTGACCGGTAAATTCTTCGCAGCAATCGGCACCGTCGGCCTTGCCATTCCCCACACTTTCCATTTAATCGATTGGTCATCTATCTTAAATCAAAAAATCCGCAACAAATTTCGTTGCGGATCTTCAAACTTAATCTTCAAACTCATTTTCATCTTTCGCATCAGGAACTTTGTGACGCTTCAATTTATTATCTTCATGGATTTGAGAATGACGTGCTTCTGCTTGGTCACGATCCAAATATTTCAAGCTCAATGGCTTCGTTTTACCCAAAATCAGTGGCACTTTTTCGACGATAACGTCCGCGAATTCCAAACCAAACCATGAGGCTGGATTGCTCGTGATATTTTGCAAGCCAACTCGAAGTTGAATGATCAGGCGTTCGATCGAGCGAATTTGCGTTTGTGGTGACATGACATCTTGGACAATGACGAAGCTGAAATCACCCACATCGCGGCCAACAATGGTCGTATATTTCTTCGGTTGCGGATCAATGCGGCCACGTTCGATCATTTCTTGAACGATCGCCCGCAGATAAACATTGACTCTTTGCTCACGACGGAAGCCTAAATACAACTGGACGTTGAGCACGTTACGCGTTCCCATAGTGTTGACGCTGTATTCCGCCGTATAAGGATCGTCAGTAACATTAACCGTGACGAACCAATAAGCCTTCGCACGTTTCGGCCGCTTATCGAGAATCGAATATAACATTTCCCGTTTGATCATATTGCCCGGTTTAACTTTGGCCATATAAACGACATTGTCACTGAAAATTGGCAGTGAATCATCGTTACTTAATTTTGCCAACTGATCTTTGTAATCATCGAGGCTAATATAAGCCGATTGGAATTCTTCTTTGTCGCGAATACGATTGCCATAGTACCAAATATACATCACTAATAAAATCAAGCCGGCAATAATTGCCGTTACATAACCACCATGGACGAATTTAACCAGTGATGACGCCAGAAACATGGTTTCGATGGCACCGAAGAAGACGACCATCAAGGCAGCCCAAACGGTTTTGATATGGCTTTGTCGCAGGAATTGGTACAGTAGCAACGTGGTCATTAACATCGTGACGGTGATTGCCAATCCGTATGCTGCTTCCATGTGTGCAGATGTGCGGAAATAGATGATGATCAAAATACACGCGATCCAAAGAATTGAATTGACTAATGGAATATAAATTTGACCATGCTTTTCAGATGGATAAATAATTTTCATCCGCGGGAAGAACTTGAGTCGCACCGCTTCAGAAACCAGCGTGTAAGAGCCGGTGATCAAAGCCTGAGAGGCAATAATGGCGGCCAAGGTCGCTAACACGATCCCGATCAAGCGCCATTGTCCCGGCAACATTTCAAAAAACGGATTGAATGACTGATTGCTTGTAATTGCGGCATTGTTCGCATTATTCATCACCCAAACACCTTGCCCGAAATAATTCAGCATCAGACTGATAAACACGAATGGCCAGCTGCCGTAAATATTAATACGACCCACATGACCAACGTCCGAATAAAGGGCCTCAGCACCCGTTGTCGCCAAGAAGACGCTACCGAGTATAAAGACACCCACATGATTGTCGGAGCTAAAGAAGAGCAGTTTAATGGCGTAATAAGGGTTCAATGCACGGAGGATAGAGAAGTCAGCGGCCATATGCAATAAACCAGTGATTCCTAGAAAGAAAAACCAGATAAACATGATCGGTCCAAATGCGCGACCGATCACGCCGGTCCCGAATCGCTGAATCACAAACAAGAACGACAAGATCACGATGGTAATGATAATGACTTGCTGTTGCGTATTCACTAACACCAGCCCGTTAAAATCAATCCCCTTTAGACCTTCGATTGCCGTTGTCACGGTCACTGCCGGCGTTAACATCCCGTCTGCAAGTAAGGCTGCCCCACCGATCAACGCCGGATAGATCAGCCATTTTGCACGGCGTCGCACCAAAGCATACAGCGAGAAAATACCGCCTTCACCGTGGTTGGTTGCTTGTAAGGCAATCAAAACATATTTGACTGTTGTGAGTAACATGACCGTCCAAAAGATCAATGAAATACTGCCCATGATCATTTCTCGAGTCGCCGTGTTGATCCCGCCATTATCGGCGATGATCGTCTTCATAACGTATAATGGCGAAGTCCCAATATCACCATAGACGATACCGATCGTGATCATTAATCCGGCCAGCGACATGGTCTGCCGCTTCGTTTTATTTAACCGCAATATAATCTTCCTCCAGCTTTATAACTGTGTTTAAACCGTCATTCTATTCTAGCGCGTTACACTAGGGAATGACATTACAATTGCAATAAAAAATAGCCATAATGACTAAGTGTTCTGAACCAAATTAAATAAATCACTACACCTAATTATTCAAGCCAATGCCGCTACTTTACAAGAATAATGCCTGACTGTCAAGCTGATTTAGAACTCTCGGTAGTTATATGGCCGAATCTCGTTGAGGGTATGCTGAAAGATTCAGCTATTTGAAAAGTGATAAGTTCGAATGACTAGAAAAATGCGGTTCTGCCTAAACTTATTTTGTTCAGTGAAAAATCAGAACAACAGGGTTCTGAAATCAATTATTTTAATTACGCCTTCAAAAATTAATAGCATACTTGAAAGACGAGGCAAAATTTTCAATCAACGCCACATTATCAAATGGCTATTTAAACCACCGCAAATAAGTTATAATTAAGCCAACGAGAAATATTTCATGGAGGTTCGCCGTGTCACCTAATCAAGAGAACTATTTGAAAGCAATCTATGAATTGCGCCACGATCTTCGTAAGATCACAAATAAAAATATTGCGGATATTCTACAAGTGAGTGCACCCTCTGTTACCGAAATGTTGACCAGTCTTGCTAAAGAAGAGCTGGTCATCCACACGCCCTACAACGAAATTTCACTGACCGAAAAAGGCACGAAAATTGCAACGACTTTGGTTCGCCGTCACCGAATTTGGGAAGTCTTCCTACATGATAAATTGAATTACAACATCAGTGAGGTACACCAGGCTGCGGATGTGCTTGAACACGCAACAGATGGCATGCTGGTTCAGCGTCTCAATGATTTTTTAGATCAGCCAAAACGTTGCCCTCACGGTGGCCTGATTCCCGGCAATGTCGACATCACCGATCAGAGCGACCAAGTTCTCGTTGATATCGCTGATGGTGCGGTTGTTCAGCTTAAGCGTGTTATCGATAATCATGAATTTTTAAGATATTTCGAAATCCTGCATTTACCACTAGGAACAATTTTAACCGTGATTCGTCACGAACCATTCGAAGGACCGATCGTGGTTAAAACAATGGACGGCCAGGAAATTCCAATCAGTTACAAGGCTGCCAGCTACATGTTTGTTGATCTGCAAGACGAGCATTAATATGGATATGAAATTAAATAACGACGTCTCAAAAAGGCTGTGATAACCTCATCATAGCCTTTTTATTTTGCCTGACGCTATATTTTGTTCAACGATCTACCTAACATTTGTTATTTACGCTTTAAATAACCGTGAGCTCTTATGAGAACATAAAACGGATATAACAGTGCCACCACAATGGTTACGAAAACTAAAAGGTTAAATATTCTTTCAAAGACAAGCTTCGAAATAATCAACAAGAAAATACACACTGCGATTGTCGTATAATAAATTCTTCTCTCCTTCAACATATCACAACCTCAAGTCCGTATTAAATGCTTGAAACAATTTTAATTTTTTTAATAACTTAACCAGCAACATGCAAATAACACCTAACATGACTAATGTTCCCACTGAGACAATCAAAAACAACATGTCCGCCACTAAAAGAACCTCCTCAAATATGTAGTAGTGGGGCAGTTTTGATATTTTCCATTAATCGGCTGATACCTAGCAAACATTCATATCACTTATTTTCTGGTGTTTTCAGTTCATACAACGTGTAGGCATATGTCTTCGTGTTCTGATACCACTTATAAACAACGACAACCAATTTCTTCTGCGGATTGGGAAACGTCATACTTCCTTTGCTGTCCGTATATCTGACCGTGGTTTTCCTCGTTGGCTGAACAACGACTTCATTATAAGGCACGTGTTGCTTCGCAATTTGTTGACTGACAAGAATTGTTCCGCTAATTCCTAGTGCAACGCCGATCACCAGTAAAAAAATAATTTTCATTGTCTTTCGCATGTTAACCACCAGATTTCTTATTTCAGATGTAGCGCATAATATTTATTGCTCAATGAGCTCTGCGTCGTATAGCAGGAACGTACAAGGGCGTTATTCAAGTTGCGATATTCTTTTATCAAATAACGTGTAGCGGTGACGTCAGCATAGAATCCAATTGCGCCCTCTCTTCCGGAAGGAACTGGGAATGAACACGATGATGTCGTTGTTACAGAAAAGCCAACGCTCACCGTGAGTTTTCCGTCATTGACTGCTACGGTTCCGGAAAATCTGTTACCTTGTCCATAAGATTTCGTTCCTGGTCCTTTAATATAACCAGTTACCAACTTCAATAATTTATTTTTTGTCGTATGACTAGATACCTTTGTAATAACAGAATGTGTTTCGGTAGCATCCCTTGCTGATTTTTTTGGTAAGAGTACATTGGTGTTTGTTGTGACTTCACCATCAGTGGTAGAAATCGCCTCTATGTCCGAGGCATCAACTAATTCGGTACTAACATCGGTATCGGTGCTTGCGGCAACAGTCGAAATTGCTGGAAATGTGGTTGCAGCTGACAAAATTGCAACAGCAATTAATAAATTTAACCTTTTCTATTTATACCCGAATTGTCAAATCAAGTGCAACACTACTGATCTATTCTTATAAATTGGTATAGTTAGTCG
>NZ_RHOW01000041.1 GCF_003946215.1 Lapidilactobacillus mulanensis
GTCCTATTTATTTTGGCAAATAAAAACTGGTATTAGTTTTCACCAACACCAGAAAGTGTAGACCCAGATTTATCTGTTAAAAATCAAAATTAAATCAAAAAAATCCTGCTAAGAATTCTTAGCAGGATTTTTTGACGCCTCGTAATTGAGGTTCAGTAGCTTAATTGAGTTGTTTAGAAAATTTGGATCAGCGCTGTGACTGCATAAATAACTGCGAGGACCAACAAGATGATCGTCCAAGTTTTATTGCTGATCCAAAAGAAAGTACTCTTGAGATCGAGTCGATATTGTTGTCCTTCTTCATCAGTGACAAATTTAACGGTCTCGTTTTTCAAAAAGTATTTCGTGAATAAATAATTGAGTCCAGCCGGTAAAAATGTGGCGATGAAGCCGAGGCTTCCAAATAGGCGGGACATAAAGCTGCCTGCGTAAAAGTTAGTACTTTGCGTGGTGAGCACCATTTGAATCGCTAAGCCAAGAATAATCGCTAATGGGACTAAAAGTCCTTTTCTTTTCCAAATAAAAATCACGAAAGATTTCCCCCCCAAGAGAATTAGTTTTGACTAATTATATCAAAATATTTTTGAATTTACTAGCATTTTTTTGAGGGAGAATGTGGTTCCTATTTACCGGTTAAACGTGCTCACATTCAATCTATGGCCGTTTGCACTCGTTTTAATTACTCCAGTGCCAGGGATCTTCGCGCCAATTTTGCACGGAAGCCACGTCTTGGGCCGCCAAATAATGTTGTTGGCTGGCTTGTTGGATGAGGTGATCATAGTCGGTTAGGGTGACTAAGGGCACTTCTGCGGTTTTAAAATTGGCGGTTGCGTCTGGGAGTTGATAATTAAAAATGGCGGCAACACCCAGCACTTCGATATCTAATGCTCGCACTGCGGCAACCGCCTTGAGCACGCTGCCACCAGTTGAAATCAAGTCATCGATCAGCACGACTTGATCACCGGCTTGTAGCTTGCCTTCCAGCTGGCGACCTTTGCCATGATCTTTTGGCTGTGACCGAACATAAATCATCGGCAGATTTAAATTTTGGCTGACTAAAGCGGCGTGAGGAATGCCTGCGGTTGCCACGCCACCGATCACCGAAACATCGGGGAAATTTGTCGTGATCACGCGTGCCAAACTGCTAGCAATTTGTTCGCGGATGCGGGGGTAGGCAATGGTTAAACGATTATCGGTATAAATTGGCGCCTTAATACCACTCGCCCAAGTATAGGGCGGATTCGTACTGAAACTCACAGCTTTGATTTCTAGCAAGTCTGATGCAATTAAATTGGCGATATTTTCGTCCATCGTTATTTGCCCTCCCATAATTTCTTGATTTCTTCGTAACTGGCAACTGGATCTAGTGCTTGTGTGATCGGTCGACCGACGACGATTCCATCGCTTCCTAAAGTGCGCGCGTGTTGTGGTGTGACGATGCGAACTTGATCATCGTGTGGCGAAGTGGCTAGCCGAATTCCGGGTGTGATGCAGCGGAATTTTGGCGAGGTGACCGATTTAATTCGTGGGACTTCTAACGCCGACGAAACGATACCAGCGACGCCACTGGTTGCAGCTAATTGTGCTAGGTGGTCGACGGAATCTGCGAGTGCACCGTTGATTTGTAATTCGTGTTGGAGCATTTCTGTGCTGGTCGAAGTTAGCTGAGTGATCGCCAGGATTTGGGCAGGGGCAACGTTAGCTTTCGCAGCGCCTGCATTGATGCCCGCCACCGCAGCCTGCATCATGAGTTGGCCACCACTGGCATGAACGGTGGTCAGATCTACACCGAGTTGGCCAATTATCGTCGCGGCTTTTTCGACCGTGTGGGGAATGTCGTGAAGTTTCAGATCTAGAAAAATATGACAGCCAAGTTCACGCAGTCGTTGAATAATAATAGGCCCAGTTTGATAATAGAGTTCCATGCCAACCTTGACACAGAGCTGCTCAGGTTGGGGAAACTGTTTAACAAATTCAAGCGCAGTTGCTTCGGTTGAGAAATCTAGCGCGATAATCACAGGGTGTTCCATGGCTAACCTCCAAGAAATAATGGCAAAATAAAAACCCCACGGATGCCGTGAGGTTGCAGAAATTAAGCGCCTATTTGCGCAGTTAGTCAGTTAACTTTTCGGCCTCACGGGACCAAATTAAAGTTTTTAAATTGTTCAAAGTATAAGCTTCCTTGGTGACACTTGTCAAGCAGAAAAATAAACGGTTACAATTTCGAGGTGGATTTTTGATTGTTTTAAAATTCAGGCTTGCATCTGTTTGTTTATTGTGGCAAACTGGTAACAATTTAGATCCGGCAACAAAATAACGAATGTCTGCGAGCATTCATTTTGGAGGTTTTATTTGATGAAAGAAGCAACTGTAGCACCAAGCAAACGTTTTAACACCCATCAGAAGTGGGTGATTGCCTCAACTAGTTCAGGTTTTGCGTTAGAAAACATGGACGTGATGTTTTTATCGTTTGCATTGAGCTCGATCGTGGTTGATTTACACATTTCGGGAGCTCAAGCTGGTTTTATTTCCACCATTACCAACCTCGGCATGTTAGTGGGTGGTATCATATTTGGTTTATTAGCAGATCGTTATGGGAGAGTGAAGACTTTCTCCCATACGATCTTTATTTTTGCCTTCGCCACGGCCGCCTTGTATTTTGCGCACAATATTTATTTGCTCTACCTTTTCCGCTTCATTGCTGGAATCGGCGCGGGTGGTGAATATGGCGTTGGAATTACCTTGATTGCCGATAATTTTGCTAAAAAAGATATCGGCCGGCTCACTTCGGTCGCTGCAATTGGTGGGCAGATCGGCGCCATCTTAGCCGCGTTGGTGGCAGCTTGGATTTTAAGCGTCTCAACTTGGAACGTGCTGTTTCTATTCGGCTTAGTTCCAGTTGCACTGACGTTTTTCGTACGGCGGCATTTGCGTGAGGACACAGATTTTGTTGAGCGGCAAAAAGCTAATCAAGGAAAACCAACTAAAATTTCCATCGGTCGCTTATTTGCCACACCGAAGTTGACGTATCAAACAATTGCCCTAACTTTGATGGTCGTTGTCCAAATTGCCGGCTACTTCGGTTTAATGAACTGGCTACCGACGATCATGCAGCAACAACTAGATTTGTCCGTTTCGGGTTCGTCAGTCTGGATGATCACGACGATCGTCGGCATGTGTTTAGGCATGATGACTTTTGGAACGATTTTGGATAAATTTGGACCGCGTTTGGCTTTTGGTATCTTCTTGCTAGCTTCCGTATTGTCTGTTTTTGCTATCACTCTTGTTTATGATCGGACGACAATGTTATTGGCTGGTGCAGTCGTTGGCTTTTTCTCCAACGGAATGTTCGGCGGGTATGGTGCCGTGATCAGCCAACTTTATCCCAAGGAAATTCGTTCGACGGCCAATAATGTGATCGTTAATATTGGCCGTGCGATTGGGGGCTTCTCGTCTGTGATCATCGGGATGCTGATGGATCATTATTCCTTACTGGTCGTGATGGGCTTTCTAGCCGTTTTATATGTCATCAGTTTTACGATCATGCTGACAATTCGCGGCTTTAAAAAAATGCAGGTCGTCGAAACTAAGGCGGTGGCAACAGATGACTAATTTAACTCACGAATTTCTAGGACGCACCTTCACGAGCCCGTTGATGAACGCGGCCGGGGTCCACTGTGAATCAATTTCAGAGTTACGCGAATTGCAGCAGTCGGCGGCGGGAACCTTAATCACAAAAACCGCCACTTTACAGCCACGGCAAGGCAATCAAAGCCCACGCTACGCAGACTTACCGTTTGGCAGTCTGAATGCGATGGGTCTACCGAATTTTGGCCTTGATTATTATTTAGATTTTGTTTCCACCCAACCGGCAAATGGGCGCCAGTTATTTTTGTCGGTGACTGGATTTTCAACCGCTGAAACATTAGAACTTTTGCATAAAATTAGCGCGAGCGACTTTCAAGGAATCACCGAGTTAAATTTGTCTTGCCCAAATGTCGAAGGTCATCCACAATTGGCATACGATTTTGCGGCGACCAAGCAATTACTGCAACAAGTTTTTAACTTCTTCGACAAACCACTGGGTATTAAATTACCGCCATATTTTGACCTAGCGCATTTCGACCAAATGGCCACGATCATCAATCAATTTCCCATCGCCTATGTAAATTGCATTAATAGTATTGGCAACGGCTTATTCATCGATCCGCAGACAGACACCGTGGTCACACGACCCAAGACGGGTTTCGGCGGTATTGGCGGCGCCTATGTTAAGCCAACCGCATTGGCAAACGTGTGGGCATTTCATCAGCGACTTGAATCACGCATCGCGATTATTGGCACCGGTGGCGTGCGTACCGGCCGCGATGTGTATGAATTGCTTTTGTGCGGCGCGTCAATGGTGCAGGTGGGAACGCAACTTCATCAAGAAGGTGTCGACGTGTTCGCGCGCCTTGAAACAGAACTACAGGAAATATTAACCGCTAAAAAAATTGACCAGCTCACAGATATGATCGGTCAGTTACAAACGCTCTAGTTAAATCGACTGCATCAAAAAGGCTTCTAGTTGGCAGTTTAACACCGCCAACTAGAGGCCTTTACTATTTACTTAGATCTATGGCAAATCGTTGCCAGCCGCAAGATACAGGGCATACCACTCTGAATGAGTCAATGGGGCTTGATCGGCTTCACAAATTTGCGCTAAGCGTTCTGGATTTGTTGTGCCGGCGATTACTTGAACGCTAGTTGGTAAACGTAAAATCCAAGCAGCCGCGATCGCGTTAACGTTGGTGCTATATTTATCGGCCATCTTTTTCAAAACAGCGTTGAGTTCGGGGAACTTAGGATTGTCGATGAAGACGCCATCGAAGAAACCGTATTGATATGGGCTCCATGCTTGAATTGTCATGTTGTTCAAACGTGAGTATTCGTAAATACTGCCATCATGATTTGTGCTGCGTGGATCGCTCATGTTCGTATGGATCCCGAAGTCAAGCATGCCCGTGTGCATCAGACCGAGTTGTAATTGGTTGATGACCAAGGGTTGAGCGACAGCTTGTTGCAACAATTCAACTTGCATCGGATTGAAATTGCTGACACCGAATTCGCGCACCTTGCCAGATTTTTGTAATTCGAAAAAGGCTTCGGCAATTTCATCTGGTTGCATTAAAATATCGGGGCGGTGCAACAGTAAGAAATCAACGTGATCCAAGCCCATGCGTTCCAAACTACCATCGAGTGATTCAACAATATGCTTTTTAGAAAAATCATATTCATTTTTACGAATGCCGACTTTAGTTTGGACTAAAATGTCATCACGATTGATCGATGAAGCAGCTAAGGCATCACCAAAGCGACGTTCAGAATCGCCACCACCATAAACATCGGCGTTATCGAAAAAGTTGATGCCATGTTCAACGGCAGTCTCCAATAATTTAATCGTTTGGTCGGTCGTTTTATCGGCGATGCGCATCATTCCTAAAGCAATTTCGGATGCATTAATATTATCTAAACCTATACTGACTTGTCGCATAATAGCCTCCTAAAAAATTTCTTGATATTAATCGTTCATACTCGAATATGCTACAACTTTAATTATACTACACTCGACCAGGAACGTGAACGGTAACGGCGTCCAGAACTTGAGAATCGATTTGTTGATAAAACTCATTGAGCCAATACCCATTTTCCAAGTCTAAATCTTTCTTTAAGGCGTAAACCGTCAGTTGATAATCGTGATCTTGATCGGGCGGTTGCGGGCCAACATAATGCTGATAAATTTTCGGATCGGTAACATTAACCAACTTGCCGGCGTTGCTATTACGTCCTTGGCTAAAATTAAACTGACCAGATTGGCTCGCATTTTCAGGAATTTCAACACGGTCACCGTTAGGTTTAATATTTGCGGCTAACCAATGGATCCAAACGAAGCCACCAACTGGTACGGCGTCAAAATCTAAGAAAGTGAGCGCCAAACTCACTGTTCCTGCAGGCAAATCTGAAATTGTGATCGGTGGTGAAATAATCGGGAAACCACCACGAGTTGCGGATTTTTCCGCGTGCTTGCTATAAACGTCTGGTAAATAACCAGTTGTTGTTAACGGAACTTTTACTTGCATCTTAAGATCTCCAATCTTTATGAAATGGGTGGATAGGCTATAATAGAAGGTGAACAGAAAACTGTTGATAAAATATATTTCTGTTAAACGGTTGCAAAAACTCATGAATAAATTTAAAAAGGATGTGCTGAAATGTCTGAATCGATCGAACTTGTACAACCAGTCGTCGATCTATTAGAACAAATGCGTGCAGAAGTGGCACCATTAACAATTAAGTTGGGTCTGACCAAGAGTCATTTTGAATCTGACTTATTTGATCCGGAAGAATCACAAATCACCCAAGATACACAAGGCAATTTTGAAATTAAGCTACCTAATGAGCACTTCGCTGATTTCATTGTAGCTCATGAATTGGGGCATTTACAACAAGAACGCCAGCAAATCGTCAAGATCGGCATCGCCAAGTCGAGTGACGCGCAATTGAATCAGGCGATGACAGTCATTGCCCAAGTGATTTTCAACATCGCCTTGCATGAAGGTATGCATCCACAATTAGAAAACTTGAATCTATTCACTGATGATTTGAGGACAGCTGTTCAAGGTGCTGTTGAACATGATCTGCCCGCGGAAACGGAGAAGTCGAGTAACTTGCAAGTCACGTTGATGGCCTTGCAAATTGCCGACACTTTTACCTTCATCGGTGAAGTGCCAGCTTGGCGCGTTTCATATCCGCGTAGCTTCATGCTCGCTGAAAAAATTTGGACAGTTGTGCACGCGACCAAATTGGTGACCAATCGTCATTTACGCAGCCTGTTATTGCAAATCATTGAAATTCTGAGCGATTTTTTTGAACATACCGAATTGTCGGTCATCGATTTACGTCGGAGTTTATTAGTGACGCCAGTTTTGTCGGAACGTCAATTAAAGCTAAGTGTCCGCCAACTCTTCCAAATTTTTCACGTGTCGGAACAAGAGGGGATTTATTTGGGCTTAGGCGTCAATGATGAACAAGCCGCCTTTCAACTCCAGTTGCCAAAAATGACCCCTAAACAGCAATCTGCTAAAATGCTAGAAATTTATGATGCGACGGTTGAATCGCTGTTCACGGAAGCCAATTTAATTTCCGCGCCGAGAGATTTAGTGATTTTCAAATCAGAGGACAAATAAAAATGGCTGAGATCAAGTCGTTATTAACCGATTTAAAGCGGGCCCAGCACTTGGTCTTTTTGACGGGTGCTGGTGTATCAACGCATTCGGGAATTCCGGACTATCGTTCCAAGGCGGGTCTTTATGCGGATCAAGTTGATCCGGAATATTTGCTGAGCCATGATAATTTGGTCGATCATCCCGAGGCGTTCTATCGATTTGTGCAAACGCGGATGTATTATCCAGATGCCAAGCCGAATTTGATTCACACTGAAATCGCGAAGTTGTGTAACCAGCGTGGCCAATTGATCACTCAGAATGTCGACGGTCTTGATCTTAAGGCGGGTAATCAGCACGTGATCGAATTTCATGGCAATTTATATGATCTCTACTGTCAAAAATGTGGTCAGCAGATTCCCTACACCGATTATGCGAAGAGTGATCGTCATCAAGCCGATCAAGGCATTATTCGCCCGCGAATTGTGCTTTATGGCGAGCAGATCGAGCCGGAACATTTGACTCGATCTGTGGCAGCGATGCAATCAGCCGATTTAATTTTGATCGTCGGTACCAGTTTCCGAGTTTATCCATTCGCTCAGCTTTTACAGTATCGCAATTCCCACGCCAAGATTTATGTCATCAACAATGAAAAAATTGACGCGCCAGGCATCGAAATGATCCAGGATGATGCATTAACGATTTTCAAAAAAATAAGCGAGGTTTTCTAAATGGCATTAACAGATTCACGTGAAAAAATTGATCCGATCGATCTTCAATTGACCCAATTATTAACACAACGTTTAGCAATTTCTAAAGAGATCGCCCAGGTAAAAGTTGCCGAACACATTCCGTTGACCAATAAAGAGCGCGAGCAAGAAGTTTACGCGCGCGTCACTCAAGATGCGACGCCGGAAGTTCAACCTTATCTTAGAACGTTGTTTGAAGATATCATTCTAGTTTCCAAGCAGTACCAGGCTCATCAGATCCAACTGATCAACGACCAAGAAAATCCAAAATAAAAAAGTGCCGCTTGGTTGAAATTAACTTTCAACACAAGAGGCACTTTTTTAGGCATCGTAGAATCCAAGAATGGCAATGGCAACCATGATAAAGGCGACCACCAAATATTGTTTCGCGTTAAGTTTTTCTTTGAGGAAAATACGGGCGAGGATGATCGAGACGATACTATAAGACGCGATCATCGGCGCGGCGATAATTGAATTGCCGGCCATGGCACCAACGTAGAAGAATTGACCAAGCGTTTCGAAAATGGCGGCCAATCCGCGCGTGCGTTCTTTAAAGACATTCATCGTTTCTTTCTTGACTAAAGCCAAGTATAACCAAACGACAATGGCGACGATCAGGAAGGTCAATTCATAACTCATATTGGCCTGATCTTCCGGTAAAATTTTTCTGTAATCCAGATACACACCATCGAGATAAGTGCCCATCGCATCGAGAACGGCATAAATAATCGGGAAAATAATCGCAATCGCACTGATGCGATACTTCTTGTCGATTTTGGCACCACTTTTTTCTAACTCGAGATCTGCTTCTTGTTTTTCAAAAACACCGAGTAACAGCATGCCAATAATGATAATGATGACGGCAAACCATTGCAATGGCTTCATGTTGCCATTCATGAATAGAAATGAAAGCAAGACCACAAATGCGCCGGAAGAGTTACTGATCGGACTTGAAATCGAGACTTCAATGTAACGCAGACCGAAATAACCAACGGCCATGGAAAGAATGTACATTGAGGAAACCGGCAGATAAACGATCAGATTTTTCCAATCGTAATTAATGCCTTGATACAACCAATAATAACCGATCACGTGTAACCCCATGACGAGCCCAACCATCACGACGGTTTTCAGCGCGCTATATTTATCGCGCTCATTATTGCCCAGTTTGTAGAACAGATCCGCAGTACCCCAAGCAAGCAGGGTAATCAGTGCAGGAAGAAACCACATAGAAAAAACGCCCCAATCCAATTTTGATTTTCTTAGCGTACGCTATTTTAGGTTTGGTCGTCAAGCTATTTTTCCGCCGCACCGTTTTTTGGATCAACGCAAAAAGCCATGCTCCATTTTGATTGGGTCGTGGCTTTTGGTATTCAGAGTTTAATTATGCGGTGATTTTGATGAATAAGCGGATTTTTTAGGCGTTTTCTGGTGCACGATTTTCTTCTTTGGCTTTTTCCACGATGGATAAAGTTGTTTCCTTGTCGAAGAAGTGAGCCTTATTCAAATCGAAGCCAAGTTTAATTTCTTCGCCAGGATTATGGAAATCACGAGCATCAACTTTAGCGACGTATTCAGTTTTACCTGAAGTTACATAAAGCATTGATTCTGCACCAAGCAATTCTGAAACGACAACTTTTGCGTTAACGGTTGCTGCAGGGAAGGTTTGTAGAAAGGCTTCTTCAGAATGAATGTCTTCTGGACGAACGCCTAACGTTAAATCTTTGCCATCGTAGCCATCTTCGTTAAGAATCTTGGCGCGACCTTCTGGAACTTGTAGATTGATCCCGTCTGCAGAATCGGTGACAACACCATGTTCGTAATGAACTTCATAGAAATTCATGGCAGGTGAGCCCATAAATCCGGCAACGAATTTATTCTTTGGTGTATCGTAAACTTCTGCAGGCGTTCCGATTTGTTGAACTTGCCCCATTGACATAACGACAATGCGGTCAGCCATGGTCATGGCTTCAGTTTGGTCATGGGTAACATAAATCGTCGTTGTGTTCAAACGTTGATGTAACTTAGCAATCTCGGCACGCATCGAAACACGTAACTTAGCATCCAAGTTAGATAAAGGTTCATCCATTAAGAAGATAGGCGCATCACGGACGATGGCACGTCCTAAGGCAACACGCTGACGTTGACCACCTGATAAAGCGGCTGGTTTACGGTCAAGATAATCAGTTAAACCCAAAATATTTGCGGCGTCATCGACACGCTTTTTGATGTCGGATTTTTCGTATTTACGTAATTTCAAACCAAATGCCATGTTATCAAAGACAGTCATGTGTGGATACAAAGCGTAGTTCTGGAAAACCATGGCGATATCACGATCTTTAGGAGCAACATCGTTCATTAGCTTGCCGCCGATCTTTAAATCGCCTTTCGTAATATCTTCCAAGCCGGCGATCATCCGCAATGTGGTTGATTTCCCACAGCCTGAAGGTCCAACGAACACGATGAATTCGTGGTCGTCAACGTGTAAATCGAAGTCAGAAACAGCGTACAATCCTTCCTGTGCGTCTGGATATTCTTTGTAAATATGATCCAAGTCTACTTTAACCATAATTTAAGACACCTTTCCTTTTTTCTCGATTACAACTGCAGTATAAAAGAAAACGGTTTCTTTTGTAAGCAAAACATGCACAAAAAAATACAATCTTTGTTGTGCACTATTGCGGAATCATTGCGCACACGCAATTTTTCACTTTTCAAGTCATTGTTTTTTGAGTAAACTATTGTTGAGGTGGTTGCGATGAATACGATTGGATTAACAACCTGGACGGAACATCCTAACTTGTTTCCAGAAATCAAGAAGCCAACATTAGCGATGTATGCCGAAATATTTCCGGTGGTGGAGTTAGACACTTTTTTTTACGGTCTAAAAAATCCAGCCATCACGGAAAAATGGGCGGCAGAAGTACCAGATAATTTTCAATTCATTCTCAAAGTCCCACGTGAATTGACATTGCATACAGAATTAGCTGTCGATCAAACTTATTCATCACTTTTTCAAACCTTCTTAAAAACCATTGAGCCCTTACAGCAACAGCATAAAGTCGCCGGTATTTTATTGCAATTTCCACCGGATTTTACGTTGACTGCAGCCTCGTTGAATTATTTACAGTTGGCACGAACGCAATTGCCTAAACTGCCGATTCTTTTGGAGTTGCGCCATCGGAGTTGGTATCAAGAAAATTTCCGCGAACAATTGTGTCAGCGTTTGGCTCAGTTGCAAATTACAATTGCTAATATTGATGAACCAGATATTGGCGACGAGAGTGTGCCTTTGGTGCCGATGATCACGACACCGCAACTTAGTTTTTGGCGATTTCATGGACGCAATGCTGAAAACTGGGCAAAGAAAGGTTTCGGGAATAAAAAAGGGCGGACTTTGTATCGCTATTCTGATCAAGAGCTGACTGGATTAGCCGAGCAGGTTCGTTCTGTTGGCGAACGCGTTGAGAAGAATTATATTATTTTCAATAACAATGCGAATTTCGATGCGGCCGACAATGCGCTCAGATTCAGTCAGATGTTGGGGCTTAATTATCGGCGGCCAATGGATGACCAGATCGATTTGTTTTGAGGTGTGGCTTGTGGGTAAGGGCGGTTTGAATTTGCTGCAGAGAATGAACAGCTCACTCGTGGGGACGGCTCCAGGATTTTGGAAGCCCACCAAAATTCTTCCGCCTAAATTTGGAGCTCTTGCCCAAACCGCAAGATCTTCAAATTTCCCATGCTCTAAGCGACGGTGGTTCTGTCGCTTAGAGCATTATCACAGTGTGCTGTTCATTCTCTTCCGCAAATTCTGTGGACCATTCTAGTAAACAGATCTGGGTTCTGAACTGGACTTTCTACCGTACAAAGCTTTTATGAGCAACATAAATATTTGGTGGCAAAATATCCAATGTGATCATATTTCCAGCAACAAAGCAATCGGCGTTGAAATCAAATCATTCCGCCCAAACCCAGTTCTTCCGAGTTCACCGCTAAACTAATTCCAGTTTAGGCCGCGGCTGCGTGGGGCAAGTGACGACACTGTGAAACTGCTGTTGCGACATGGCCATCGTCGCTTACAGCAGGGGCGCATTTCGAGATTTTTTTCAGGAGCCGATCTTGCGACTGAGAAAAAGCTCGAAATCGAGGTGGAAGACTTTCCCCAGAACTTGGGGGAAAGCCTGGAACCGTCCCCACAGTAGTCAGTCACTTGCCCCACGCAGCCACGACCGAAGGTAGATCTGTTTTTAGAATCCTAATATAATTTTAGACTGTATTGTTTTCTCTCTAAAACGTGTTCGCTGGCACTGAAATTTCCGGTTAACAAAACTAATTCTGAAAATTAAAAATACAAATTTTTAGAATTAGTCCTGTTAATCCTCAATTTCAACCCGTGACTTTTTACACTCTGTGCTATAATACAAACTATGATTTAACAGAAATTTTGGAGGTTTTTTGATTGGCAAAACCAACTTACTATATTACAACACCTATTTATTATCCATCTGGCAAATTAACGATCGGTAATTCTTATACGACGATCGCCACAGATTCACTGGCACGCTATAAGCGGTTAAAAGGGTTCGACGTGTTTTTCTTGACGGGCACTGACGAGCATGGTCTCAAGATCGAGCAAAAGGCCGAAGCTCAAGGCATCACACCACAGGCCTATGTGGACAAAATGGCTGCAGGCATCCAAGATTTATGGAAGTTACTGGAAATTACCAATGATAAATTTATTCGGACTACGGATGATTATCATGTTAAAGCCGTTCAAAAAATTGTTGAGCAGTTAATCAAACAGGGTGATGTTTATCTTGGTAAATATACCGGCTGGTATTCTGTTTCTGATGAAGAATATTTCACTGAATCACAACTCGCTGAAGTTTATCGCGATGATGATGGCAAGGTGATCGGTGGCAAGGCACCTTCTGGTCATGAAGTCCAACTTGTGAGCGAAGAGTCTTATTTCTTTAAGATGAGTAAATATGCGGATCGTTTGTTGGCTTATTATGATGAGAATCCACAATTTATTCAGCCTGAAACACGTAAAAATGAAATGATCAATAATTTTATCAAGCCTGGTTTGGAAGACTTGGCAATGTCGCGGACGACGTTCAATTGGGGCGTGCCTATTCCAAGTAATCCTAAGCATGTCGTTTACGTTTGGGTCGATGCCTTGCTCAACTATATTACGGCATTAGGCTATGGTTCTGATGATCAGAGCTTATTCGATAAATATTGGCCAGCTAATGTTCAATTCGTTGGAAAAGAAATTGTTCGTTTCCATACGATTTATTGGCCGATTATTTTGATGGCTTTAGATTTACCATTGCCTAAACAAGTTTATGGTCATGGTTGGTTGTTGATGAAAGACGGCAAGATGTCTAAATCAAAAGGGAATGTGGTCTATCCAGAAATGTTAGTAAGTCGTTATGGTTTGGATGCCTTGCGTTATTATTTGATGCGCGCTTTTCCATTCGGTCATGATGGTGTCTTCACACCGGAGGATTTTGTTGACCGGATCAATTTTGATTTGGCTAACGACCTGGGTAACTTACTGAATCGGACGGTCGCCATGATCAACAAGTATGAAGATGGCCAGGTGCCAACGCAGTTGAACGAGCGCAACGACTTTGATGCACAATTAGCACAGACGGCGACAAATTCAATTCAAAAATATGATGAGGCGATGGATCATTTCCAATTTCCAACGGCCTTAGAGGCAATTTGGCAGTTGATCAGTCGTGCCAATAAATATATTGACGAAACAGAACCATGGAATTTAGCAAAAGATCCGGCACAAGTGGATGAATTAGCGAATGTCATGGGTCATTTGGCAGAGAGTTTGCGGATCATTGCGATTCTGATCCAACCAATCTTGACGCACGCGCCTAAAAAAATCTTTGCCCAATTAGGCTTGAAGGAATCAGAATTACAAGTTGCTGAGCCTGTATTTGGTAACTTCCCTGCAGGACGTCAGGTTGTAGCTAAAGGCGAGCCAATTTTCCCACGGTTAGATCGTGACGAGGAAATCGCGTATATTAAGGTACAAATGGCTAAAGAACAGAAGAAGCCTGCACCAGAAGCTAAGCCAGTTGCAACCGGTAAAAAAGAAATTGACTTCGATCATTTCGATAAAGTTGAGATCAAGGTTGCCGAAATTTTAGCAGTTGAAAAAGTGCAGCATGCCGATAAATTGTTGAAATTCCAGCTTGATCTAGGCCAAGGTGAGAAACGGCAAATCCTTTCTGGAATTGCGGAATATTATCCACACTTCGAAGAATTAGTGGGTCGGAAAGTATTAGCGGTCACTAACTTGAAGCCACGCAAGATCCGCGGTGAAATTTCTAATGGGATGTTGCTCTCTTCCGAAGATGAAGCGGGTAAGGTTCAACTAGCCTTAGTTGGTGCAGAACACGAAAATGGTGCATTAATTGGTTAAAGTTTTCGATTCACATACCCATTTAAATGATGAAGCTTTTCTAGGAAAAGAGGCCGACTACATTAAACACGCTGAGCAGTTGGGCGTTGTTAAGATGGCCATTGTCGGCTCAAATACGCAATTGAATCAAGGTGCACTTGAGTTAGCTGCCCATTTTCCGCAATTGTACGCAATTGTGGGCTGGCATCCAGAAGACTCAAAAAATTTCGATGCTGAGGCGGAAAAAGAATTACGCCAACAACTTACCCAACCAAAAGTGATTGCAGTCGGCGAAATCGGTTTGGATTATCATTGGGACACGTCACCACGAGATGTGCAACGACGTGTTTTTGCCGAACAGCTGGAAATTGCCCAGGAATTTAATTTGCCCGTTTCGATTCATAGTCGCGAGGCGTTGCAAGACACGTACGATATTTTACAGGCGGCGAATCTTGCTGATGGCAAAATTATCATGCATAGTTTTAACGCTGAGCCAGAGTGGGTCGCTAAGTTTCTTAACTTGGGGGCTTACCTCTCATACAGTGGTGTGGTGACGTTTAAAAATGCCGATTATTTACGTGAAAGTCTCAAGCAAACGCCATTAGATAAACTCTTGGTCGAGACAGATGCGCCATATTTAACGCCGATGCCATTTCGAGGTAAACAAAACGAACCTGGTTTTTCTTATTACGTGGCAGCTGGTATTGCCCAAACGTTAGGCTTACCAGTGGCGACTATTGCCCAGCAAACTTATCGTAATGCGTTGGAAGTCTTTAATTTAGAGGATGAAGGATGATCAATCAAGTTATTATTGTCGAAGGCCGCGATGATACGCGGCGATTGCACGAAGTTTTCGGAAAAATCGATACCATCGAAACGCAAGGGTCTGCAGTCCCAGATTCGATCTTAGAACAGATTGAAACGGTCGCTCAAACGCGAGAAATCGTGATTTTGACTGACCCTGATTTTAATGGTGAACGAATTCGCCGTAAAGTTCTAGAAGTTGTGCCTAATGCCAAACAGGCTTTTTTGCCACGTGGTCAAGCTAAACCTAATGGTAAGGGCAGCTTGGGCGTTGAACATGCGTCTGACGCAGATTTGCGCGCATGTTTGCAACATGTGCTTAGTCGTGATGAAAGTGTGGCTGCTCCAATTTCTCAAGGTGATTTATTGGCGTTGGGATTGATTGCGGGGCCAAAAGCCAAACAGTTGCGTGAGCGATTGGGCGATCATTTACACATCGGTTATGCCAATGGAAAACAATTAGCTGGGAAATTACAAATGTTTCAGATTAATTTAGCTGAATTACAGCAAGCAATGGCAGAAATAGAAACGGAGATGGCTTGATGGTCGAGATACATGCGGTAGATATTGCGGATCCAATCCGAACACAAGCAATTTTACGTCGTTACGGTTTCAAATTTAAGAAGAGTTTAGGCCAGAATTTTTTGACCAATCAGCGCGTTCTCACGGAAATTGTGGATGCGGCCGATTTACAACCAACAGATCTCGTCGTGGAAATTGGACCCGGGATCGGTTCACTGACGGAACAATTAGCCAGACGCGTGCAGCAAGTTGTCGCAGTTGAAATCGATTCGCGTTTGATTCCAATTTTAGACGAGACGATGGCGCCATATGATAATGTGCAGGTGATCAACCAAGACATTCTCCAAACAGATTTAAAAACTTTGATCGCACCATATCCTGATCATGGCGCGATTAAAGTAGTGGCGAATTTGCCATACTACATTACCACGCCAATCATGTTCAGACTGATCGAAGGCGAAATTCAACCCGACCGATTAGTGTTGATGATGCAAAAAGAAGTGGCCCAACGAATTACTTCTGGCCCCAAGAGCAAGCACTATGGTTCCTTAAGTGTCAGTGTGCAAACACAGATGGCGACCAATATAGCCGCAATTGTGCCTAAAACTTCCTTTGTGCCACAACCTAACGTGGATTCGGCCGTTTTAGTCTTGCAACGTTATTTAGAATCGCCTTACCAAATCAGTGAGCCAGAATTATTTAATAAAATTGTGACCAGTAGTTTTCAGCAACGACGCAAAAGCTTACAAAATAATTTGTGTACGTTATTTGGAAAAGATCAGCGGCCACAAATTATCGAGATTATTGCTGCGTTAGAATTACCGGCGCAAGTTCGAGCTGAA
Source organism: Lapidilactobacillus mulanensis (assembly GCF_003946215.1). Lineage (GTDB taxonomy): Bacteria > Bacillota > Bacilli > Lactobacillales > Lactobacillaceae > Lapidilactobacillus > Lapidilactobacillus mulanensis. The sequence continues at coordinate 16,547 of NZ_RHOW01000041.1, forward strand.
CAACTAACGATCAATCAATTTAATCAGTTGACTGATTTATGTGCGCAACGGCTTGCGAAACATTAATTGAATACGAATGAGTAGGCCGATAAAATGTTGCTGTTGCTTCTACGAACATTTGGCCTATTGTAACTTGCAATAATTCGTGTTATAATGTTTCACAAGGAGTGGGTGTATATGCCAATGTCACTATCAACAATCAAGCATCAATTGGATGATCATATTGGTCAGCATTTAACTGTCGTTGCACAGGCCGGCCGTAAGAAGATTACCCGTCGTCATGGGACTTTGAAGGAAACATATCCCGCTGTTTTTGTGGTTGATCTGAATCAAGACGAGAATGCTTTTGAACGAGTTTCATATAGCTATACTGATTTACTGACTAAGTCGATCGAGATCGAGTTTGACAAGAACGAGTTCGTTACAGAATAATATTTAAGTCATGGGATCGCGGCGTAATTGCTGTCGATCCTTTTTTGTTGTGTGCATGTTGTTTGAAAAACAGAGGGATTGTGGTTAAGGGCAGTTTGGATTTGCTGCAGAGAATGAACAGCACACTTGTGAGGCGGCTCCGGGATTTTGGAAGCCCGCCAAAATTCTGATAGTTTCAAAATGATGTGTTTTGTGGTAATGGCAGTTCGAATTTGCTACAGAGAATGAACAGCTCACTTGTGGGGACGGCTCCAGGATTTCCAAAGACCGGAAATTCTTACGCCTAAATTTGGAGCTCTTGCCAAAATCGCAAGATCTCCGAATTTCGGGTCTTTGTCAAATAGTGTTGGTGGAGATTTATGAGCGATATCTGAATTTACAGATATCGC
>NZ_RHOW01000042.1 GCF_003946215.1 Lapidilactobacillus mulanensis
AGACGACTAACTATACCAATTTATAAGAATAGATCAGTAGTGTTGCACTTGATTTGACAATTCGGGTTTAATTAAGGTGTTTAAAAACTTTAATCTACCTTCGGCAGAAGTTGCTCCAGAAAATAGCGGGAAATTGCTGTGGAGACGGCTCCAAGCTTTTGGAAGTTCGCCAAAAGTTTTCCGCCTAAAATGTGAGCTCCGGAAAATCGCCGGATCTCACATTTTCTCTTTCTGTAAATTCGCAAAGATCGCTTATTAACAGAAATACCACTGCGATCCCACTTTTTTCTTCCGCAACTTCTGCCTAAACTTATTTCGTTTAGGCTAGGATTGAAATAGCAGGGTTCCTCGAACTTGATTAACATTGTTGCCTTTACTGGGAATAGTTTTTCTAGAAAGTAGTATTCTATTGCTGAATTTTTGCGAGAACTTTTTATTTTGGCTTATTAAATGATCAAAAACCCTAGTCTACCTACGGCAGAAGTTGCTCCAGAAAATTGGGCGATTGCTGTGGCGGATAGCTTTCAGCCAATTGAAAACCAAATTGTCTTCAAGCACGATTTGAGCCTTTTCCGAAACCCACGCAAAAGTCTCAAATACGCCGCCTGCTATAAATTCGCAAAACCCGCTCATTAACACCAGTGTCACTGCAATTGCCCAATTTTCTTCCGCAACTTCTGCCTAAACCTATTTTGGTTAGATTAGGATCTGAATAACATGGCTCCTCAAACTTGATGGACATTGTTGCCTTACTTTAAATAGTTCTTCAAAAAAATCTGAACGATAACCGAGTCCGCCTTTCGTCTTCTACAAAGGACGGTTGCGGTACAAAGCACTCGCACAGGACTAGACGTTGACTAGAGCAAACTCTATAAAACTGCCGAGATGAGTCAGAACGCGGAAGAAAAAGTTGCGACTCGCAGTGAAATTGTTCTTGCGGAATCAACTTATTTATTAAACGGTCTCGGATGAGTTGCACAATAATTCAGTTACCACTTAAACCGAAGTCCCGCTAGAACAAGGGTGATCTTCAAGACTTTTGTGATTTTCAAAAGGCTTGAAGTCATCCCCACAGCGAGGCGCAACATTTTTCTGCAGCGTTCCGACGGAACCAAACAAACTTCTACGAGACGTAAACAAAGCCTTCATAAATCAATTCAAAGTCGGTAACCCCCAGTACTCACCACAAACTCCGAGAACCATTTCACAAGTCACAGGTAATAAATACCTAAAATAAACGATTCATGTTATAATATCCTGTGTTTAACGACAATTAATTTAGCGGGGTGCGCTATGAGAAAAGTTTACTCTGACGACAGCTTAATGCTGCACACAGACTTTTATGAAATCAACATGATGTACACATATTGGCAAAAAGGAATCAATAAACGTCACGCTGTTTTTGAGGCTTATTTCCGTAAAATTCCATTTGAAAATGGTTATGCTATTTTTGCAGGGCTAGAACGGATCGTCAATTTTTTGCAGAATTTCCATTTTACCGAGAGTGATCTGGCTTACTTAAGAGAGCAAACGGATTTTTCACCGGAGTTTGTTGACTACTTGGCTGCGATGAAGTTTGAATGTACCATTCGTTCTGCGCAAGAAGGCGACTTGGTGTTCAACGAAGAACCCGTGATCCAGGTTGAGGGACCATTAGATCAGTGTCAGTTGGTTGAAACGATTATTTTGAATATCATCAATTACCAAATCCTAGTCGCGACTAAAGCTGCCCGTATCAAGTCAGTGGCTGGTGACAGTCCAGTGCTCGAGTTCGGTTCGCGGCGTGCACAAGAATTAGATGCTGCACTTTGGGGGACTCGTGCGGCTTATATTGGTGGCTTTGATGCGACAAGTAATGTGCGCGCGGCTAAGGTTTTTGGAATTCCTGCCAGTGGCACGCATGCGCATTCTTTAGTCCAATTTTTCCAAAATGATTATCAGGCGTTTAAAGCTTACGCGCAAACGCATCGTGATTGTGTATTTCTCGTTGATACGTATGATACGCTGCGTTCTGGTGTACCAAGTGCGATTCGTGTAGCTAAAGAATTCGGTGATAAAATTAATTTTCAAGGTGTGCGGATCGATTCTGGTGATATGGCCTATATTTCTAAACGCGTGCGCCAACAATTAGATGATGCCGGATTTGCGGATGCGAAAATTTATGCGTCCAATGATTTAGATGAAAAAACCATTCAAAACTTAAAAATGCAAGGTGCCAAAATCGATATTTGGGGTGTCGGCACTAAAGTGATCACAGCCTTTGACCAGCCTGCTTTAGGCGCAGTCTACAAGTTAGCTTCGATCGAAGATTCTCAGGGACAAATGGTGGATACGATCAAACTTTCTAGTAATGCTGAAAAAGTTAGCACGCCTGGCAAGAAACAAGTTTGGCGAATCACCAATCGCCAGAAGAACGATAAATCTGAAGGCGATTATGTGGCACTTTGGACTGAAAATCCGCTCGAACGCGACGATTTATTCATGTTCCATCCCAAATATAATTACATTAACAAAACGATCTATGATTTCGACGCGGTTCCCGTTTTGAAGGATATTTTTGTGGATGGGGAACTTGTTTATGAGCTGCCAGATTTAGATGTCATCAAGGCTTATCGTGCGAAAAATCTGGATTCACTTTGGGATGAATATAAGCGCGACTTGAATCCGCAGGAATATCCGGTCGATTTGTCACAGAAACTCTACGATCATAAAATGAGTCATATTGCTAAAATGCGGCAAATGGTTGAAAATCTCAGTCATTCGAATAATTAATTTTTGAAGAGGAGAAAATTAATGCGACCATTACAAGCAAAAATTATTGCATTGGAAAAAACACAACCAACGATTGATCCACAAACTGAAATTCGGCGTTCGGTTGATTTTTTGAAAGATTACTTGAAGCAGAATACTTTTCTGCATAGTTATGTCCTGGGCATTTCTGGCGGTCAAGATTCAACGTTAGCTGGTAAATTAGCACAGATGGCGATTGCTGAATTGCGTGCAGAAACTGGTGACAGTACTTATCAATTCTACGCGGTGCGCCTGCCTTATGGTGTTCAAGCCGATGAAAGCGACGCGATGGCGGCAATCGAATGGATGCAAGCAGATACGGTCGTGCGGATCGACATTAAGGCCGCCACAGATGCCATGACGGCTGAATTGACTGCTAATGGCCAAACAATCAGTGATTTCAATAAAGGAAATATTAAGGCTCGCCAGCGGATGATCGTCCAATATGCCATTGCTGGTGCTCACAGTGGTGCAGTTGTTGGCACGGATCATGCGGCAGAAAATATCACGGGATTTTATACGAAATTCGGTGATGGCGGCGCAGATGTGACGCCACTTTATCGATTAGATAAGCGACAAGGTCAGGCATTGCTCAAAGAATTGGGCGCGCCGGAACATTTGTACTTAAAGAAACCAACTGCTGACTTGGAAGAAGATCGGCCATCCTTGCCAGATGAAGTTGCGCTTGGTGTGACTTATCAAAATATTGACGATTATCTAGAAGGTAAAGAAGTGGCGCCAGCCGCGGCGGAAAAAATCGAAGCTTGGTTCTTAAAGACGCAACACAAGCGTCACTTGCCCATCACGGTATTTGATACGTTTTGGAAAGCTTAAAGGTAGTCTTGAAAAAATATTTAAGCTTACCTAAACTTTTTTAAATAACGATCAGTTTATAATTGCTTTACGGTAATTTTTTTAGTATACTTGCCATTAGAAACAAGGGAGTAACTTGCAGCTTAGCTGTGATAAAACCATCAACAAGACGATAGTTCTGGTTTTATCTTAAAAAGTGAGACTTGTATGCGATTTTTGCGTACAAGTCTTTTTTATTCCTGTTGTTGAGGTTCTACAGTATAGTTGAACTAGGTACAAATTTAATCGTGTTTTTTCCGCGGGTGATTCTCGCCTTAGCCATTGATTTCACCCGTGGAGACTCACAACTTTATTTTATAGGAGGAGCAATTATTGGCAAACTCGAATGATGCTGCAAAGTGCTATTATTCAGTACCAAGCGACAAGATTTATCAGGAATTCGGGACGAGTGATCAGGGATTGACCGACGCTCAGGTTCAGGCTTCGTTGGAGAAGTATGGGAAAAATGCGCTCCAACAAACTAAGAAACGCTCGATATTTATGCGTTTCTTCGATCAATTCAAAGATTTTATGATCATTGTGTTGCTGTTCGCGGCAATTATTTCTGGGGTAGTTGCGCAGGAATGGGCAGATGCCATGTTGATCTTGGCCGTGGTTATCATCAATGCCTTCTTCGGTGTCTTCCAAGAGTCGAAGGCTGAAGAAGCAATCGATGCGTTGCGCGAGATGTCGACGCCGGAAGCCCACGTTCGTCGCGATGGCAATGTGGAAACTGTCAGCAGTGAAGACTTGGTTCCTGGCGATATTGTCTTGTTGGAAGCCGGCGATATTATTCCGGCAGATCTGCGCTTAGTAACTTCTGCCTCGCTTAAAATCGAAGAGGCGGCTTTGACAGGTGAATCTGTGCCGGTTGAAAAAGAAGTTGCGACTTTAAAAGATGAAAACATTCCTATCGGTGATCGTAAAAACATGGCTTACATGAATAGCAATGTGACTTATGGTCGTGGTTCTGGGGTGGTTGTTGGTACCGGAATGGATACCGAAGTTGGTCGGATCGCTGGCATGATCAATTCTGCCGAAGAGACGACAACACCATTGCAAGTTAACTTGAATGCACTGGGTAAAACAATTACTTGGTTGATTTTAGTGATCGCCGCAATTATTTTCGTCGTTGGGGTTGTCAATAACCACGATGGCTTGCCAATGAACGAATTGTTGATCAACATGTTGCTGACTGCAATTTCGTTGGCCGTTGCTGCAATTCCTGAAGGATTGCCTGCAATTGTCACGATCATCTTGGCTTTGGGGACGACTAGAATGGCGAAGCGTCAATCGCTAGTTCGTAAGTTGCCAGCCGTTGAAACGTTAGGGAGCACAGATATTGTTGCTTCTGACAAAACTGGGACTTTAACTCAGAATAAAATGACGGTCGAAAAAATTTATCGTCACGGTAAACTGGAACCAGCAAACACACCCGTTGATGCTGATGACACAACATTACGGGTCATGACTTTTAGCAATGATACAAAGGTTCAAAAAGATGGTAAATTAGTTGGGGATCCAACGGAAACGGCCTTGATCCAATTCGGTTTCGATCATGATTTCCAAGTGGAAACTGAATTAGAAAAAGAACCCCGTGTGTCTGAAGTGCCGTTTGATTCAGAACGTAAATTAATGTCAACGATCCACAAAATGGCCAACGGCAAGTTTTTCGTTGCGGTTAAGGGTGCGCCAGACGAATTATTGAAGCGTGTCACTCGAATCGAAACGGCTAAAGACGATGTTCGTGCCTTAACGGATGCGGATCGCAAGGCTATCTTGAAAGAAAACAAAGGCATGGCCACTCAAGCCTTGCGTGTCTTGGCAATGGCTTACAAAGTGATCGATGCTGTTCCTGACAAACCAGATAGTGAAAATATTGAGAACGACTTAATTTTCGCCGGATTGATCGGGATGATCGATCCTGAACGTCCTGAGGCTGCAAAGGCCGTTGCAGATGCTAAGAAGGCGGGTATTCGTCCTCTGATGATCACAGGTGACCACCAAGACACCGCTGAGGCAATTGCCGGACGTTTAGGTATCATTAAGCCCGGTGACGACGCAGCTGTCATCACGGGTGCGCAATTGGACGAAATGAGCGACGAAGAATTTGCTAAAAATGTCGGCAAATATTCGGTTTATGCCCGAGTTTCTCCAGAACATAAAGTGCGTATTGTGCGCGCTTGGCAAGATAAAGGTAAAGTTGTTGCCATGACTGGTGATGGTGTTAACGATGCACCTGCATTGAAGTCAGCCGATATCGGAATTGGTATGGGAATTACAGGTACCGAAGTTTCTAAAGGGGCCAGCGATATGGTCTTGGCCGATGACAACTTTGCGACGATCATTGTTGCCGTTGAAGAAGGCCGTAAAGTCTTCGCCAACATTCAAAAGTCGATCCAGTATTTACTTTCTGCTAACCTTGGTGAAGTCTTGACACTGTTCATGATGACTCTAATGGGTTGGGATATGTTGGCACCTGTCCAATTATTGTGGATCAACTTAGCGACGGATACTTTCCCAGCAATCGCGCTTGGTGTTGAACCTACCGAGCCAGGGATCATGGATCGCAAGCCACGTGGTAGAAAAGCCAGCTTCCTAAGTGGCGGTGTCGCTTCTTCGATCGTTTATCAAGGGATCTTAGAAGGATTACTGACATTGGGTGTTTATGGGGTTTCAATCATGTTCCCTGTGCACACAAGCTACAATGATATTCACGCGGATGCTTTAACAATGGCTTATGCTACTTTAGCGTTGATCCAATTGTTCCATGCATTTAACGTGAAGTCGATTCATCAATCGATCTTCAGTGTCCATCCATTTGCGAACCGCACCTTCAATATCGGGGTTGCGTTCTCAACGATCATGGTTGCATTGACAATCGTTGTTCCTGGATTCAACAGTTTGTTCCATGTGACTGAATTGAACTTAGAACAATGGTCGATCGTGCTCGCTGCTGGGTTATTGATGATTGCCATCGTTGAATTGGTTAAGTTTGTTCAGCGAAAAATGGGTAAACAATAATAATAGTCATTAAGCTAATGAGCTACAGAGATGAATTCTCTGTAGCTTTTTTTGGTTGGTTAAAAAGGATCTACCTGCGGTCGAAAGTGCTGGGGCAGGCAGATCTGTGGCTGTGGGACCGCTTGAAGCCTTCCGAGGTTCATGGAAGTCTTCAAGCTTCGATTTGAGCCTCGGAAAAGCGCCGAGTCTCGAATCGATCCACCATGTAAGGCGGGCAAAAACGGCCCGCCAACATGGTTGTCACTGCCACGACTGCCTGCCCCAGCACTTTCGACCTAAACATATTTAGTTTAGTGTAGGAATTGAATAGCTGGGTTCCTGGAAGTTTGATTATCAACGTAGCCTTTACTCTGAAGAACAAAATAAAAAATGTGATGAATTTCAAATCTGAACAAAATAACACACGACCAATTTGGAAATAGGTGCAGATTAGTCTTGAAATCCTATAGTGAAAGCTTTTAGCTGTATCTTGCACCTATTTTAAAATTGGTCGTGTACCTAGATTACTAATTTTTGTTTTACGCGTTGAAAAAATATTGTTTGAATTTGAAACGTAATTGAATATCCAGCATCAAACATATCGAGTTCTTCCGAATAGACTAGGCGAAATTTGTGGTGGGAACTGGGACTGCAGCCGTCCCCACAGCAGTTTCCCAGTTCCCACCACAAATTTAGCCGAAACCGCACAAAATAAAAAGACCGATTTTCTATGAGGCACGCGTATCTAGTTGAGGTTTGTTATAATAGCTTTATTAAGAAGAATTCGAGGAGATAATATGGCAAATAAAATGCAACAGCGCGCAATGAACTACGGTAACCTGATCAATAATGTGATCGAACAGACAGAACAAATGCAAGAAAAGTTGGATCCATTGTTTAAAGAATTAAAAGAAAAATTATCGAGCAACGATTTAGCTAGCTTGTCGACAGATCGTTATCAGGAAATTCGTCAAGGATTCGCTGAAGGCGTTCAAGTTTATGACGAATTGTTGGGTCGACTTGATAAGGCACAGGCGCCTGCACGTTTGATGGGTAACCAGAAGTTGCTTGCTGGTGCTTTCCGTGATTTTGTTGCCGGTTGTCAAGAAATGACTGAGAGTTTAAACGATGACCAAACTGTCGATCGTGAAAAATTCGACGCCGCAGAAGCTAAGCAGGATGAGAGTACCGAACGATTGAGTAAATATTTAACGAAAATTGGCACTTTAGCTTAATTTCGCAGTATAAACGTCAACAGATTGGGAGTTTTGAAGTTAGATGAGTGAAGTTGTGATCGATTCTAAAGCACGCCAAGCAACACAACGAGAACTGAATTTACCGTCGCAAGCTATCACGGCAGTTTTGACGATGTTGGGCGAAGGCAATACGGTGCCGTTTATTGCTCGTTATCGTAAGGAACGGACTGGTAGTCTGGATGAAGTACAGATCCGGGCAATTGAAGCTGAATATCAACGGGTCATCGCGTTAAACAAACGTAAAGAAGATGTTACCCAAACAATTGAAGAGCAGGGTAAATTAACCGCGGAGTTAGCAGCGGCCATTGCTCATGCAGCAAAAATTCAGCAAGTCGAAGATCTTTATTTGCCTTATAAACAGAAACGTAAAAGTAAAGCAACAGTCGCGCGTGCCGCAGGATTAAGTCCATTAGCTGCCGCAATCAAATTACAATCAAATTTGTCTGAAGTACAGTGGCAACAAGAAGCTGCTAAATTTGTGAACGACGAATTGGATTTGCCGACGACAGAAGAAGTTTGGCAAGGTGTGCATGAAATTCTTGCAGAAGAAATTGGCGATGAAGCCGATTTTCGTGATTGGACGCGACGTTACATTCAAAGTGAAGGTCATTTGGTGGCTACGGTCAAAGATGAAGAAGCTGATACCAAGGGTGTTTATCGCAACTACTACAACTTTGACGAGCCACTATCCAAGCTGGTTTCTCACCGCGTATTGGCAATTAACCGTGCTGAAAAAGAAAATGTCCTCAAAGTTTCAATTGCGGTTAATTCGGATAATTTATTGAAGCGGATCGAGACACGTGTGAATTTACATCGCAATCCGTTTGCCTCCGAACAAATGAACGATGCGGTTCAGGATGCTTATAAACGATTCATCGGACCTGCAATCGAGCGTGAGATTCGGGCGAGTTTGAAGGAAAGCGCTGATGCACAAGCAATCAGTGTTTTCGGCGAAAATTTAAAAAACCTGCTGTTACAACCACCGCTTAAAGGAAAAGTTGTTCTTGGTTTTGATCCCGCGTATCGAACGGGCTGTAAGCTGGCAATCGTGGATGGAACTGGGAAATTTTTAGCAAAATTGGTTATTTATCCACATAAACCTGCTAACGCAAAATTGCGTGAACAGGCAATGCCGATCTTTATCGACTTTTTAGAAAAATATCAAGTTGAAATGATCGCGATCGGTAATGGAACTGCCAGCCGTGAATCGGAACAATTCGTGTCCGCCGCCATCAAACAATTATCGCGACCAGTCTATTACGTGATCGTCAATGAAGCGGGTGCTTCGGTTTATTCGGCTAGCGATAATGCCCGCGCCGAATTTCCTGACTTACACGTTGAAGAACGTTCCGCAGTCAGCATCGCCCGTCGTTTGCAAGATCCGCTCGCCGAACTGTTGAAAATCGATCCCCAAGCCGTTGGTGTCGGCCAATATCAACATGATGTTAGTCAGAAAGCCCTGACGGAACAACTGGACATTGTTGTCGAAGATGTGGTCAATCACGTCGGTGTCAATTTAAATACGGCCAGCGTGGATCTGTTACAACACATCTCTGGTTTATCGACGACGATTTCGCAAAATATCGTGGCTTACCGTAATGAAAATGGTCAGTTCGATCAACGGAAACAATTACAAAAAGTTCCGCGATTGGGTCCTAAAACTTATCAACAAGCAATTGGATTCTTGCGGATCATTGATGGCAAGGAGCCGTTGGACAACACGGATATTCATCCGGAAAGTTATCAAATTGCCGGAAAACTATTGGCTAAATTAGATTTAACCAAGGCAGATTTGGGTACACCTGAATTGCAATCTTTGTCAAAATTGCTGAATGTTGAGCAGTTGGCCAGTGAATGGGACGTCGGCGTTGCCACCTTGAAGGACATCATTGAAGGGTTACGCAAACCTGGTCGGGATTTACGAGATAATGTGGCTGCGCCTTTATTGCGCCAGGACGTTTTATCGATCGAAGATTTGCAGCCAGAAATGATTTTGCAAGGAACAGTGCGTAACGTGGTCGATTTCGGTGCTTTTGTCGACATCGGCATTAAGCATGATGGTCTTGTGCACATTTCCGAATTAGCAGACCACTTCGTTAAAAACGCCAGCGCGGAAGTTGCTGTTGGTGATATCGTCAAGGTGCGGATCTTGAGCGTCGATCTTGATCGGGAACGCGTCCAACTTTCGATGCGTGGCGTTAGCGATGACTGATGAAGCACTGCAAAAATTAGTCGAGGAAATTTCGTTACGCGATTTTCACCGGCCATTCAAGCATCAGGCTTATTTTAACGCACGGCTGACTACAACTGGCGGTCGTTATCATATCGTGGATCATCACTTGGATTTCAATCCACGTATGGCAACTGAATTGCCACCAGAACAGTTTGCTGGCATCATTAAGCATGAGCTGTGTCATTATCATCTGCATCTCTTAGGATTGCCCTATCAGCATCATACACGCGAATTTAAGCAGTTATTATTGCAGGTCGGTGGTTCGCGGTATGCGCCGAGATTAACTTCACAAACGTATCGTTATCATTACTACTGTGCGACTTGTCATTTAGATTATTATCGCCAGCGAAAGATCAATCTACGCCGATACGGTTGCGGCCATTGTCACGGGAAATTAATGTTAGTGACGGCACAACGGGTCAGCCAATGAATCATTTAAAAACAAGCCGCAAACTTCCTTTTCGGGAAATTTGTGGCTTGTTGTGCGTTTATTTCAGTGGTAAGCTTCATTTGTAAAAAACTTGAAGCAACGACTTTAGATAATCTAGTTTGCTTCAGAAATCTGATTTAAGAATTCGGAGGATCTATCTGATGGCAACTTTTCCAAAAGATTTTTTGTGGGGCGGGGCGACTGCCGATTTTCAGTATGACGGTGGTTATGATGAAGACGGGCGCGGGTTGTTGAGCCACGACTTTGTGACCGCCGGGAGTGCGACGCGGCCACGCCAATTGACGCTGAAGTTAAAAAATGGTGGGCGCGGTTCCGTGAATGCCCACGATTCACTGCCTGAAGGTGCCGAGCCAGCTTTATATGATGATGTTTATTATCCGAGCCATCAGGCAACTGACTTTTATCATCATTGGCAAGAAGATATTGATCTGATGGCAGAAATGGGCTTCTCTACTTATCGTTTCTCGATTTGTTGGAGTCGTATTTATCCAACCGGCGAAGAGGCACAACCCAATCCAGCAGGACTCCATTTTTACGACCAAGTGATCGACCGACTGATCGAAAAAAAGATCGAGCCGATCATTACGATTTGCCACGACGAATTGCCAAACTATCTGGGCGAACATTATGATGGTTGGTCGAGTCGCCATACCATTGATTGTTACGTAAAATATGCGAAAACTTTGATCGATCGTTATCGCGGTAAGGTGCGCTATTGGATCACGTTCAACGAAATCAATATTTTGAGTGGTTATATTGCCTTGGGCACGCATCAGCAGGATGCGCAAACGCGTTATCAAGCCATTCACCACATGTTCGTTGCCAATGCACTAGCTATTCAAGCCGGCCGTAAAATTGATCCGGCTGCAAAATTCGGCACGATGTATGCGCTCAGTGAGAATTATCCGGCCACTTGCAAACCGCAAGATGTTTTTGCCAGTTACCAAACCCGCCGAAATAACGGGCTGTTTTATGTGGATGTGATGGCGCGAGGCTATTATCCTAGCTATACGGCCGCAAAATTTGCACAGGAAAACGTCAAGCTAGAATTCGACCCAGCAGACCTTGAACTGCTTAAAAATAATACGTTAGATTTCATTGCTTTCAGTTATTATCGTTCCGCAATTGTGAAAGTGGACGATCAGGATCAAGTCATTTTTTCAAATGATAATCCTTACTTGAAATCCACACCTTGGGGCTGGACGATCGATCCACTGGGCCTACGTTATTGCCTCAATGAATTATTCGACCGCTATCAAAAGCCATTGATCGTGATTGAAAATGGCTTAGGCGCAGTCGATGAGCTGACCGCCGATGGCAAAGTTCACGATGATTATCGGATCAATTATTTGCGTGACCACTTGCGCGAAATCCGCAACGCCATTACCATTGATCGGATTCCTTGCTTCGGCTACACCATGTGGGGCAATACTGATTTGGTTTCGCTGAGTACGGGTGAAATGAAGAAGCGTTACGGATTCGTCTATGTCGATATGGATGATCAAGGCCATGGCAGTTTGAATCGGATCAAGAAAGATTCCTTTGACTGGTTCAAAAAGACGATTACGACAGCGGGTGTGGATCTGTAGCGATGGCGTGATGAACTATTGGTGCTTGCAGATATCATCAGGACAGATATAGACAGCTATTTTTTCAACTGCAAGTATTCAGGCAATTTTATAAGAAGCGGTGATTAATTTTCTGTTGACCGTTTTTTCTAAATAGCTTATAATAGTAAATGCAGTTGTTTGCGGGCATGGCGGAACTGGTAGACGCGCAAGACTAAGGATCTTGTGACCGTTAAAGGTCGTGGAAGTTCGAGTCTTCTTGCCCGCATTGATAGCATAAGCGTTGAGACATCTTGGGTTATTATCCGAGGTGTCTTTTTTGATGCGTCATTTATTGAAATACCCATCTAGATTTCCGAAGAATTTTTTACCAATTATTCGGTAGAGCACTAATAATTTCACTCTTGTAAGCACTTTCGGCAACCTGCACAATTTGTCTTTTATTTTTTTGTGCGATTTTAACTAGTGCTGGAAACCGTTTTCTCGTATATTAAGAGAGTACTCCATAAAGAAGGGTGTTTTAATCAATGGTAAAAGTAGACTTAGATCACATTTATAAACAATATCCTAACGCTGAAAATGATCTCTATGCAGTTTCAGATTTCGATCTTCATATTGACGATCACGAATTCATCGTGTTCGTTGGACCTTCAGGCTGTGGGAAATCAACCACATTGCGGATGATCGCCGGCTTGGAAGACATTACGAAAGGCGATTTGAAGATCGGCGGCAAGCTAATGAACGATGTTGCCCCTAAAGATCGTGATATCGCCATGGTTTTCCAGAACTACGCTTTATACCCACATATGACTGTGTTTGATAACATGGCATTTGGTTTGAAATTACGTAAATACGAAAAATCAGACATCAAAAACCGTGTCGATGATGCCGCTAAAATCTTGGGCTTAACTGACTATCTCGATCGTAAACCAGCTGCTTTATCTGGTGGTCAACGTCAGCGTGTTGCCTTAGGTCGTGCCATCGTCCGTGATGCTCCTATCTTCCTAATGGATGAACCTTTATCTAACTTGGATGCTAAGTTACGTGTTTCGATGCGTGCCGAGATTGCCAAGTTACATCAACGTTTGAACACAACAACGATTTATGTAACCCATGACCAAACCGAAGCCATGACCATGGCTGATCGCATTGTCGTTATGTCAATGGGTGAAGTTCAACAAATCGGAACTCCTGCAGAAGTTTATGACACACCAAAGAATAAATTCGTTGCCGGATTTATGGGTTCACCTGCAATGAACTTCTTCGAGGTTCATTACGAGCATGGTGTATTGACTGATGACGACAAGGTTATCAATCTTAAAGTTCCAGAAGGCCGCGCAAAGATCCTCAACGAAGATGGTTATGATGGTAAAGATTTAACTTTAGGCGTTCGTCCAGAAGATATTCATTCTGAAGAAGCATTCCTGGAAACATTCCCTGAAGCAACAGTTGGCGCTAAGGTCGTCGTTTCAGAATTGTTGGGTGCAGAATCAATGCTTTATGTAACTTCAGGTAAAACTGAATACGTTGCTAAAGTTGACGCTCGTGATTTCCATAATCCTGGCGAAGAGATCAAGTTTGGTTTTGACTTGAACAAAGCTCACTTCTTCGATAAAGAAACAACATTATCGATCGTCGAAAAAGCTAAAGACGAAAACCGCGCACCAGAACATGCTTAAATTTTAATTAGAAAAAATTTGTCCACCGAATTTAATTATTCGGTGGATTTTTTTTGGCTAAAAACAATCTACCTTCGGTCGAAAGTGCTGGGGCAGGCAGGTCTGTGGCTGTGGGACCGCTTGAAGCCTTCCGAGGTTCATGGAAGTCTTCAAGCTTCGATTTGAGCTTTTGCACAGACCGCAAAATCTCGAATCGATCCACCATGTAAGGCGGGCAAAAACGGCCCGCCAAATGGTTGTCACTGCCACGACTGCCTGCCCCAGCACTTTCGACCTAAACTTAATTTAGTTTAGTGTGGGATTTGAATAACAGGGTTCCTGAAAGTTGATTCTCAATGTCGCCTTTTCGCTGAATAACAAAGTAACACACAAGTATTTAATTTTTTTCAGGTTCGGATTTACAAGCATTCGTTGCGTTGTGGTGATAAACACAGTTGTTTAAATTAGAAAAACAAGTTGGTCATTATCGAGCTCATCTGAATAGATTAGGCGAAATTTGTGGTGGGAACTGGGACTGCAGTGGCATTTCTGTTAACGAGCGGGTTTGGTGAGCTCACATTTCAGGCGGAAAACTTTTGGCGCTCTTCCAAAAGCTTGGAGCCGTCCCCACAGCAGTTTCCCAGTTCCCACCACAAATTTCGCCGGAACCACACAAAATAATCTCTCGTAAAATCAATTCAGCAAGTAAGATATTTTTCTTGACAAATTTCAATATTCGCGTTAAATTGGACTAGACCAAACAAGGAGGAACTTGCTATGAAAGTTGAAATTTATAAAGATAAAAACGAAGGCGGCCAAGCTGCTTTTAACATTATTAAATCAGGTATCGAAAACGGTGCCCAAGTTTTAGGATTGGCAACTGGTAGCACACCTATTACACTTTACAATGCCATGACAGCTAGCGATTTGGATTTCTCTAACTTAACTTCTGTTAACTTGGATGAATATGTTGGCTTGCCAATTGAGAACGACCAAAGTTATCACTACTTCATGAAGGAACATTTATTTAACAAGAAGCCATTCAAGAAGAGCTATGTTCCTGATGGCCAAGCTGCTGATATTGAAGCTGCTGCTAAAGATTATGATCGAATCATCGACGAAAATCCGATCGACATTCAAATTTTAGGAATTGGACGCAACGGTCATATTGGCTTTAACGAACCTGGATCATCGTTTGATGGCCCAACGCACAAAGTTTCTTTGACACAATCGACGATCGACGCCAATGCTCGTTTCTTCGAAAATGAATCCGATGTTCCTCGTTATGCAATTTCGATGGGGATCGGTTCGATCATGAAGAGTAAGAACATTCTGTTGATCGCTTATGGCGAAGATAAAGCCGACGCTATCAAAGCAACGATCGAAGGTCCTGCTACAACTGACGTTCCTGCAAGTGCTTTGCAGAATCATGCCAATGTTACTTTTATCTTAGACGAAGCTGCTGCTAGCAAACTTTCAAAGAAGTATTAATTCGGATATTAAATAATAGTGAGTGTAAAAAAACATTGTCATCGCGGATATTATTCGTGACGTCAATGTTTTTTTCGTGAATCAGGTCGACAGGCTGTTTAAATGAAATCAAGTCGTGTAGAATAAGGGTCATCAAAAACTTGGGGTGACCAAAGTGAATAAATCAAGACAAAGAGCACAAAGGATCGCAGTACTTGGTATTTTTACCGGGATTTTATTGTTGCAGACGTATGTTCCGTTTTTGGGTTATTTAACGATTATTCCCGCCATGCCGGGTATTTCATTGATCATCATGGTCGTCATGGTGGCGGCGGTCGTTTTGGGGCCGCAGGATGGTGCAATTCTCGGCTTGATTTGGGGAATTTTATCATTGATCCACGCTTATACGACGCCGGGAACGATCACGTTTCTATTGTTCACGAATCCAATTATTGCCATTGTGCCGCGAATGTTTGTGGGTTGGCTAGCCGGTATTTTACCGGTGTGGTTTGCCAAAACGAAGCTACCACAAACTGTTGGCTTGGCGATTACCGGTCTATTAGGAGCTGCTTCTAACACATTGTTGGTTGTTTGCTTAACTTCGGTTATCTTCCTGAATAACTCCAGCAACCTTTTGAATGTGATGCAGTTGCAGGGTGATTCTCGTAATCTCTTCATTATTTTGATCGTTTCGCTGGGTGTTAATGGGATTTCCGAGGCGATCGGTGGTTTCATCATCGTGCCACTCCTTGCCCGGCCACTGAAACATGTCTGGGATCGCCGTCGTTCGTAAAAAAAATAAACCTTCACGACCAGCTACCGAGAAATGAAGTGCAACATAAAAGTTAGACAAAAATAAATAGTTTTACGCAGCTAAGGTATGTTCTCGGTAT
>NZ_RHOW01000043.1 GCF_003946215.1 Lapidilactobacillus mulanensis
ATACCGAGAACATACCTTAGCTGCGTAAAACTATTTATTTTTGTCTAACTTTTATGTTGCACTTCACTGGTGTTGCCGCGCTTTTTTAGCATCATCTCAAATTGGGTCAGTTCTGATAGCCGAGTATCTTTGCCAACTGCCGACGCAACTTAGTCCGGTGATTTCGCAAGGCGCGGGTACTCAATTGTTGGCGATAAGCAATCACCGGCAAAGAATAACCTTTAATAAAATGGTCGCGAATAATGATCTGATCGATCGAATCACTATCGAATGCCAACTCTTGCAAAGTCATCAACAGGTCGATTTCACGATCACCGCCATCATCGTGCGTCCAATTTCCCAGATCTGGCAATGGGTCTGTCTGTCGACAATGTTGTCTACGCATAAGATCGGTCAGCCGCCAGACGATGTGCTGATAAGCATAGCCCAGAAAACATTCGTCTAGATCTGGATCCGCGGGATAATTGACGTAAGCCTGTGCGAACGCCAAAAACGCCTCCTGCAAATAATCGTCGTAATCTTGATGATGCCGCCAAATTCCGGCTTTTTTAATGGCGCCGTGCAACAATCCTTGCTGTCGCAAAGCCGCCTGTAATCCCTTCGTGAAATCGCGTGGTGTTTCTTCAGTTTGATTCATTGTGAAACTCCTTAACAGAATTCCACAAGCGCTTGTGGTGACTATAGAATAACAAGTCCGCACAATTGCCGCACCTCGGAGCACAAAGCCGATCTGACTCACAACGACCGCACAAAATATTTGTGCTGAATTTTTCTCAAGCTGTTCTTATCAGCTTATGAGAACCACTCCGATCAAAAATAATTTAAAAAAATAATTGCGCTTCCTGAATCTCTTTAATTAAAACTACGCCTTCGTTTCAACTTAGTCGCAAAATAATATTCTGAATCCTCGAACATTTGCGACGCTTCTTCGAATTCCGGTTGATGGCAAATTTTGTTAATTGCAATCAAGTCAAACAACTCTAGAAACTGCCCAATTTGCCGTGCACTCACCAACTCCTGCATATTATCAAAGTGGTGATCATACTGCCGCAGCACATTTGATTCCAATAGCAACAAATGATCATCGATTCCAGCCTCTTGATAGACACAGTGCAACGCCTCAATTTCAATCGCACTCATCAAACAAATCGTCTCGAAACGTTGCTCGAAATTTTCCTGCACTGGCAACTTCACACGAACCTGATAACGAAAGCTAAAGATGCAGCTACTGCCTTGACCTTTCGTCATCTTAATAACATGATGCAGTGCAACCCAATTGGCACACTTCGAGCTCGAAACACCCGACAAATGCATCGCGACCCAATTGCCGAAGCAAAGCGATAATTCGCGATTGATCGGCAACTCGATCGTCTTCTTCAAACAACGGATCAGCGAAATATCAAAGATCGTGTTTCTCATGCGATAATGCAACAAACTTTTCGTCGTCTGCGTTGAAAAAAAGACCTCCTCTGGCGTGATCGCCAAAGTTTTGATCCGTTGTGGGTTGTGTAACGGATAATTAAGCAACACATAAAAATCCCCGATAAATTCAGATGCACGATGAACTGGGATCACACGCCGCATTCGCGCCGCAAACAAATCTGCCGGACAAAACACGCCTTCTTTCGGACATAATCGAACAAATTCCTGAATACTCATCTTCCGCACTTACTCGCTCCCTTCGTCTTACATAACCAGTTTACAATTATGGAAACGATTACACAATTGACTTTTAGACACTCACCCAACATTGGATAATACGAGAAAGCGTACTAAACTAGTACAAAAAGCACCTCAGACCGAGCCCAACAGCAACCATCCAACATCATCCACGAATCTTTAAACACGCAGAACTAATGATACAAATCAAGTGAGACGCCAATTCCAGTTCTCCACCACAAACCTAACAAGCTACAACCAACGAATCTTTAAGCATGCAGAACTAATGATACAAATCGAATGAGACGTTAATTCCAGTCCTCCTCCACAAACCTAACAAGCTACAACCAACGAATCTTTAAGCACGCAGAACTAATGATACAAGTCGAATGAGACGCCAATCCCAGTTCTCCACCACAAACCTAACAAGCTACAACCAAACGAATCTTTAAGCACGCAGAACTAATGATACAAATCGAATGAGACGTTAATTCCAGTTCTCCATCACAAACATAACAAGCTACAAAAAAAGACCAACACGATTGCGTTGGTCTTGATTAAATATTCTATTAATAATTGTCTCTCAGGGTATTAGAATCGAAATCCTAGTAAACACCTGAAATACTCATTGCAAAGCTAGGTGCAAAGTAGTATGAGCTGATCGTTGAAATTTTAACAACGTCGCCTGGACTTGGTGCAGCAATATATTGGTTACCACCAATATAAATAGCAACGTGGTAAGTGCTACCTTTAGAACCCCAGAAAATCAAATCGCCGGGTTTTGCAGCACTAACTGATTTAGCTGTACCAGCATCTTCTTGAGCGCCAGTGTAACCGCCGATTGCCTTGCCAAAGTGTGCAAATACATATTGGGTAAAGCCAGAGCAGTCAAAGCCTGTTGGTGTCTTGCCACCCCAAACATATGGTGTGCCTCTGAATTGCTTCGCATAAGAAATCAATGCAGATGAGCTAATTGTCCCGTTAGTTGCTGCTGGTTTAGAAGGTGTTGGTGTTGAAACAACAGGCTTCGAAACTGTGTTTGAACTTGATGAATTACTTGAAGAAGATGGTGTTGAAGTCGTTGGTTTCGAAACAGTTGTCGAACTGTTTGATGAAGTTGATGTTGATGAGCTGGTTGCACCAGGTTTACCAACATATTGGCCACTGACCCAGCCACCATTTTGTAATTGATACCAAGTTGTCCCATTAACTGACTTAGTTGCGACATAACTAGCTGATGCGCCTTGGCCTAAATATGATTTAACACTAGAAGTATTAGTATCTGACCAAACGGTGGTTGCACCACCAGAATAGGTTGTACTGATCGTACCAAGAACAGTTGTTGGCACCGTCACTTTAGCAGGTGTTGTTGTTGTTGTACTTGGTGTTGTCACCGTTGCGGCTGGTGTCGTTGTTGCGGCTGGTGTCGTTGTTTGTGTAGTTGATGCTACAGGTGTGGTAGTGGTAGCTGCAGGTGTAGTAGTTGCTGCAGGTGTAGTAGTTGCTGCAGGTGTAGTAGTTGCTGCAGGTGTAGTAGTTGCTGCAGGTGTAGTAGTTGCTGCAGGTGTAGTAGTTGCTGCCGCTGTAGTTGTTGTTGAGGCTACAGGTGTTGTCTGAGTGCCATCACTGACATAAGTACTGTGAACCCAGCCGCCATTTGTGAGTTGATACCAAGTTGAACTACCCACTTTTTTAGTAGCAACATAACTTGCTGATTGTCCTTCGGAAAGATAGCTCTTCACACTCAATGAAGTTGTATCTGACCAAACGGTTGTTGCGCCACCTTGATAAGTTGCGGTAACAGTGCCAACAGGTGCTGCAGTCGTTGTGGTTGCAGTGCTTGTTGCAGTTGTTGTACTTGCAACTGGTTTAGCAACCGTTGTTGTTGTTGCTGCTGCAGTTGTGTTGAGATACATTTCAGGGATCCAGCCGCCATCTGTTGTCTGTAACCAAGTTTGGCTATAGACCTTCTTGCTAGCAACGAATTGAATTTCTTGATTAGGTAACGCATAACGTTTAACTTTCTGGCCAACTTCGGGGCTTGTCCAGACAGTTGTTGCACCCTCTGTATAAGCAACTTTACGAGTTGTTGCTGCTTGTGCTTCATTGGTCTGTTGAGTTGCAATCGCGCCTGCTGCTAATACGCCCATACCGATCATTAATGATGCGACTTTTTTGTTTTGCTTCATAAAGTAAAACCCCTCTTTTTTAGTAACCACTAGTTTTTCGTAAAACTTTAGACTGATGTTAATTGTGACTTATGACTGATATGTTACAACTATCATGTTACAGGACTGTGACATTGCGTAAACGATTCTGTGACAAGCCGGTCACCTTAATAATACAATTAGAAATAACATTTCTTATTTAACTCAGAAGTGCATGAAACCGCTATTTCTTAAGCAAATATTAAGAATATTACATTTTGATTACATCGACTAAAAATAGCACTTTTTTTACTCAAAACGGCAAAATTAATTAAAAATTGAGGATTATTTTAGTCAAACAGACCGCGGTCAAGGAAATTCGCAGCCTGTTTAAAAGCATCGATTCACTTCATACCCGTAATTAGGTCCCAGGCTGGATCATCGGTAGCACTTGCAAGGAAGGTGATGATCCAGCCTTCGCCATTTTACTCGTAACTCAATACGCCCCTAGACATGGGCCAAACTGCTCGTCAGCAGCTTATTCGGCCGGTGTCTGCTCAGCAACTACTTCATCATCAAAAATTGGTGTCAAGACTGTTTCAGAATAATTGGCCGAAAGCGGCTGAGTATACAAATCTTCATCGCCATTTTTGAACAGTCTTGCCGCTGCAATTGCCGCCATCTGTTCGCGAACTGTTTTATCATCCAGACTTTCGTTGATTTGGCTGAGTCCTAACGTATGCTTCTTACCTGTAGATCCTTTATAGTGCATTTGCAATTTTTTCATCGTGATTTCCTCATTTCATTTTTATCGGTCTAAACATCCTTCGTCAATTAAAAAAGAATCGTTTTCTTCGTGCTGATTTCGGCAAACACGGCGGTGTCACCTTCGCCTAATTTAGCGATTGCCATGCCGAAATTCGTCAGTTGCGCTTCAGTTGGTGTCTCTACGATCTTGCTAAAACGGCGGATCTTCTGACCATCCGGATATTGATCGCCTGCAAATGTATACGATAAGTTGGTGCCTGTCCATTTCGTTTCCATGATAAATCCTCCTATTAATTGAAATGTGTTGGTCGTGGCTGAAATTTTCCACCCGCCACTTCTCATTCACGGTAAGTTTTGCCGGCCGGTTAATTGCTTACACTATAGATAACGTTTGAGCGTCGACAAAACGGAACCTAAATTTGAAAAAAATTTTTAAGTATTTTGGCGTATCCGCTATAACCATTGATTTACCGGCGTTTCCATTTAAAACTATTTTTTGAAACTTAGTGGTTACTCAAGCCCGGTTTGGTTGAATCGGCCCGGATCTGTTATATAATCGAGTTATCACGTGAGTTACTTTTCACATCTAATTTGACGGAGGTTCAGCTATGCCCATCCTAATTAATTTGATCCCATTAAATCCAACTCTCATTTCAAAAATTAAAACACAGGCACCACAATATCAATTCGTTGATTTGGCCGAGAAAGATTTCACGGCTGCCGATTTAGCAGAAGCCGAGATCATTCTGGGGTGGTCGTCTAAAATCAGTGAGGCTTTAAAGATATCGCACAAAATCAAATGGATCCAGGTTTGGTTCGCAGGCGTTGATCGGTTACCCTTGAAAGAATTGGCCGACGCAAAAGTTTCTGTGACTACATCCCGCGGTGTCAGCGCCCCGGCAATCGCCCAACAGGTTTTCGGTTTTCTATTAATGCAAAGTCGCTCCCTACAAACTAGCGTCTTGGCGCAAGCACGTTCAGAGTGGCAAATCCCCGACCAACTCACAGAATTGAATGACAAAACAGTTTTAACGTTAGGTACCGGCGAAATCGCCCGCGCGGTTGCTCACTACGCCGCGGCGTTCGATATGCAGGTGATCGGCGTCAATACTCGCGGCACCTCAGAAGCCGAATTCCAAACAGTTTACAAAATGTCTGCCATCGATCAAGCTTTAAAGCAGGCAGACGTTGTCGTCAACACACTGCCACTAACTCACGCCACCAAAGGCATTGTCGATGCTAACTTCTTTGCACAGATGAAATCGAGTGCCACATATATCAATGTCGGTCGCGGGAAAACCACCAATGAGCGCGACTTAATTGCAGCACTGCAGGCTCAACAAATTGCCTTTGCTGGACTCGATGTCTTCGAATCTGAACCTCTCGCCACTAATAGTCCTTTATGGCAAATGCCAAATGTGTTGATCACGCCACATAGCGCCGGTCACACCAACCACTATAATGCCCGGATCGTCGCTATTTTTCTCAAAAATTTCGCCGCGATGCAAGCTGGTCAAGGGTTGGTTGAAAATCTTGTAGATTATCAGCGCGAATATTGAGGTTAAATCAACTGGAACAACAATCTTAAAAGGAAGTTGAAATCTATGAAACTAGCGATGTATCAGGGTCAACCATTTTTAATGAAGAATTCCGAATACGGACAACCAATTCTTGATCACCCCGACATTATCAGTGCAGCCCAAATCGAACCATCAGCGCTGGTTCTAGGCGAAATTCAGAGTATTGACGCCAGCTTGCTAGAGCCGCCCATAACCTTCCCGCGACAAATTTTCGCCGTGGGGATGAATTATCGTGCGCATTCTGCTGAAATCAAGCTGGCACTGCCTAAAGTTCCTAGTCTATTCACTAAATTTGCCAGCAGTTTAACCGGTCCAAATACGACAGTCAAAATTCACGGCGACTGCACTGACTGGGAAACCGAATTAGTCGTCGTTATTGGTCATGGTGGCCGGCAGATCCCGGTTGAGCAGGCAACTGATCATATTGCTGGCTACATGGTGGGCGAAGACATTTCTGATCGCACGGTTCAATTTGCCAACGATCCCGCGCAATTTTCATTGGGGAAATCCTTCGAACATTATGCGCCGATCGGACCTTGGCTAACCACACCAGACGAACTCGGCGATCTCACACAATTAACGATTACAACGCGCGTAAACGACGAAACGATGCAACACGAATCCGTGAGCGCAATGATTTTCAGCCCTGCGCAATTGATCAGCTACCTGTCACAAATCGTTGACCTGCAGCCAGGCGATCTTATTTTTACCGGCACGCCCCAAGGAACCGGCGTCGGCCATGATCCGCAAATTTTCCTGCGTGCCGGCGACGAATTGACTGGCGAGATCGACCAATTAGGCAAACTGACGATGAAAATTCAATAGCACCTGCAAATCTAGACGACAAAAAACCGTTTCGAGAGTTACACCCCTCGAAACGGTTTTTCTAATTTCCAGATTAAATTGTATTACTTTGGTTGATCCGCAATAATTGCTTGGAATTTTGCCAGTGCTTCTTGCCAAGTAATGACTTTAAATCCAGTCGCTTCAACCTTACTCAAGTCCATGATCGAATGACGCGGACGAAAAGCCTTTTGGGGATATTCTTCCGACGTGACTGGTGCGACTGTCGTATCCGTATCCTTCAAGATTTCCTCAGCAAATTCGTACCAGCTGCATGAATTTTCATTCGACAGCTGATACAAGCCATAAGCCAATTTCTTCTCAACGGCAAAAGTCATGAATTCAGCTAAGGTGCGCGTCCAAGTTGGGCGCCCAAATTGATCGTTGACAACAGTTAAATGATCATGCGTTTCTGCCAACTTCAACATCGTATAGATGAAGTTGTGACCATATTGGCCGAAAACCCACGACGTCCGAATAATATAATACTTGTCAGCATATTTCGCCACAGCCTGTTCACCGAGGTATTTCGTCCGACCATATTCATTCTTAGGAGCGGCTTCGTCAGCTTCGGTATACATTCCCTGGTTGGTGCCATCGAAAACGTAATCAGTACTGATATAAATCAGTGTGGCGCCGATTTTAGCAGCGGCTTTGGCGATATTCGTCGTTCCCACCACGTTGACCTTTTCGTTGATACTCTTACCCGGTTCTTCTTCGGCAGCATCAACGGCCGTATAAGCGGCACAGTGATAGACCACTTTAGGCTGATTGGTGACAAAATAGTCGTCAACTGCAACGGCATCCGTAATATCGAGTTCTTGTGTATCTGTACCCGTATAAGCCAGTCCACGCTCGTCCAAAAGATGGCGCAGTTCCGTTCCGAGTTGACCATTAGCACCTGTAATTAAAATTTCCATTTAGTTATTTACTCCTTAATTGTTGCTTTGACGATTTTATTGACCATTTTTAGCATACTTAGCTTCGACTTCGGCCTTTTCTGCTTGCCACCAGTCTTCATGCTGCGTATACCAATCGATCGTGTGCTGCAAGCCAGACTTGAAATCAGTGAATTCAGGCTTCCAGCCGAGTTCTGTACGCAACTTGGTCGAATCAATGGCGTAACGCAAATCATGGCCCGGACGATCTTTGACAACGTCATAGGCATCTTTAGGCTGACCCATGGCTTCCAGAATCATTTCCAGAACCGTGACATTATCTTGCTCGCCATCGGCACCGATCAAATAAGTTTCGCCGATCTTACCTTCTGTCAAAATCAACCAAACCGCACGTGAATGATCATTCGTGTGGATCCAATCACGGACATTTTTACCACTACCATAAAGTTTCGGACGAATGCCGCTCAAAACGTTGGTGATCTGACGAGGAATAAATTTCTCGATATGTTGGAAAGGACCGTAGTTATTCGAGCAATTCGAAATCGTGGCGCGCAACCCAAACGAACGCACCCAAGCGCGAACAAGCATGTCCGAGCTGGCCTTCGATGAGGAATAAGGACTGCTAGGATTGTAACGAGATTCTGGTGTGAATTTCTCACCAGGACCCTCGCCATGACCAGGCAGATCCTCACGCAATGGCAAATCGCCATAAACTTCGTCGGTGGAAATATGGTGATAACGCACATCATATTTGCGGCAAGCCTGTAACAATGTGTATGTTCCGACGATATTCGTTTGAATAAACGGTGCTGGATCATTCAGCGAGTTGTCGTTGTGGCTCTCGGCAGCATAATGAACCACTGCGTCTGCCTTGCTCGCTAGCTTGTCGACTAAATCGGCATCACAAATGTCGCCGACGACCAATTCGACGCGATCTTCTGGTAGTCCGGCCAAGTTAGCGCGATTGCCGGCATAAGTTAGCTTATCCAAGACGGTGACGTGTACATCTGGATGGTATTTCACGACATAATGGACGAAGTTGCTGCCAATAAAACCGGCACCGCCCGTAACGATGATATTTTTCATTGGAAAACCTCCTACTGTGTTTCTGAAATGTAAGTGTCTTGCTATGTTTAAATTGCTTGTAAATTATAGTCTACCTGCGGCAGAAGTTGCTCCAGAAAATAGTGGGAAGTTGCTGTGGGGACGGCTGCAGGATTTCCAAAGACCGGAAATTCTTCCGCCTAAAATATGAGCTCTTCCAAAACCGGGAAGAGCTCATATTTTCCCATTTTGTAAATTCGCGAAAACCGCTCATTAACAAAATTACCACTGCAATCCCACCATTTTCTTCCGCAACTTCTGCCTAAACTTATTTTGGTTAGATTAGGATCTGAATAACAGGGTTCCTTGAACTTGATTGACATTGTCGCCTTTACGCAGAATAGTTCAGCTTAAAAATTTGTGTGACAATCACGTCCGCCTTTCGTCCTCTACAAAATTATGTTGCGATACAAAACCAGTCGCACAGGACTAGCCGTTGACTAGAGTCAGCTCTATAAAACTGCCAAGATGAGTCAGAACGCGGAAGAAAAAAGTTGCGACTCACAGTGAAATTGTTCTTGCGGGACCAAATAATTTCCTAAATAGTCTCGGATAAGTTGAGCAATAATTCAGTCACCCACCAAACCCAAGTCCCGCTAGAACAAGGGTGATCTTCAAGACTTTGCCGATTTTGCAAAGGCTTGAAGTCATCCCCACAGCGAGGCGCAACTATTTTCTGCAGCGTTCTGACGGAACCAAATCAATTTCTACCCCACGCAAACAAAGCCTTCACGAATCAGTTAGGCAGTTTAGTTATTGCCACCATAAACGAAATTAAGCTTAGCATCCTTCAAATTGGGGTGGTGCTTATCTTTTTCAGACAAGATCATATGCTCAACCGGCATTGGCCAGTCGATTGCCAAATCTGGATCGTCAAACGCGATGCCGCCATCTGCGTTAGGCACATAATAACCATCACATTTGTAAGCCACGTTGCAATTGGGCGTCAAAGTGACAAAACCATGCGCAAAGCCTTTTGGCACTAATAATTGACGGTGATTGTATTCACTCAACAAAAATCCTTGCCACTGACCATAAGTTGGTGAACCTTCGCGAACATCCACGATAACATCGTAGATCACGCCTGTAACTGCGCGTAACAATTTAGTCTGTGCATGTGGTGCTTTCTGAAAATGAAGGCCACGCAACACGCCAGGTTCGACTGAAAGCGACTGATTGTCTTGAACGAAATCAATATCGATGCCAGCTTCGTGGAATTTATCTTGCGTATAAGTTTCCGTGAAAAATCCACGGTGATCGCCGAAAACGTCGGTCTCAATAATTTTTGCGTCCTGTAACTTTGTATCGATAATTTTTACCATATTATTTACCCTCTTGTTTTGCTAAATTCAATAAGTATTGCCCATATTCGGTTTTCTTAAGTGGTTGTGCCAATTCGACCATTTTTTCAAGCGTGATGTAACCCATGCGATATGCGATTTCCTCGAGACACGAAATCTGCAAATTCTGACGGTGCTCGATCGACTCGATGAAACTCGAAGCCGCCTGCAATGACGCGTGCGTGCCGGTATCCAGCCAAGCGTAGCCACGACCTAACAATTGAACGTCCAATTGACCGCGTCGCAAATATTCCTGATTAATATCGGTAATTTCCAGCTCGCCACGTGGTGATGGCTTGATGTTTTTCGCAATTTCCACAACCGAATTATCGTAGAAATACAAGCCGGTGACCGCATAATTGCTAGCAGGATGCTCGGGCTTTTCCACGATCGACTTTGCGTGCATATTTTCGTCAAAATCAACGACGCCGAAACGTTCGGGATCATTGACATGATAGCCAAAGACCGTCGCGCCGGTTTCCTTGGCCGCAGATTCTTGGAGCAACTTAGATAAGCCGCCACCGTAGAAAATATTGTCGCCTAAAATCAAGCAAACAGAATCATCACCGATGAAATCAGCGCCAAGAATAAAGGCTTCCGCTAGTCCATTAGGCTGGTCTTGAATCTTGTAAGAAATATTCAGTCCAAGATCTGAGCCATCATCGAAAAGCTCTTCAAAACGTGGGAGATCCTTCGGCGTCGAAATAATCAGAATATCCTGAATGCCTGCCAACATCAGCGTAGACATTGGATAATAAATCATCGGCTTATCATAAATGGGGATCAATTGCTTGGAAATCGCACGCGTGATCGGATAAAGACGCGTCCCAGAACCACCGGCTAAAATAATACCTTTCATGAAAATACCTCCTGATATGAATTTAACTACAACAAAAAAGCAAAATTACAGACGTTTCACAATTGTAATTTTACCATTAAAGCCGAATGAAAAGAAGGAAAACTAAAGAATGTCTAAAAGACGACGAGTCATTCGGGGAAATCCTTAATATTTACGAACTCGTACATCATTGCGGGTTAAATATTGTATTAATGTAAATACTTTTTCAAGTCCGCATAAAAGTCGGCGTGACTTCCGACCAGAAGAATAATCACGATCATATCTTCTTTAATTCGGTAAGCAATTCGATATTCTGCAGTCTGATAACGAAAGCCAACCGTGTAGGTATCAGCCAAATCTCCAACTTTCCGAGTCCCCATCTCTGGATCAGCTGCAATAATATTATAAATATTATCGATAAAAAGCTGCGTCAGCTTTTTATCTTTCAATTTCTTAAGATATTTTCGGGCTGGATTGGAAATACGAACGTTATAAACCAATATCTTGCGCCAAGGATTCGCGAGTAATGGATCGATCCGGCGTCTCCTGTTCAATCTGGTCGAAAGCGTCGGCGATTTTGTCTTTGCGGATTTTAAACTCCGTCAAGATCTGCCCTTTATCGATATCTTCTCTGAGAATATCCTTTAAAATATCCTCATCAAAATCCAGAAACTCATCCTCATCTATGAACTCATAAAAAATCCCTTTTGACGTCATCCGCGGTCTGACAGCAGTCCCTTCGGCGATTTTGAATGAACTGGGAACCGTCAATGTCATGGAATTTCCCTGCTTGCGTGCTTTAACCGTTGTACTCATGGTGTTCACCTCTATTGGCAGTATAGCTTGTATATTGCGTAATTACAAGTACAAACGTTTTGATGAATTATATTTCCTCAAACTATCCGCAATATAAAAAATCGTTCCTGAAAACAATCAGAAACGATCAAAATATTTAACTATCTAAATAATCAACATTTTTTCAAATGTTGATTATTGATTTGCGAATAATTAATCAAACGTACTAATTAAAGTGATAACTGAAGTTGATCTAGTAATTCATACATAGTAATCGTTTTTACATTAAAATGTTCAGCAACTGAATTAATTTTTGGTTCTCTTTTAGAGTATGAATTCAAATCCGGTAAAGCCGCTCTACCATTGCCGTCAAACGTTACAATTATCTGATGGTTTACTTTCGCAGTTGCCACTAGCCAAGGATCAGCCTTATCAGGCAACTGCCATTGTGAAAACCCTGCATCATCCCATCTAGTAGAATTTGTGACCCACTCCATAACATCATTATAGACATCAATGATCTCTGTATTAGGCGTAATCTGCTCATTCTTAAATTTCTTTTGTGTCCAATTAACTAAGCTATCTGGATATTGTATTTCGTTATACACAAGAGTACTCATCTTGATGCAATCATTCTGTGCCATAAATTCCCAGACGGATTTAAATACCTTTGGCCGATACCACTTATTATGAGCGTCGAATAACGAATTGGAGTCAATCAAATATTCCATTTTATTTACTCCAATCCTAAAATTTTTTCAATGGTTGGTTGATATGTTTTCAAGGAGACACCCAACATCGCGGCAGCCGAAGCAATATCCAATTTACCGCCTGATTCATTATTGATGACTGCATTAGCAAAACGCTTATCAACTCTCGACACGACATTGTTATAATAATTTCCGCCATTGCTCTTCTGCTTCAAACCCAAGTTGTTATCTTGTTCTGTCTTTGCCCACTTAATTTCATCGTTGCCAAAAATCCTCAATTCTTTAGTTCTAATTGCGGTTGCAAGTATACTAACATGAAACCTCTTCGAAAGTCGTTTTAAATTTTCTGTACTCGATAATTGCTTGTCGATAAGCAATCTGACTTGCTCGGCAGGCATTAAAACATTTACAGTAACCAAATTCACCCAACGCTCATCGGCGACATCCACATCTGGTGCAACATTTAAAACTTCGCTTTGTTCAAGAAGAACGTGAACAAATTCATGAATCAAAGAAAAAACCTTGGCTTTTTTACCGTCTACACTATTAATAAAAATTAGGGGAATAACGGGATCAATTAAAGCAAATGCTCTAAATTCGTCAACGTCAAGTGACCGGTGAGTGTTAGACTCAACAATACCACTCTGCATCACCATAACTCCCAACGAACTGATGCGTTCACGTAAAACATTAAAAAACTGATCATCAGATATCGTTAAACCGCCAAAAACTTTTGAAAGGCCTAAAAGTTCTTCTATGCGTTCAGCAGCCAAAACTGGACTCATTTTAAGATCAAGATAGCGAAAGAATTCAAATTTTCTTTGTTCGTCCTGTGCGGTAAGGTATTGCTTCATCCACGCCTGACGTGACTCCATTCCATGAATTGTATCAATGAGTCTCCGGCTTGGCTGCACATTGGCATTATTTATCGTTCGATACTTGACAAATTCATGCTGTTCGTTCGGAACGGACTTCTTAAAGAGATAGTTAAATGGTGTTCTAGTATCGTGACTAAAACTCTGTAGCTGTTTAAAAGTGGGAAAATCGCGATCAGATTTTGGTGTTTCCCATGCAGTCAAATTATATTTTTTTTCAAGCTCATTATTATCTTTTTCGCCATTATCGATC
Organism: Lapidilactobacillus mulanensis; assembly: GCF_003946215.1. Taxonomy (GTDB): domain Bacteria; phylum Bacillota; class Bacilli; order Lactobacillales; family Lactobacillaceae; genus Lapidilactobacillus; species Lapidilactobacillus mulanensis. The sequence continues at coordinate 13,812 of NZ_RHOW01000043.1, forward strand.
GCCCATTGAATAACCTTCCACTCAACAGGAATTCTTGTCGTCGTTGCCATACCATCTCACCACCATTTCTTGCTTCTACCTTTATTCTACCATGTTATCTTCAAGCTGTAATGGTACACACGCTTTTCAACAATGATTATTTACGCCACTACCTGGTATTTCTTGATATTAATCATTGAGTTATAAACTTAGGTACGGGTCTATTCACGGCTTGAGCACATACAATAATATAAGAATGGTCACAACCACCAAGCCATAACTGAAAAGTAAAATATCGGATCCCATCGTGCATGCCATATTTTCTTTTTTATGTATGTGCATGGAATAATCCGTTTTCTCGGCATCTATTTGAGCTACTTCTTCATATAGCTTTCTATATTCCCTTTCAAGCCGTAAATAATAAGCATCATGTAGCCAAAACATCAAAGCACAGCCTAAGGTCAGCCATAATAGGTCATAGCTCCACGATTTATTCTGGTTAGCAATGTACAGTGTGAATAGTCCACCAAGCGCAGTCAGTGACCATCCTTTGATGATAAATGAGTTCGAACTCATTCTTTGTATTGTGTTTTCAATAAACGTTAAATGTAATCGTTTATCTTCATTGTTCACTTTAACTACTCCCTACATTGCTTCTTAAACTTCATCACTATAACTCATTTCTTAGCTAACAATATCTTGCCTCATTCTTAGCTCAGTGAATCGCCTCCGTGCAAAGGCACTTCAACTCTTCCAAATGCGATCACCGTATCATCGCTAACACCATATACTTCAACAAAATGTGGACCAGCAAATCTTATTTCTTCCTCTTTGTAAATTTTGTCGAGTTTTATTTGGCCTCTAATACAATTCATTCTGATTGCTTCTTTTCCAACATTTCTTACTTTCCAATACAATCTGATATTTCCTGAATTATAGATATTTTTGTTTAATTCCACTTTGAATGATATTTTTGAATTCCGTTCTACGCGGATAAATCCATATTCTGCCAACCAACTATTCAGAGATCTTTTTCGAAAACCATTCATTTCAACATCCACTTTTATTTCTAAATAATTCAATACATGAATTTGCCACTTATCTTCTGCAAACTCTTCGTTGTTAGTTGCCATTCCTGTAGCTGCACTAAATACTCGGGACGAAATCCTAGGAATATCTTTCAATTTGTACTCAGAACTTTTCTTCATCAGTTTCCTCCCCGATAAATATTACGGTGTGCCAAACACATTTTCGAACCGTGACATGGTATTAATCTTTTCCAAACTTTCAATTTCTTTTCCAACATCGTATTCAACTGAAATTGACGCATAGTTGCTGTACGCAGATCGATATAAAATTTCTGGATTCCAAATTTGCTGTTGTAATTCATGCAAAATGTAATACATATTAAGCTCAGACATAATCCAAGGTGAGTATGTTTGTCCATCAAGAACTGCATTATCCGATTGTATCAATATGAAGGTTTCGCAGTGCACGATCATTTTATTAAGTGCCATAGCTAACATTAGATCCACATTGGATGAGATTTTATGTGCTTCATCATAGTAATAAGTGTGTTCTTCTCCACTTATTTGATTGTATGTGTCATTGATCTTCTTAATTAGATCATCGCCACTTTGCCACACAGTCGCATCAACAAATGGGTGTTTTATCCCACTGGCAATGTAATTGGCGAATTGTTTTACCACATTTACATCTGCATGAGAATGGCTCACAAATACATTGCTCTCATTCTCAGTGGGAAACCAATCTGATATCATTTGATTTGCGTCCAATATCAATTCACCTTCGAAAGATTTTTTCACGTAATTCAAAATATTAAGTTTATCATTCTTTTCGTTAGCTTTATTGGAATAGCTAAGTAATTTATGATCTCGAATGAACGCCTCTTCAATTACATACCCTCGAAACATCATTTCGCCCTCTTACCATTTTTTTAATTTTAAAATATATTCGCGCGTTTTATAATTAAGTTAGCCACCCAGCCAAAATGGTAAAAAAAAGACACCAAGACGAAAA
>NZ_RHOW01000044.1 GCF_003946215.1 Lapidilactobacillus mulanensis
AGAACACGATCCTTCCTATAATGGCATTATACTAAATCGTGTCCATAGATTCATACTACATCCAAAATTCAAGACTTGAGGATATATCTAGTTCGTTACAGAACTGGATGTAGTTGATGCTTTTTGGATCGTCATAGAAATTGTGCAGATGTACGTTGACTAACAATTTAATTATGTCACGAGTAGCATCATGTTTAATACCAGCCTATGTTAATTCATGATAGTACGGTATTCCGTAATCATTATCACCATGAAAGATATGTTCCATCCCATGAGTTAATTGTTAAGGCTGCTGTCTATTGTTACATCAGTTTTCGTTCATGACTATGGTTTCCGTTACGCTCACCAATTTTTAGTAATGAATCCAATAGGCCATCCATATTAATCTTTTCGTAGCAAGCGTTTTATTAATTCTAAATCTTGTTCTGAAATTGGCGTTCCCTCCCATGTCAAAATAGTTTGATCGTTATTGATTGCATCGTAAAAATCTATTTCGGAAGGCGGTGAAGACGAGTTGGGATTATCGGTTAGTAAAGTATCTGTGGAGACCTTCAACACATCTGCAATCTTTTGAAGTGTCTCAAGAGATGGATTCTTTTTACCGTTATATTTGTAAATAGCGTTTTTACTTAGACCGTTTTTTTCAGCGGTGGCTTGTAAACTGTATCCACGAAGATTAGAATATTTTTTTGTCAAACACTGACACAGCAATGTTCCTCCACGTTTGTTTGATAAGTATAATAGGGTAAAAGACGTTGCAGTTTATTTATTCTAAAAGCATTATTAGTTCATCACGTAATTAGGTAATAAAAATACAACTTATCAAATTATAACTTTGACAAGCATGATTGATAAGGTTGGGTATCGGCTTATTTCCTATACGTTTATTTTATACTTGTAGTATAAGTAGCACAACTACTTGAATGATTCAGGCTAATAAACGGCAGATTTACAAAAAGTTCGATATCTCCTTACTGTTTTAATTCATATCAGGCGCATATTGTTATGATATTTTTTGTAAATTTTTAAAATTGCACAGTGTGATTTTGCTAGTCAGCCAGCTTCATAAGCCTATAGTCCCATATGAGTGGCCTAATCATTATGCTATAATCAAACCAACTTTCAATTCAAAACTATGGGGCAGATGCGATGCGCGATTTAGTCACACAACGAAAATTTATGAATCTCGTGATTTGGGTCGTTTTGGCGGGCATGGCCTTTTTTGGTAACTTACCAATTTTTATTTTAGTCTATGCTTTTTTAGCCGTACTGATGATCCTGCGGACGCTGTTGGGGCGAGCGCTGAAACGTACCAAAGCGACGACAATAATTGTCTATTTATTGATCATGGTCCTACAATTTTCGTTTAGTAGCGCGGTTATCTTTCGCCATCATATTTATTTCGGTGCCGGTTTTTTAAGCCGCGTATTAGGTGCACTGTTAGTGCTGACGCCATTATTAGCAGAGCGCATGCTGATCATTCATCAAGACACCGATTTCTATTTGCCTTCGATCCGGGAAGCAGCAACGCTAAGCTTTTCCGAGTTTAACTCACAAAAAGAGGGTGTGATTCATTACATCCACGAATTGGGCAAGGTTAAAAAGGCAATCGCCGTCGATCGATTGATGCCACTTTTTACGGATCTGAAACGGCATAGTTCGATGCGTTATATCAATGGTGGGTCGCTGACCGAGAGTTATTTTGACTCCGTTGTCGCGACGATGACTGATCCCTATATTTATCTCGTCATTTCCAACACGGGTAGCAATGCGAGCGAGTTAATTTCCTTATTCACTCAGAAACAGTACAATCATGCTTCGTTGAGCTTCGACCGAGATCTACAGACGATCATTAGTTATAACGGTGGTGAAAATGTTTATCCGCCAGGTCTGAATCCGGAGATGGTTACAGCCTTTCACCAAAAAAGTGACGCGTCCGTTTTAGTGTATCGCTTACCAACAACGCTGGCACAAAAGCAGCAAATCGCCGACAAGATCAGAGAAATCAATCAAACAGGTAGCGCTTATAATATTATTGGGTTAGTGGTGAAACATTCATTGCGTCCCAACATCATGTTTTGTTCGCAATTTGTTTACCAAATGTTGAGGATCAGCGGGCTAACTTATTTTACGAAAGCAGATGGCAACGTGAAACCAACCGATTTCATCGAGCTGGATTATTATAAAAAACTCGATTTTTGTTATGAAATTAAGTTTTAAAACCATTAGCGCATTTTGCGCCGCGCTTTTTTGAAACTATTTTATTTACTGGTTTGTATTCGTTTTGATTTGAATTCGATATGCAAAGAAGCACACTTTAAAACGAAGTGTGCCTCTTTGCGTATAAGACTATTTTTCAACTAAGATGCTGGTTACGATAAGGTGTAATTGGCTTTGAACGGTATGACTGATCTGGTTGTTTAACTCTTGGTTATTGTTGATCAACAACTCGTCGTAAATACTCGATTGGAAAAGTGACAAGATAATATCAACGAGTTGGGGGATATTATCTTGTTGCAATCCGAGTTTTTCGGTCGCCGGTGTTAAAAAATCGATCAGCAGTTGGCGAACTTCTTTGATCAAATCTTGCAGCCATTTAGCTTGTTTATTGGAAAGCAGCGCGCGTTCCCGAATTGTGATCATGAAAGAATAATAATTTTCTTGTTGGCTAAATATTTGCCAGATCTGATCAAAAGCATTTAAGAGCTGTTGCTCAATATCGGCCACCGAACTCACCGAATGGAATTTAAAATCAATGGCGTTGGTGCGTGATTGAATACCTTCGTAAATGATCGTATCGAGTATTTCACGTTTTCCGTGCGGGAAATAATAGTATAGAAGTCCTTCAGCAGAATCGGTTTGTCGATTGATTTCACGCGTGGTCGTGGCTTCAAATCCCTTAGTTGCGAATAACTCGCGCGCAGCATTTAAAATTTTATTTTTTTGGAGTTCACCTTTAGCGCCGTCTTTTTTCAATATTGTTCCTCACTTATTTAGTTTAATTGAGTAGAAATATGTAATCGCTTACTGTGAATGTGCTGCTGATAATCTATGAATAAAAATAGGGAAGTTGCGAAATGCGTTTTTTGTTACAATTAGTAATTAACTGAGCGCCCGTTCAAATCTATACCCAATATAGCACGCCTTATTTAAAAGTCAAATGGTAACAGCTGCTGTTCAATGCGCAGACAGTTGCTTTTTTTACGGGTGTAAATGAGAACGCTACCTTGGTGTGACGGCAACTGACAGCGTTGTTAGGCGGCCCAAATAGTCATCGTGCAAGAGTTGACTTTAAATTAAATAATGTTATATTTAGGACAGTTTTAATCGGGCGCTCAATTATATATTGTGAGGAGGTGGCCTGATTTGCGACAGGCTAAAATATATAATTATCAAACGTTCACGGATGATTTTGTCGTTAATAAAAATCAAGATTATCAATTAGCCGCAGATTATTCGTGGTCACCACCAGAAAAATCAGTTCGAGTGAAGTCGTCGATCGTTAATCTGTTCGCGAGATTAGCTAGCTTTGCATACTATCACTGCTGGGCACGTCCGACGATTGTCAATCGGCAATTATTGCAAGACTATCCGGCTGGTGGTTTCCTTTATGCGAATCACACGCAACCTCAGGGTGATGCCTTCATTCCGTATCACTTGTTCCATCGCAAACCTATAAATTTTCTCGTCAGTGCTGCTAACTTGGGCATTCCTGGACTGGGACGTTGGTTGCCCTATGGTGGGGTGTTGCCAATTCCGCAGACGTTGCATCAATTTGGCTGTTTGAATAAGGAAATTTATCGGAGGATCGCCGACAAACAAATCGTGTTGATTTATCCTGAAGCTCATGTTTGGCCATATTATACAAAGATTCGGCCGTTACCACTGGCATCATTTCATTATCCAATCAGTGCGAAAGTTGCATCATTTTGCATGACAACGACTTATCAGAAAAGTCGTTGGCGCAAACGACCGCATATGACGATCTACATTGATGGCCCTTTTTATCCGCAAACTGAGTTAACGGTCAAGCAGCAGCAAGCGCAATTACGAGATGAAATTGCCGCGTGTATGACCAAACGAAGCCAGGCCAGCAATGTTGATTACATTCAGTATCGACAAGTTGAAGATGAAAATTGACTACCGTGCTGAATCAGTAGGCATCACAGGCAATAATTATTGAATTAAGAGTAGGTGAATCAAATGAATATTCTTTATTGTGGTGACAATAAGGTCAAGGATGGTTTGTTGATCTCGATTTTATCACTGCTAAAAAATGTGAACGCGCCGCTGCATGTTTATGTCATCACCGCGACGATCACCACCGAAGAGAAACAGTATCAGCCGATCACGACAGAAACGATTCAGGTGATTTCAGATCTGATGCAACAGAAAAATCGACGTAATCAAATTACCAAGATAGATGTGACTGAACTTTTGAAGCGAGACTTTCCCACCCAGAATCTGGCAACGATTTTTACGCCAGGGTGCATGTTGCGATTGTTTGCAGATGAAGTTCCTGAAATACCAGATAAAATTCTCTATTTAGATACCGATGTTGTTTGCCGAAAGGATTTCACGCGTTTCTACGATCAAGACATGACCGATTTGGAATTAGTTGGTGTGCTGGATCATTATGGCAAGTGGTTCTTCCATCAGCAACTCGACAAATTAGATTATTTGAATTCCGGCGTTTTATTGCTTAATCTTAATCAGATCCGGCAGACACAATTATTCGCGAAATGTCGTCACTTATGCCAAACCAAAAAGATGTTCATGCCAGATCAAACGGCGTTGAATAAATTTGTTCAGTTTCGAAAAATTGCACCGCGCCGATTCAATGAGCAGCGTCGGTTGCACCAGAATACTGTTTTTCAGCATTTTACCACCAGTTTTCGACTGTTTCCCTGGATTCATACACTAACTGTGAAGCCTTGGCAGGTCGACCGAATGCACGATGAATTAAAATTACACGAATATGATGATATTTTAACTGAATATCTTCAACTGATTCCTAAACTATGAGGTGAATGAAAATGGATCAACAAACGATCCCCGTATTTTTTGCAGTAGATGATCATTATGCACCCTATATTGCGGTGGCACTAAGTTCGTTGATCGATAACACAACGTCAACTAATCACTATCAATTAATTGTGCTGTATCATGAATTAAGCAACGATAATCAAGAAAAGTTGCGTACTGTAGTCGTGGGTCAGCCACATATTAGTTTGAAATTTGTGCCACTGACAGATGCACAGTTACAACAAATCACAGATCGCAACAATAAATTGCGCTGTGACTACTTTACTTTTACGATTTATTTCCGGCTGTTTATTGCCGCGATGTTTCCAGAATACGATAAGGCAATTTACTTGGATTCGGATACCGTCGTGCTAGCAGATATTGCTGACTTATATCAGATCGACTTAGGTAACAACTTGATCGGTGCCGTACCTGATCCGTTTATCGCGGCCAATCAAAAAACGGCGATTTATGCGCGTGAGGCTGTAGGAGTGGCTGCTAATAAATATGTTAATTCTGGTGTTTTGTTAATGAATTTGAAGGCGATGCGCGCTGAACATTTTGCCGAACGTTTCCTCGATCTATTAAATAAGTACCATTTTGCGAGTTTGGCGCCGGATCAGGATTATATTAATGCGATCAGTCAGCAACGAATTGCCTACTTGGATCCAGCTTGGAATATTCAAATGAACGCAGAGTCTGATACACCCAAACTAGTCCATTACAATTTATTTGCGAAGCCATGGCATTATGATAATGTTGCGAACCAGCAGTTTTTCTGGCATTATGCGGCCACAACACCTTTTTATGATCAGATTTTAGCAATTAAGGCACATTATTCTGACCAGGATGTGCAACAAGATCAGACTAAGTTTGAACAACTAATGAGCATGGCACAGCAGACTGTTAAAGATGCAGTCACGTTTAAAAGTGTTCGTGATCAAGGCGAAACGGTTTATTTATAGATTAAAAACATCAAGTAATTGCAATATTTAGGGCGCATGAATTTATAGTTTCGATTGATTCAAATATGGCTTAGGGGGCGACGTGATGATCATTGGTGGGAGTAAGAAAGCAGTTATTGAAAATATTCAGCAAAATGTTGCCGCTGAAAACTATAACGATAAAGTTGAGGTCAACGATGCCACACTGACACTTGCAGAAAGTAGTCAGGTCATTGCAACCTATCAGAAACGGTTGCAGTCACCGAACTATACCATTAATAATTGGCTAGCTCGTGCGTTGATGACCTGCACAACTGCCGTTATTAATCGACGTACAGACATTGTCGGCTTGGAAAATTTGCAAGGGTTGAAACAGGGCGCAATCGTCACCAGCAATCACTTCAATCCACTAGAGAATACAGTCGTGCGTCAGGCTTTGCACCAACGACCAGACGGTAATAAGCGCCTCTATGTGGTGAGCCAAGTGACCAATATGCTGGCAAAAGGTGTCGTTGGTTATCTGTTGAAATATGCTGACACAATTCCGATCGGCGGCGATAAAGAATATATGGGGCGTGAATTTCCCAAGCATCTTCAGCACTTATTAGCTGCTAACAACTTTATTTTAATTTATCCAGAACAAGAAATGTGGTTCAATTATCGTAAGCCACGTCCACCAAAGCGTGGCGCGTATTACTATGCGGCCAAGTTTCAAGCCCCAATCGTGTCTTGCTTTGTTGAAATAATTGATCTCCCTAAAGCTGACAATACAGAATTCAATCAGACCAGTTACCGGATGCATATTTTAAAGACAATTTTTCCAGATGAAAATAAGTCTGTGCGCGACAATAGTATCGTAATGATGCAACAGGATTATGCGCAAAAGAAAGCAGCCTATGAGCAAGCTTACGGTCAACCATTGAATTATCAATTTACAACCAATGATATTGCCGGTTGGCACGGATAAAAGAGCTGACGAATCTCAAAGGGATATGCATTTTAGTGTGATATCAGCAACGTGTAAAATCGGATTGAGCTAACGTGATTATTCGGTTAATAGTAACTTGTAAAATCTAGAGTGATTATAGAGTAGTGTTTCTACTCTATTTTTTTACACTTAATTGGACAAGTTATTTCGCAAAAAAAATTAGTCTGTTCGATTTGATTAACAGCAAGAATATAGCATCAGCCAAACGTTTGTTTCATCATAGCCGTACTCGGCGAAATGAAATAGTTGTTATTTGATCTTACTAATTATAAATACCCGTTCTGATCAAAAAGTCCTTTTAAATAACTAAATCGAGTAGATGTTAAAATTCTAAGACAATATTTCAAAAGAAACACGTGCGAATGGCTGGAATGTTGCAGGAGTATTAAATCACACGTATTATTCATGAAAACCATTAAATAATATTGATTATTATTTGAGCTTTGATATACTTTCCTTGAAAGTGAAGGTGGTTATCATGGATCATCCAGTCAAGAACGGGAACATCGGGAATTACTATATTAAATTTAACAACTTTTTATCCCGTTTTTTAATCTTCGATCGGGTTTTCAGTGAATTTGCCGAAACGAGCGAGCGAATTGAAGTCGGCGATTGTTTAGCGGCAGAAAATTTACCGGGCTTAAAATGTGATTGGCAGAAAAATTATGTGAGTTTTAAATATTTTCTAGAAAACGAAATACCGGAAATTCCCGCGGATGAATATCAAGACTTTCAAAAATGCGTCTATGGGATTTTAACGGAATATGCCAGCGCACAACGCAAATTGATCGACTCGATCGATGAATCGGCGTTAACAATTCAACACGATCAAGTTCAACTCGCAGAGCAAAAAATCAGAGACTGCAAAAAACAAATTAATCAAACTTTGCAGCAAATCGTGACGGTGTCGTTTGGATAGTAGCAGCAACTAATAAAATATGTCATAATGGAAACATGACGACAGAAGATTCTGACGCCATTAAAGCACACGTTGCTTTGATGGTTTTTTTCATATCAAAGGAGATCAAATTATGGACATGTTAAAATTTTTCGACGAGCAGATCGAAGCTTTAGATTTTGCTGGCGATTTGAATGTGAATTGGGATCAAAGTATCCGTTCTTTTGAATTGGAAATAGTAATGACTGGGCAAACGAATCAACTCGAAATCGAAGATCAAGAGGGCGCCGTTCAAGACGATGAAGTTCAGTATGATGACGCTATTTTAATTTACGATGAAACCAAAGTTGACGGCAATGAATATGCTGACAATTATTTAACTGTGCTTCCTTTTAACGGCCGCCAGGGAATGCCTAAAGCAATTGCGCAGGGCTTGTTCAATTACCTTAAGGATTTGTTGGATGATGGCATGAGCGACTTCTTAGACTTCTTAGATCCTGACATGTCTGTGGCAACTTTCCAATTAGATTGGGATCAAACGGCATTCATGCAATATGTTCAAAAAGCTGAGGATCAAGGCGTCAACGAAACGCTCAGCTATCCAAGATATTAAGGGGTCAGCGATGAATTGGTTGCAAGTTAAACTGATCGTGGCGGTTGCAGACGTCGAAATTATTGCCAACGTGCTGGAAGAATTAGGCAGTGGTGGCGTTCAAATTAGTGACGATCCTCAATTCGATTCAGATATCAGCGCCGGTCAAGAAGCTGTGATTGCTTTTTTACCCGAGGAAATAGATCAACAAGATTTTCTCAGTCAGTTGCAGCAACGGATTCAGTTATTACTGACTGAAAATCTGTTCGAGACGACGCCTAGGCTGTTGACCAAAACCGTTTCCGAATCGAACTGGACGAACACTTGGCAAGATCATTATCAACCTGTGCGCGTGACGCGTTATGTCACGGTTGTTCCTGAATGGATCGATTATTCGACGCAGCGTGAGGATGAAATATTAGTGAAGCTGAATCCGGGCAAATCGTTTGGCACGGGTATGCATCCAACAACACAACTGGCAATTTCGTGTTTGGAATTGACGATGCGCGGGAATGAGCGTGTTTTCGATGTGGGCACTGGTTCAGGAATTCTCAGTATTGTTGCAGATAAATTTGGCGCGCAGTCGATCATTGCGACCGAATTAGATGAAGCGGCTTTAGGCTTCACGCAAGAAAATTTTGAGCTTAACCAAGTTGAGCAGAAGATCAAATTGCTCGCTGGTAGTTTGCTGTCTCCAATTGACACGCAAGCTGATTTAATTGTGGCTAACATGTTACCTGAGGCGCTCATTCCGTTGCTTCCCCAGTTAGATCAACATTTGCTGCCAAATGGCCAGGTGATTTTAACGGGAATTATTAAAGCGCAAGCGACAAAAATTAAAGCTGAGATTCAAGCGCAGGGTTTTCTGATCGATTTAACCCTACATTCTGAACAGTGGGTTTGTTATCGGCTTAAACGTCAGAGCGAATCCGTGTAGCCCAACTATCTTGTAAATTGGAGTAGGATATAACGATGCAATTATTTTTTGTTGCTAAGAAAATTAGCCCGGGACAAGTTTTCGCGTTATCAGAGCTGGATTACAAACATGCCGTTCGAGTTTTGCGGATGCAAGTCGGCGATAAGGTTGAAACAGTGGGATCAGATCGAGTTGCCTTTTCCGCAAAAATTATCTCGATCGATTCAGAGACCGCACAAATTCGCGTCCAAGCAGGGGACACACCATTGCAAGATACGGAGCTGCCCGTTGACGCCGAAATTATTTGCGGACTCCCAAAGCGTGAGAAAACCGAATGGATCGTGCAAAAGGCCACCGAATTAGGAGCTAGTAAAATTATCTTTTTCGCAGCGAGTCGTTCGATCATGCAATGGCGGCCACAACAAGTCGAGAAAAAATTGCAGCGTCTGCAACAAATCGCTCATGACGCGGCTGCTCAATCTCATCGCCGCCAAATTCCACAAGTCGAATTTTGGCCGCAACTTTTGAAAAGTTTACCTCAAGAGGGGCTGAATTTAGTTGCCTACGAGGAAGTCGTTAAGGCTCATGAAGATCATGCGCTCGTCAGTGCCTTTGCGCAATTGACGCCGCAAACGCCGGTAATCCGCATGATCTTCGGACCAGAAGGTGGCTTGACTGAGAAGGAAGTTGCCGATTTGGCTGCTCAGAATGTTCGGTCAGTGGGGCTGGGGCCACGGATTTTGCGGACGGAAACTGCGCCACTTTATTTTTTGAGTAGTCTCAGTTATGCAATCGAATTGTTAAATTAAACGGAATTTTCAACCGTGATGATAAAATTGACTAAATTAGAATGGATAAGTTATGAAAAAAATAAAAGCACTCGTGACTTCACCAGCTTTTATGCTGGTTGTAGGCGTGGCAATTAGCTGTTTTGTTTTACCGTTACTTTCAAACCTGTTCGGTGTCAGTAAAGCCCACCGGATCTTATATTTATTTCTAGTGATCGATCCTCTGATTGCATTCTTGATCAGCTGGTTCATTCGTCATTATCAACTCAATTTCTTCTGGTTATTCTTATTTCCAGCGGCGTTTGCAATTAGCGTGTGGTGGCGTTTCGCCAAGTATAATTATTGGTTAGCAGGGATCTATTTGGTTTTGAGTTTAATTTTTTATTTACTGATTCCGCGTCGACATCATCAATTTCGCGTCTAATTTTTTGTAATTATGAGTAACACGTGCTAACTTGGACTTATATTTCGATTGATCGGGTAAGGAAGCTGGATATGGCTCAAGAAAAAGAACTTTCACAAGATGAAGTTTATGAACTTTGTCAGAAATACATGAATGATGAACATTTGGCGTTTGTCGCGAAGGCTTACGATTTTGCTGCCTATGTTCATAAGAATCAGAAACGTCAATCAGGCGAGCCTTATATTATTCACCCTGTTCAAGTTGCAGGAATTTTGGCGGAATTACGGATGGATCCAGAAACGGTCGCGTCCGGCTATTTGCATGACGTCGTTGAAGACACCAACGTTACGCTAGGTGATGTGGAAGAGTTGTTCGGTCATGACGTCGCCGTTATCGTGGATGGTGTGACCAAATTAGGGAAAATTAAATACAAGTCACACCAAGAGCAGCTGGCCGAAAATCACCGGAAAATGTTATTAGCAATGGCTAAGGACTTACGTGTGATCATGGTTAAATTGGCCGATCGATTACATAATATGCGGACGCTGCAGCATTTACGCCCGGATAAGCAGCGACGGATTGCCGATGAAACTTTGGAAATTTATGCACCTTTAGCCGATCGCTTAGGTATCAGCCGCATTAAATGGGAACTGGAAGATATTTCACTCCATTATTTAAACCCACAACAGTATTACCGCATTGTTCACTTGATGAATTCGAAGCGGGGCGAGCGTGAGGGTTATATTTCTGGCGCCATCAAAGAAATTAAAGTGGCGATTTCTGACCTAGAGGTACACTACGAAATCTATGGACGTCCGAAACATATTTATTCTATTTATAAAAAAATGCGTGATCAGCACAAACAATTTAATGAGCTGTACGATTTGTTAGCGATTCGGGTGGTCGTCGATTCGATCAAGGATTGTTATGCAGTCTTGGGCGCGATCCATACGAAGTGGAAACCACTTCCTGGACGCTTCAAAGATTATATTGCGATGCCTAAAGCTAATGGCTATCAATCTTTGCATACGACTGTGATCGGTCCGCAAGGAAAACCGCTAGAAGTTCAGATCCGGACCGAAGCCATGCATCAAGTTGCTGAATATGGTGTGGCCGCTCACTGGGCGTATAAAGAAGGTATCAAGGAACAGGTCGAATTAAATAATTCCGATCAAAAATTAGATATTTTTCGTGAGATTCTCGAAATTCAAGACGAATCAACAGATGCCAAGGAATTCATGGATAGTGTTAAGGGCGATATTTTCAGCGATCGTGTTTATGTATTCACGCCTCAAGGAGATGTCTTCGAACTGCCTAAAGGTTCCGTGCCGTTGGACTTTGCTTATTTAGTGCACACTGAAGTTGGTAATCATACCACGGGCGCGAAGGTGAACGGCAAGATCGTTCCCTTGAATTATCAATTGAAAAACGGCGACATTGTCGAGATGTTGACGTCGACTTCTGCGGCACCAAGCAAGGATTGGGCGAATGTCGCCTTTACCAGTCGGGCACGTAATAAGGTGCGACGTTATTTCAAACAAGAAGAAAAAGATGTCAATATTGAACGTGGTCGCGAAGCCATCGAGAAGCAGTTGCAAGACCAGGGCTACAATCCGAAGACCTTCATGGATAAGGATCATATCCAAGCGGCTCTAACAAGATTCAATTTAAATACTGAAGAAGAATTGTTGAGTGGTATTGGCTATGGTGAAATTTCTGCACTGATCGTCAGCAACCGTCTCACTGAAAAAGCACGTAAAGAAAAAGCTGACGATGAACAACGTCAGCGTGAACACGAAATTTTAAATCAACCACAAAAGCCCGCAGTCAAACAACCTAAGCCGACTGAAAAATCTAAGCTACAACACGAAAACGGCGTGGTTATCCAAGGCGTCGATAATTTATTAATCCACATGGCGAAATGCTGCAATCCGGTTCCTGGTGACGACATTGTCGGTTACGTGACGAAAGGCCGCGGGGTGACCATTCATCGCGCCGATTGTCCGAATATTACTAATGAACAAGATGAGGCGCGTTTGATCGAAGTTAGTTGGGATCAAGCGGAAGATGTTAATCAGTCTTACTTTGCCAACTTGGAAATCTTCGGCTATAATCGCAATGGACTTTTGAATGATGTGTTACAGACGCTGAATGCGCAGAGTAAACATCTCAATAATGTGAACGGACGTGTTGATCACAACAAGATGGCAAACATTTATGTTTCCGTTGGCGTCGCAAACAATCAACATCTAGAAAGAATCATCGAGAGCTTAAAAAATATTCCCGATGTCTATGAAGTTAAACGCGCACAAGGTTAAAAGGAGTTTATCGGTTATGCGAGTCACATTACAACGGGTCAAATATGCAAAAGTTGAAGTCGCCGGACAAGCGCTTGGCAGAATTGACATGGGGCTTCTGTTATTTGTCGGTATTAGCCCCACAGATAACCCAACCGTTCTGCAAAAAATGGCGCATAAAATCGTTAACTTGCGTATCTTTGAAGATGAACAAGGTAAAATGAATTTGAATGTTCAACAAGTAGGCGGGGGTATTCTGTCTATTTCGCAATTCACACTTTACGCAGACACGCATAAAGGTAATCGACCGAGTTTCCAAGATGCCGCCAAGCCAGAGCAGGCGAACGTGCTTTATCAACAATTTAATCAGGAACTCGAGCAAATGCGCAATCAGCCAGTCGCGACTGGGGAGTTTGGCGCTGATATGCAGATCACCGCGCTCAACGATGGTCCAGTTACAATTAATCTTGAAATCAATTAGCTTATGTAAATAATAATGGGTCAGCACAGTTAAATCTGTGCTGACTTTTTTTATCGTCGGTGCTATACTTAAGGTTCCCAAAAATCGATTGACGAACGTAAAAGTTTGTCCAAAGGAAGTAGATCTGTATGACATTAGAAATCCGTGCGGCTGTGATTACCGACGCAGAAAGCCTTCATCAAGTTAATGCCGAAGAATTGCATTATGATTATGCGTTAGCAGAAACGCAGAACAGGCTGGCCTATATTTTGACCAAGGACTGGCAGAAAATCTTCGTCGCAAGCATTAATGGTGAATTCGCCGGCTATGTTCAGGTGAGCGAGTATCTGGAAACCTATGGCGATAAAATGGCGAATATCATGGGCTTGGCTGTTTTAAGTCGCTATCAAGGTGAAGGTGTTGGTAAAGCGTTGATGCACCAAGCCGAGCTTTGGGCACAAGAAATCGGTGCAAAAGGTGTGCGCCTGAATTCTGGTGAGGAACGGAAAGAAGCACATCTTTTTTACGAACATATCGGCTACACCAAAGAGAAGATGCAAGCGAAGTTTAAAAAAGTATTTTAAGACTGGACTCA
This sequence comes from Lapidilactobacillus mulanensis, assembly GCF_003946215.1. Classification (GTDB taxonomy): domain Bacteria; phylum Bacillota; class Bacilli; order Lactobacillales; family Lactobacillaceae; genus Lapidilactobacillus; species Lapidilactobacillus mulanensis. The sequence continues at coordinate 13,907 of NZ_RHOW01000044.1, forward strand.
TCAATCTGTTTCGAGAATTGAATAACACTACTTTCCTGAACCGGCAGTTTGGAATCGGCGTGAAAGCTAATTCTGAATTACCGGTATTTTTTTGCTTTATTTAGAGTGAACCTATGCTGGTACAGCTTGTTCCATCGCCGGTACAATAACCTATCTGCTGATTTTTGTTTCAGGCGGGTAATATTAAGTGCTAAATGAAAACGCTTCATAATATAATATGGGCGGAGGGATGTATGATGAAAAATCTGGAAAAGTTTTTGAATAAGTTCCTGGGTCCAATGGCAAACTGGATGAATGGCAATGCCTTTTTTAGCACATTGGCTGCTTCATTTATGCGGACATTGCCGATCACCTTGGGTGTTTCAGTTCTAATGATTATTGGCGGTTTTCCGGTATTATCTTGGCAAACATTCTTAGCTACTAGTCAGTTGAATGTGGAATTCAACGCGGTTATTGGTGCTTCAATGAATGCCTTGTCTTTATTTGTCACTTTTAATTTTGCCTATCTCTATGCGAAACGATTTAAGCAAAATGGATTAACTTCTGCATTGATCGCCATTACTTCGTTTCTAATGCTGATGCCACAAGTTGTTCAAGTGCCGGCCTTGAAAGAGACACTGACTAAATTTCCGGGCACAGCTACGGTAACAGCTATCAATAGTGTTGAAGCATTTCAGACAACTTATACGGGTGGTAGTGGGTTATTCGTTGGGATTTTGGTAGCTTATCTGTCCACGAAACTGTTTATCAAGTTGAATGAAAAACATTTTGTCGTTAAACTACCAGACAGCGTGCCACCAATGGTTTCTGAAGCGTTGAGTCCTGCTTTTATCAGTATTTTTATTTTTATCGTGTTCTTTTTGATCAGACTCAGCTTTCACTTTACCCCGTTCGGCAATATCTTCGCCTTCATGACTAATCTGGTTCAACAGCCATTGCAGGCAGTTACAGGAAATCCGTGGGGAATTATTGTGATCGCAACGGTTACGAATCTCTTCTGGTTCTTTGGGATTCATCCGTCGATGGTTCTGGGCGCGGCGTCACCAATTTTGTACGCGATTTTCAATGAAAATATTAACGCGTATGCCCATGGATTAGCGATTCCATACTTGATGACCGCCGTTGTTTACGTGGCCACAGGTAATGGATTTGGCGGACAGGGTGGCACTTACGGATTAGTCTTCTCAATGTTGGGGGTAAAATCGAAACGTTATCAACAATTAGTTAAATTAGAATTGATCCCGGCAATTTTCAATATTAACGAACCCTTGATTTTTGGGATGCCGATCATTTTGAACCCGCTGTTTTTCATCCCGATGATTTTATCAGCGGCTGTGATGGGCTTGTCGGCTTGGGGAATGGCAACGATCCTGCACGTGACCACGTATTTCGCAACCGCACAATTACCATGGACAATGCCAGGATTTCTGCAAATGTTCATCTATGGTGGCTGGAAATGGTTAGTGATCATGGTCGTGATTCTATTGCTGAACTTTGCATTATGGTATCCATTCTTCAGAATCGCCGATCGACGGGCATTACTTGAAGAAAGTGGCGTTAAAGAAAGCGAAGCAAATGTAACTAAATAACAGAAATTTCTAGTATTTATCACAGCCATGTCTCAACTTTGTTCAGTCAAAGTTGAGACTTTTTTATTACCTGGTTAAGACAGGAGAGTGTCAAATTTTATGTGTAAATAGAAAAGCCTCTCGTCCTTTTTTTAAAACATAGATTCTA
>NZ_RHOW01000045.1 GCF_003946215.1 Lapidilactobacillus mulanensis
AAATCCCTCCATAGTTGTTAGATGAATTATTGTATTTCATCTGACAACCATAAAGGGATTATCGCACAATCAAGGCTCCAGATAAATATTTTTATTTATGTACTAACACAACGAGCTATCTATATTACTCATACGTTGTGACCGCTAAACTAAAGTGAACCCTTGTTTATTTATCGTTACAACAACAATAAGCAGCGTTGTAACGATATCATTCTTAAGTAAAACTTCGCATGAAAATTATAAAGGCGTTTCACATCCTACCATTGCAATATTGAATACACCAAATGAAAAAAAATACCAAATGATAATTTTAACAGTGTTAATTAACTTTACGTAAAGCAATTGTACACCGTTGTGATTTAATTCTTATGGTTCCCGCTGTCTAAAAATCGCCTACTTTGACAGTTAAAGGCGATAATATTCATAATATTGATAAATTAAAAGCCTATGTAACATCGTTTATACACAAAAAACAACAATTATCATTCTCTTAATCCGTGGGTCCAGGGTTCGATCCCCTGGCCACCCATTTACTGATATTAACCAGTAATCACGCAGCGTTAAAACGCCGTGGTTGCTGGTTTTTTGTTCCCCCTCGATATCATTGATTCTCAGAAATCACCACCAGATGACCGTCAATTTGACCGTCACGAAATCAGAAATCAAGATAATGCGCTAACTTATTTGCGACCTCTTTATTTTGATTTTTGGTGACGTGCGTATAAATATTTAACGTCGTTGCCACATCCGCATGACCGAGTCTCATCTGAACTTCCTTGATCGTTGCACCTGCAGAAAATAGCGCCGAACAATGCGAATGCCTAAAACCATGCACAGTCACTTTGGTCAAGTTATGTGCGACCCGAATTGACTTAAGCCACTTTGCCGGTGTATTCAAAGACTTATAACCATTTTTGTTATTTGCAAAGATCAATTGATTAGGCTGGAGTGTGTTAAATCCTAACATCAAATATTTACGTTTCTGAATCGTCTTCCATTCTTTAAGATCATTGAGCGTTTTAGGATCTAAATCAATGGTACGCCTTGAATTTCTCGTCTTCGGCGCCTGAATGATCTGTCTACCCTTTTCGCCTTGTGTCAGCGTCTTATTGATCCGCATCGTACTGTCTTTAAATGAGATATCATTCCATGTCAACGCTAGAGCTTCGCCACGACGCACGCCACAGAAGGCGTATACTCTAAATAAGGTGTACTTCTCCATTTCCAACGTTGGATCAAGATAACTAAAAAATTCAGCCAACTGGTCTTTGTCCCAGAAATTTTCAAACTTATCTCCTGCAGACTCACGTTTCTTTGGTACTGTAATCAGTTTGGCAACATTCTTTTCAAGATAGCCATGCTTGATGGCAAATTCGAAAACATCGACGACATAATTGTACCAACGCTTGTAGTTGCGCGCCGCAATTTTAAACCAATCATTGACTGCCCTTTGTATTTGTGCAATTGTGATTGTTCTGATTCGATATTTCCCTAAGGCCGGTAAGATATGATTATCAAACATACCCGCCGTTCTATTCCAAGTACTCTCACCGACCGTATTTACATAGGCTTGATACCATTGCTCATAGACCGTCTGAAAACTAATATTGTTATCTTTCACGATAGCGCCACGCGAGGCCTCTAATTCCAATCTAGACGCCGCAAGCGAGGCTTCTTTTTTTGTGTTGAAACCTCTGCGAACAGTATGCTTAGGTTTCCCAGTTTGCAGATCAGTTCCTAAATAAATATCAAATTTCCAGAGCTTTTTACCTTGCTTCGTTTCATATTGCTTATATGATGCCATATCTATCAACCTTCCATAGCTAAAGCGCTGTCGAGGCGTGCTATGTATAGAAAGGTAGGTTTAATAACGTTTCAAAAAAATTAAATCATAATTTATTTTCTTCGATGAATTTCTTTGTATCAAGCGTCATTGATGTTAATCTCGAGAAACCCGCTTGTTGAAACCATATCTCTTTAAGAATCTCTTTTTGAAACAGAAAGCTCAGAGGTAGTTCCTCACCAAAGTGTTCTTCAAGTTCTTCTGCCTCTTTTAAGCAATCGTACTTTTTGGTCGTTGTATTAAAAAAGAAAAAACGTTCATTCATCCGACTATTTTTCGTCATATCATAAGCAATCAGATGAAGTGGTGCCTTCATATTCACATTTATGTCTGGTAAATGTTCATTGAAGGCTTCAACTATTGCAGGATCAGTTGTAATTAATTTGATAAACAAATTAAGATCAAATGGTTGAAATGTAAAGGGCATAATATGAACAATATTTCGTTTAACATCAACTGATAAAAAATAATCTATCTGTTTTTCATATCTGGACATAGAAATATAAGTGCTGTGCAAACTAGTCTTCAAATAAAAAATCGGTTCAACCTTTGAATTTAATGTCTCAATATATTTAGTGATTTGTAAAACGGTATACAAATCATTTTCATAACTAAAATCATTGGAGATTATCGCTTCTGTAAGTTCCCTGTATTGTTTGCTCGTTAGTTCAACGTTGGGAAAATGCAATCCTACTAGTTTCTTAATATATTCCTTTGGAGATCCATAGAGAATCTCGTCTATCGAAACTTTCCCTAAAAGTGCAATTTTCTTTAGCATATTCTCTTTTGGAATTGCTAGCCCACGTTCCCAACTATTTACTGTACTCTTCTTTGAATCAATCAAAATGCTAAAGTCGTTCATACTGTAATTGAGTTTCTCACGAATGGCACGAATGCGATTACCTACCTCAATCTTATCAACGTTCATTAGTATCCTCCTTCCTACAAACGTAACGTGTTAATTATTGACTATTATAGCATAGCATTCTGTTTAATCATACAAAACAGAAAATAATGATCGTATTAAGAAATGAGTTATTTTGCTTGACAATCTTTATTATCCCGATGTAAAATAAAAATGTTAATAATCGTGTTATTTTAAAGTGAATTAACCGATACATCAGGGATTATTTGTTAATACTAAAAGTATTAATTTATACACACAGGGGGGATGATCCAAATGGCCAGCGAGATGAAATTTGCACTTCCAGATGAAGTACAAGCAGAAATTAGTTTGATGTTCATCAAATCAGCACAACAAGCGTTCCAAGCTTTGATCCAGCAACAAGCTTATCCGCAGTACCTGAACCAGAAACAAGCGGCAGATTACCTAAGCATTTCCGTGACCAGTTTTAAAAAACTCAATATTCCTAGAGTGTCTCTAGAAAATATTGAGCGGTATGACAAAGCAACATTAGATCAGTATTGTAAAGCACACGAGTTCTAAAAATAAGCAAAGCGCTGTCGAGGCGAGCAATGCAAGCAACACCTATCTTAATTATCGTTTGATTCAGCGGTTGATCGCCAGCGTTCAATTGTTGAGCTGAGACGGTAAGTCCTTAGTCTCAATCGATCTTTGACAACTAAATAAAAAAGGCATTTAAGCCGAATTGACGACTCAAACACCTAGGATAATAACTGACACTATCATTCTAGTCGATACTGAGAATTAGTCAAGACGCATTCGCCGCGGGTTGCGAGTACCATTAAGAAAAACGTAGAGTTCAGGGTGTTTAGTACACACACTGGCCGTGCTGTATAAAAAACTGCATGCTATACCGTTGAAACGGTTGATCGGTTAAGACACCTACATCTATGAATAAGATCCATCTACATAGACGAAGCGCGATGATATGAGCGGAGCGATTCATCAATTCAGAGCAAGAAAGAAGCGAGGTTATGGATTTTGATACGGTAAAATTTAATGTTGAAAAAACATTGGGAAAACTCACTTTTCGCAATGCCACCCCAGCATTAGATCAATACGATAATCAGTCTGAACGCGGACGATCAATCAAAATTTTAAAATATCGATGTTACGAACTCGGATCAGAAGTACAAGCAGGTGCCACTCACGTTTTTATCTCAAATCGCGCGAATAAAATTAGTGATCTCAACTTTGATAAGCCGTGTGAACTTGTCAATCCAACAATACAAGTTAGATCATTGATTGATCGTTATCAAAGCGAAGACGGCGATACTTGCTATAAAGCTAAATCGCTATTGATCATCATTGCCAATGATCTCAAGTTTACGGAGGAAAGCTAATGACAACCACCTTTGGGATTGATCCAAAAAAGTTTTATCCAGAGATTGATGAAACGCTTGGAAGAATAGAATTTCAGAAAGTGCTTACCGAGTATCACCCTGAAGATTTGACTGGTGACATCGACCCAGATGAAGTTGAGTCAACACGAATTGAATTATATAGTCAGAACTTTCATGGTGCCGTGATCGTCACCCTCGTTGGTAGATTAGAAGGCAACTTTGTTTTCGGAGATGAAGTGACCTTGATCGGCGCTGAGTTTAATCCTTTTTCTATCCTCCCTGATCCGACTAGAAAAGAAGTCGATAACTTCTTTCAAATCAAAATCACTGGCTTAAGAAAAGTGGACGGCCAAGAAAAAAGCTAGTGGCGCGTAACACAGACGGGAGCAGGTATCCTGCGGACAGTGCCGGCGGTAGCTTAAGGCACGTGTCGGTGTAGTGGACGGAAATGTATCATTTTCGGGAGCGTTAGCGACTCGGCGGCGAATGCCGCCGCCTTCAACCCCCAACTGTAACACGGGGGTTGAAATCAAGAAAAACAAGTAAAAGTGATGGTCAAATACTGTTATATCAACGTTAGTAGCCGTCACAAAAATAATCAAAAAATGTGTCAGGCAAAGCCAAAAGATTCAAGGAAAGCGAAGTGTACAACAATGAGAGAGCTCGAAGATATCCCCCTAAACCAAGCACTAAAAGACTATCGCAAACGTAATCAGCTTTCACAACAGACCTTAGCAGATATTCTTAATATTGAACGTTCAACATTATCACGTTACGAAAAAGGCACTCGTCTGCCAACTGGAGAAGTTTTAAAAAGGATCAATCAATTCATGCCGTGGTTGATCAATCACGGTAACCCACTAGACGCGATCTTCGACTACATCAAAGTTCGCTTCAATGGTTTCACGCCAGAGGAGGTGATTACAAAAATCTTAAATCTACAACCAGAATTCTTTACGACTGAAGATTACAGCGCCAAATATTATCCGCAGGTTCTCGGTTATGGTAACATCAAGGTTTTGTCTGATCCAAATAAAGCCTCACAAGGTGTACTCATTGAGCTAACGGGGCAAGGTTGTCGTGAATATGAGCAAGTATTCGGTGAAGATGGGCTAGAATGGACGAATTTCTTCGCAGTCTGCTTACACAACAACGGCGTTTTCAAACGGATCGATATCGCGATCAATGATTACCTGCCGATCCTAAATATCCCTGATGTGATCAACCGTGTTAAGCAAGGAAATTTCAGTAGTCAGTTTAAAAAATATAGTGGTAACTTCGCCGGACTAACACCAAGTGATGATAATGATGACATTGCCTATACCACTGGTGAAACCATTTACTTCGGCACACCAAAATCAAACCTTCGCATTGTCTTCTATGAGAAAGATCAAGAGCAGGCAGACAAATATGATCAGTTACCAGAAGATGAGGCAATCAAAAATCGTTATGAAGTCCGTTTCAAAAATGATTATGCGGAAGATATTGCCGTTAAGTTCTTAGAATGTGCAGATAACATGTGGTTAGTTCTCGGTGTGATCGATCATTACGTAACGTTATTAGATTGGCCGAAACAAGCTAATATTCCTAGAAATGAATGGCAAATTTCGCAGGATTGGTTAGATCTTCTTAAGGACGTAGAAAAAGTCAAGCTCGTCACGAAGCCAAGGAAATATGATTTCCAAAAATCATTCAATACCCTAGCCCATCAATATGGATCAACGATTGCCATCACGCGTGAGCTCGATAAAGCAATGGGCACCGCCTTATTGGATACTTTGGTCAATGGTTCAAAGATGAAACCACGACAAGAAAAAATACTCGCCGCGGCGTTAGCGGAACATGATGAAATAGTTAAGGATAGGGATTGGCACGGGAACGAAGACTGGTAATCATTGCATTAATTTCAATAAAATGCGAATTTACAACCGTTGCCCAGAGATGGTCGTATTTTCGGTCTTAATGAAAAATCACATTCAGTAGTTTGAATGTGATTACTTGAATTTTTAAATAACGCTCATTTATTTATTATATGTATGGAAGGAGTCGCTGGCCCCTTCTAATTGACTTCTGGCGAAGTTGTAACCTAATTAATAGTGACATTCATTCCCGGTTGTTCAATTTAAATGTTTTTCGAACTATAATCCCAACCATCTGCAATTCTAACGGTTGCATATTTGGTTGAAACCGTAGATGTTTTTCTAGAACGAATGTATAGCGTTCCAATTTGCTTAACTCTATAAACCTTATATTTTGGACGGTAAATTATTATTTTTCTTTGATTTTTTGGTATCTTAATTGAGAATGATGTACCAAAAGTATGACTTGAAGTAATATTCACTCCAAATGCCGCATTGAGTTTTGCTTTACCCACAGGAATATCACCCGATATTGAACCCGAAAAGGATCTGCTATAACCCGTTTGTCTTGTGAATGAAAGTGTTCCTGCGCCTCTTGCAGATGGACCATTTCTCCAACTTCCGTAAGATCTCCCGGTATATTCCTTTGACTTTACTGCCCAAACTGTTGTGGAAGGAATATGCGCAGCTTTGACAACTCCCCGATCTTTGATACTTGACAAACTAAACAAACCAACAAATGCAATTAACACGATTGCAAATAACGTACGACCCTTCTTCATCTTTAACTCCCCCTCAAAGTAGTAAGCGGTTACAACTATAAGATAATAATATCACTTAAGGCGGAAATGTCAATCATTTTATGTTTATAAAACATTGGTGGGAGCTATTGAAACCACCTTCTAATACTCACGCATTCACTAAAAATTCACTTCAAGATTAGCACCTATTAAACGCACGGTAATCTATCTACGCATCTAGTTTTTTAATCAATGTCTATGATATACTAACTTATACCCATTCTTATGTACTTGGAGGAAATAAATATGGATCAGCATCAAAAGAACCAAAACTTCGAAGAGTTTGAAAACAACAATAATCTTTATCGCTCTGTAGTTCAGCTGGCCTTGAAAAACAATCGATATGCACGAAAATCAATTATCTTTTCTGGTTTCGTGGGAACATTACTTTTTGCGTTTAGTTTTTCAATCCTCTTTATTCAATTAATTTTCAACATAGAATTAAGCATCACAAGTATTTATATTAGCGTGCTTCTGTTTTTACTATCTTTTTTATCATTGTACGCTGTTATACACTCACTGCGATTACAGAAATCCGAAACAGATACAAAAAAGTATTATCAAACAATGTCAGAATTAATACAGAACTTTATTCCTGACGCAAATACCACCAGCGAGGCTGACATTACTGTACTAACAAGACGTACGATAGAATCTAATATTGAATCTTTATCAAAGAAGTTGAATCAGCTAAAACGCGATCAGCAAACAAGCGTGTCACAATTGTTAAAGCTTGTTCTGATAATTTCATTACCCTTTTCTCTTCTACTATATAAATTTGCAACACTTCCAGTGTTCATTACACTAATTATCATCGGTCTATCCTTTTTAGGATATATATCGTTTCTTCTTGTTAATGAATCTTTTTTTCTACTTCGACATTCGTTGGAAAATAATCAAAGATTGCTAACAATTGCCTATCACGAATTACTCCACTGCCTCACTAGATAATCGGTTAAATAAACAAGCTAAATAGAAAATTCATAAAGTTGAAGTGCTTCATAATTGTTAGACAAACAGTCTAATGATTATGAGGCACTTTTTGTATGGTCAAATATAATCCTGAGTTAAAAGCACAAGTCGTTGGTCAATATTTTAACGACAAGATGAGTGTGGTTGAACTTGCTCAGAAGTATCAGGTACCTCAACGTCAGATTCAGTATTGGATTCAGAGGTATCGCTTAGGCGGCGTCGAAACTTTGAAACGAAAGACAAGTAAACGAAAGTTTTCTACTGATTTCAAACTAAGTGTGATAGACTACTACCAAACTCATGATGAGTCTTTAGCCACTGTCGCCACAAAGTACGATATTTCAGCCTGTCAAATTAGTATTTGGCGAACTAAATCTAATCACGACGGTGTTGAAGCTTTACGGTCTCATCAACAAGGTAGGCCAGCCAAATTGAAACAGAAGAAGAAACCAACATTATCTCCAGAAAAACAAAAAGAAGTTGAACGACTGCGTGCAGAGCTTATTCAAAAAATAAAGACTTATACGAGGCAAGGTTAGAGAATGATATTCTAAAAAAATCAATAGCTCTGTTCGGACCTTCAAAGGACGACGCGAAACACAAATAGTTGATCGGATCAGAGCTGACCAAGCTAAGCTTCCCAAGTCTGAACGTTATAAAATCGAAGATATCCTTAAGGACATTGACCTAAAGAAGGCGACTTATCACGACAAGCGTAAACGAATTAGTAATCGTGATGATAAGTATGCGCGTGTGAAAGAGAAGATCATTGAAATCACGAATAGTGGGAAATATTGAGGACGTTTAACTGGTTTTTTGTTTGTCTAAAATATGACCGAACATTACCTAAAACGCGTAAATGATCGTCGTACTTTCAGAAAATACGACGAACACTGCAAATGTCTAAAACCATACACGGTCACTTTGCCAAATTATGTGTGACCCGAATTGGCCTAAACTACTTTACTAGCGTATTCAAGGACTTATAACCATTCTTTCTATTCGCAAAGATCAGAAAAAGACTTAGAGCAAGCCAACAAACACGATCAATTACCAGAAGCATTTAATGCCTTAGCCCATCAATACGGATCAACGATTGCTATCACACGTGAGCTCGATAAAGCAATAGGCACAATCTTATTAGATACACTGGTTAACGGTTCAGAGATGAAACCACGACAAGAAAAAATACTCGCCGCAGTGTTAGCGGAACATGATGAGATGATTAATGATTGGCACAGGAGCGAAGACTGGTAATCAACGATATCGGCTTAACGCAATAACTGTTTGTAGACTTTTATCCACAGACAACCCAATCTTAATAGGAACAAAAAAATCACATTCATCAGTTTGAATGTGATTACATAAATTTTCTGGATTCTATTTAGTTATACGCAGACTGATTCAAGGACTGGTAAAAATAATCTGAAATTAAGGCACAGCTAAAGGAAGTGCTTGAGGTTTTTCGGGGAACCACATAGCTAACTCTATCGTTGTTAATCTCTGATAATGCTTTACATATCCTGCTTAAAGAGCTTACTGACATCAATATCAATTTCTTTTAGATAACCCTCAGCTTTACTCAAAGCGACATCGTCACTATTAAATTTCGCAAATGTGTATGCCTGCAATAAATAGAGACTAGCCGATTCAGTCCACTTACCAGCTTGATTTTTGATCTCTGCGGCATAGAGATAATAATACTGATCAAGAAAATATGTTGTATGATGTTTCTGAGCAAATTTGATGGCAGTATCAAGGATTTTAAAAACTTTGTCATCTTTTTTATCACTCGAATAATATTTACTTAAATTGGCATATAGAAAAAGTGCCCAAAACGGATATTCATCTAAATCGGTTTGTACCATCATTGTCTCGACTTGATCAAAATAATAACCAGCCTTCTCAAGATCATTATTTTTGTTAATGTAACAAACACCGAGTTCGCAAGTCGCCACAATGGAATAAATGCTCATTCTAGTATCGGGTAGCTGTAGAATTCTGCTATAACCAAAGATGGCATCATCAAAGTTTTTCGTTAGCCACATCTGTGCATTTGTTTTTAAAAACAAATAATGAGCCTGTTGTTCCGGTTCCGCAATATTCTCCATGTCATCCAAAACTTCTAATAACTTTTCATATTGATAGTTCATGCTGAGACGGTCTGCCTCAGATAGTTGTTGCTCAATTGCTACATTACTATCACCTGAGATTACCTCAGTTGGTTTCATGCCTAATCTTGTGGTAATCCGCATTAAAATATCACTGCTAGGAACACTAGCGTTGCGTTCCAGTGAGCTAATCGTAGCTTGAGTTGTGATACCAGCTGCTAGTTCTGTTTGGGAAAAACCCAATTCAACTCTTTTTTTACGTAACTTTTCCCCATCAATCAAAATAATTCTCCTAACAATGTTTTAATTTTATTATATTATGGTATTATTAATAGAAAAAGAAAGGTATGTGAATTATTATGAAAAAGATCATCGTTGCTTTCTTGGCTAGCTTAACACTATCAAGTGCTAATTATATAACATTTAATAGTCTTAATCAAAGTACTCCTCCCACCTCTGTTGCTTCGGTACAGAAAATATCTAAGCTTCAAAGTGAAGATCCGGTAGAACAATTGCCCTATCATTAATTAAAAGGTAACTTGGATTTCAAACATAAATGGAGATAAACATTCTAAACGAATGCTTGTCTCCATTTTTCAATATCATAATTCCATTTTTATAACGCCACCACATCGTCTAACGTTTCCGCTAATTCGGGGCGTAGATGGTGCGTGATCATGATCAATGTCATTTCTTTTCGATGAATCAACATTTGCTCAATCGCATTGGCCATCACTGGATTCAAGGCAGAAGTGCCTTCATCAAGTAATAAGATAGCAGGATGTCCTAGTAAACCACGGGCCAACGCAATTCGTTGTCTTTGCCCACCAGACAGATTATCACCATGCTGTGTCAATTTGGTGTTCAACCCTTCAGATAACCCTGCAAGCCATGACTCTAATTGTGTCTCTTTAAGAACTTCCATTAGCATTTCGTCGCTGATCTCACGTCCGATGGTCAAATTAAATCGCAAGGTATCATCGAAAATATAAGGATCTTGATCAAGATAAACAATTTTTTTGGTCAGCGTTAATGGATCAATTGTGCGATATTCAATCCCACCGATCATCACGCTCCCCTCATACCCAGTCAAACGTCCAGTCAAAATATTTAATAATGTACTTTTCCCACGACCAGATTCTCCAATCACAGCATATTTACCGCCCGATTGGAAGGTATACGTGAATTGATTCAGAATATGCTCAGTACCATTGGGATAATGATAGGTGAGATTTTCAATCTTAACAGTATTATCACTAGGTAAAGTTGTTAACTCATGTCCAGATTGATTGCTAATAAATTGATCAAACTTAGTAAAAATCGGCAAAACGCCACGAATCGTTGAAGAATTATAGCTCAGCATGATCAAACCATTAAAAACACCACTTGCCACTGTGATAGACGAAAACAGTGCGCCCACATTGACTTGATGCTGATAGACTAACCATCCTGTTTGTCCAAGAATTGCGAGTTGACAAAACAAACTCACCAGGTTAATGGCCAGATTGACAGAACCACCAATAATTGAATTTCGTACGTTTACTTTTTTGACGTTTTGTGCAGAAGCAATGATTCGTTGACCAATGATATGCAAAGCATTCAATGAATATAAGGAATTGAATCCTTCAAAACTATCGTTAACAACGCTTGTAAATTCAGAGTTTGTGCTTGCAACACGTTCTGAAGATCGTTGTTGAATTTTTTTGAAGAAAAACGGGGCAAAATAAATCAGTAATCCACCGATTATTAGTGTGACAAGATAGGTATAACTGACAGTCGCAAGTGTAGCTGCGGAAACAACGATCATTACAACGGATGACATGTTCGTGAAAAAGGCGCTGAAGCCACTGCTATTGATCTGATTAATATCATTCGTCAGCCAAGATGTATAAACACTGCTATTATTGGAATGAAATTTTTCAAACGAAATTGATTCCATTTTAGCTGAAATATCATTCCTAATCTCATTATCCATGACTTGCTTTAGACCAGACTGAACAATTGAGTTCGCACCAGAAGAAACAAAATAGATGAGCATTAACACAACTTCGGTCAGCCCGAATCTGATAAAGGCATTCAAGTCCAATTTAATAATGCTTTGTAGCGCGTTCCCCTGATAAATGTACCCAATATTTTCGCATACTTGCCCGCCAATGCTGATTGCAAAAATGATAACGAGGAGAATTCTATGATTTCGTAGATATCGGTATATTGGCATATGGACTCCTTCAATAAAAAATAGCCAGGTGTTTACCACCTAGCCTAAAAACAAGATATTAATTCTCTATAACGTAAGTGATCCCACCATCCTTGCAGACAACCTGGTCGGTGATTGCTGTTGTGGTTGATTTAGAGAAGAAATCATTAATCGGCTCTGCGTAAAGTTTCTCGTTTGCAACTGCGTTGCTCAGCGATGTCGATTTAGGTAGAGTGGTTACAATTAAATCATTTTGACTTGTCATATACAAGACCTCCTAATAAGATTTTAATATTCAAATTGAATGTTGACATTATAGTAATGCTAAATTACAATTGTGTCAATAGAAATATAATTAAATTTAATTTTTATTTTACTTGTATACAAATTTATAGGTAATTGTAGGAATGAGGAGGATGTAAGATGGCTTACCCAAATGTTTCAACACTAAGTAATATCTTAGTAAACATGACCGTGCGCAAGGATGATCAGTGGATTTACGCAATGGACATTAACAACCCATTACCACTACAGGGATGGAAAATACACATTTCTTGTACACCTGATAATTTTGAAAAGGTGCTGTTTGCCCTTATTAAAGAATGTAGTAGTAGACCCAGCTTCTCATTTAAGATTCCCTCCACTCATCATAATATGCTAAATATGATCTACGGTCGTAATGGTTATTTAGTTACTGGAAAGATGATTACAATTTATCCAGTGGATCAGTCTGAAAAAGGACTAGCACAGCTGTGCCTTCGTATAGCACCAGTCACTCAATCCACGCCTATTCCAATAATTCCAACAGATATCCGTTTTGGTGATACGAGCCTATTTTTACGCTACGGGGCATTCACCAAGATTAAAGAATACGATACTTTTGGCGCTGAAGTACCGTCTCTGTTTAACAATCATGGGAAAATAGTTCCAGATATTCGAGCAATTAATCACTTTAAGCCCAATTGGATTGATACCCCACAATTTATTGAGCTCAGCAAAGTAAGCTCCAACAACTCAGATATTGATTTTGCAAGTCACGGTATTAATAACTTACAACTAATCAGTAGAAATTCTAAGGGAGCAGTTTTTCATATTATTCAGAACAATGCTGTCAGAATTCTTAAACAAGGTCTAGGCGAGTTGATGGTTGATGGACATCACACTTCTGGTGCAGATCGTTTTCTGAACGAAGTGACTGTTTTGAATCAACTGCCAAAATATGTTGAGCATCCAAAAGTATATGATTACTTCACTAATGGAAATAATTTCTATGAAGTGCAGGAAGAGATAGTTGGGGAAAAGCTTTTTAATCTGCTCTACTTAAATAAAACTAGAATCATTAAAGACCCACTCAAACTAATAGTACAGATACATCAGCAACTGTGTATGTTACACAAAGCAGGATTTATTTTTAGAGATTTATCTGCCTATAACATCATTATTGATAGCAATCTAAAACCACATTTAATCGACTTTGAATTATCATGCAAGATAGGGAGTGCAAATCCTTTGCCTGGTGGTTCTCCCGGCTTTTTTCCTCTTCACATTAAAGAACGAACGGACGCCGGAAGTAGTCAGTTTGCGGACAGCTATGCCCTAGGAGCTATAATTTTCTTAATCACAACAAAAATTGTTCCTGTTTCCCCAGAAATGACCGACGGAAAAACACGTTCGCAGTTTATTAAGCGATTACAGAACCTAACCTTACCGCTTAATCTAAATCAACAAGAAAGGCAACTAGCAGCTATTGGCATTAAATTAATGAACAATATTGATACCTCAGATAGTACTATTTCAGAACTATTAAGCACAGTAACTCATGAGAATACCGGCATAACAAATTATTCAATAGCGGCCCACATGGGTGAACTTCCATTGAAATATCCAACACATATTCTTACAAACCAATTTTATCAACAAAAGCTGAATTTAGAATTGATACTTCCTCTTTCACATTTTGTAAAAGAAAAACACTCAATTCCAGAATTTACTGAGTTACTTGGCTATCTTAAAAATTATTTATTGGTTCACCCGTTTGATGAGCTTCGTCCACACAATCTTATAAAAGGTGACATCTATTTGATTAACCTAATAGAAAAAGTTGTACAAGATCATGATTTATATAGACAACAATTTATTAATTATGAAGCAATGTGGCTACAAGCTTTTTTAACTTTTGATTACAATAAATTCCCGATTGGAATTCTATATGGTATTTCTGGCATCGGGATAACTATACTTAGAAGCATGAATAATTCTCCCACTCCAGAAATCAAACAAATCAAAGAGAAAATCGTCAATATTGTCTATAACAATATTCAGTCTAGAATGTACACCGATATGAGTGGTGAAGTAACGTGGGATATTGGAGCGTCTTCAGGAATACCATTAAACGAGTCTACAATTGACCTTGGATATGGAATTTCAGGTATTGGCATCTTTTTAATAGAGTATGCTAGGGCCACACAAAACATTGAATCAAAAAAAATATGTCAGCTCATATGGCAGCGGATTGTAAACTCAGTGACTTTTATATCCGATAAAATTATCATTCCACAAACCAGCGTTTCACCAAATGGATTTTTTGGTTTAAGCAATGGTCTTGCAGGAAATATGTTATTTATTGATGAATACTCCAGCTACACAGACAACAAGGCGGCTAGCGAAATCGTTAATCAAATTATTACAACCCTCTACAAAACTAACACCGTTGGATTTAATGTAGCAACCGGTTACGCTGGGATATTATTAGCATTAAGCAAAATATCTTTCACTAATAATAAAACTGAAATATTGAAACAGCGCCTTAATAATCTTCTCGTTGAGGGAGTATGCACTCAAAACGGCAAGTGTTCTTGGTCAAATTCCCTTAGTATTGATAATAATGATAATTCTTTTTTAACCGGTAGTTTAGGAATCATCCACACTCTAAAAGGCGCTTCTTATACGAAATAATCAATAGACAAAAAATCGCTATCCATTTTCACAGATAGCGACACACACGCCTCGACAAGCTTCAATCTTTTATTGATCTATGACCGTCAAATTGACCGTCACAAAGGATCATCACCACGAATTTATCCTTCAAAGTACCGGTGTACACGCGTTTGAGAGAAATCCGAGCTCAATCCCCTGGCCACCCACTAACTGATATTAACCAGTGACCACGCAGCGTTAAAACGCCGTGGTTGCTGGTTTTTTGTTTGGTCGGGCAACCACTAAATACCAAGAAATATAAAAGGATGGCAGCCATTATGGCAACCATCCAAAATACATAAAATTCAATCTAACTTCTGTCGAGACGTATGTGTCACTATCTGTAAATTGGATAGTGGCTTTTATTTGCTACCATGTTGTGGAATTGATATATCAACTAGCGTTAATTTATAACATTTACCATACATCTTCAAATCAACTTGAGTGTTTAAATAATTATGTGTAAATGAATTATTGGGAATTGAAAAAGGGAAGCCTCTCCCTTATGA
>NZ_RHOW01000046.1 GCF_003946215.1 Lapidilactobacillus mulanensis
GATGTCCTATTTATTTTGGCAAATAAAAACTGGTATTAGTTTTCACCAACACCAGAAAGTGTAGACCTGAAAAAAGCAGAATCGCCTAGGTAGGCGGTTCTGCTTTTTTGGAACAGTGTGACATTAACGATCGAAGATACTCAGCAAGTCATCATCTTCTAGAAAGGGTAGGAACGCGTGAAATTCACTCGCTCGTTCTTTTTCGTCGGTGATTTTTGGTAAGGCGCTTTTTAAATATTCGGCAATCGTGTCTGACTCGGTAAATGGGGCTAAACTGCGCAGAATTTTACGCTGCTCTGGATATTTGCGTGCCACTTTTTCAAACAGGTCATTAACTTGATCATCGTCCAAAAATGGCGCAAGTTCGACGAGGCTATCGAAATCCGTGATGCGATTGCTCATCAACGCGTCGTATAGGGCGTCGGAATCGATGAAGGGGAGTAACTCTTTCAAGTCACGCTGAGAAACCCGTGTGTCACCCCAAAGCTGTGATAAGGTCTCGCCATTGGCATCCTCGTCGCGGAACGGTGCCAGCTTGATCAACGTCGGTAGCGCATCTGGCATCAGTGGCAAGACTTTATGCTCCACAAATTCTTCGAGATCATCTTCGTCTAAAAACGGTGCCAACTTGGGTAACTCTTGCAAGAAATCCGGACTATCTTGTAACGTGTGCATCATTTCAGACAACGTATCGTCAGAAACATAGGGCGCGATTTCGCGCAACTGTGAAAGAGAAATCTGTTTATGTTCAACTTTATCCTCGACTTGTTGTGGCTTCATCACCGGTGCGGCGTCGATCACCGTTTCAATATTGACCGGTTCGTCGGGATCTTGAATTTGCTTGATCGTTTCCTCGCCCTCATCGGAGCCCAAAAGATCATTGATGGAAATATCCAGCACTTCTGCCAGCGACGCATATTTATCGATGTCGGGCATGGATTGACTACGTTCCCAATTGCTGACTGCTTGATAACTGACGCCTAAACGATCCGCTAGCTCCATTTGCGTCATATTTTTTGCTTTGCGTGCATCCGCGATTTTTTTACTGATTCGATTTGAATTAAAAATGACCATAAGTGTAACCTCCAGAATTGTTGTCGTTCTCGTCATGACTTGAAAACAATATCAGCTTAAGCCCAGGTCGAAAAAAAGTCTATCAAGTTCTGCTTGAGTCGTAAATTATTTCAAAATAAGCAACTCAAGTGCTGGTTGAGTTGCTGAATTACCGGGGTTTTGCGACTCAATTTTTAATGCGGAACGTTTTTGGCGCTTGCCGATAAATGATGACTGCACCGACGCCGACGTATACTAACGAGACGGCCGCGAGAATAATTGCGTACAATAATGTGCCGGTGGCGATTTGCCAATTCATGTAGGCGATCCAATATAAAATCCCCGAGACGATTTTATAAGCGGGATTAACGACTTGCATTTCGCTGGTAAACGGTTGGAGCAAGTAGTAAATAAATAATTCGTGGAATGAAAAGAGTAGGGTCAAACTCAAGAGGACAATGGCAAGTAGTAACAAAATCGACCACGAGAATGCGGCCGTCGACGCCCACATGATCAACGCGAGCAGAATGAAAGTTAATCCTGCAATCGTGCCGTTATAGATCAAAGTTTGTTTGAAACGGTAGAATAATCCGGCGAGGATCACGCGCCCCTCGCGATAAAACGGGTAGTAAAGCATGGCAATGTCGCAATTCACGAAACACATTTGCACAATATTTTTGCCGTAAGAAGTCACATACATCCCGAAAAATAAAAACGGCACAACGCTAATGAACGTTTGATCGGTAAATGCGAATAAACCTAGCAACTCAACAACGATTCCAGCGATGCCAATGAGGGCAATCGCACCCAGACGGAATAAAAAGCCTTTGCGCAAAACGGGGCGATAGCGTCGGAAGAGTAATTCGTTGACCGCTTGTTTGCTTTTAAGCGGTTCTAAGACAGTTTTATCGTCTAAGGTCAATTTCTTTTGTAATGCTAATCCTTGGCTGACATATTGATTGCTGGTGATTTCCGATTGACTATTTTTGTCGGCCAACCCTGTTTCAACCAAACGATAAATATAGTTGGACGTTGAAGTTCGTCGAAGGGTCGAGATGAAAAATAAACCACTCAACATCAAGAACACACTGTAAAATGGGGTGGCAAAAATTGAGGATTGCTGTTGACTAAATTGAAAAATCGCCAGTGCAATCAGTGCCATAACTAAGGCGATAAATAACAGGACATCGCGAATTCGACCGTCTTTTTCAGGATGGCGTTGGTATTCCCAACGTTGAATACTTTCACCAAGGAGGCTGAGTGCAATCAAACTAACGTAACCGTTCCACAACAATAATGGGGAAACATGCGTCAAAAGGTTCAGCAGAATGAATGCCGGCAGATAGGCGAGCAAAGTTTTGATAACATCCACGTAAAGTTGGCTGCAAACAAAATTTAAACGATCGAGCTGAAAGGAAATCATGGTGGCCAGGCTGGTTTCATCGAGCGAGCGAATTAAACTCGTAAAACCATGGCCGATCATTGGCGACAAGATGATCCAAAACGCAATCGTCAAATTGAGCGTTGCCGAATCAAACTTGAAAATATTATCGACGTCATTGATCAATCCGTTGCCGATCAAAGCTGCGGCGAGATAGCAGACAGCCAAAGTTAGCGCGGATCCGATCGGTTTCCACAAAATATTGACGCCTAATAAAATGGCATTCCAAATTTCTTTAAGTCCCAACGCATTATATAATTTATTAGGCAGTTTGTGACCAAGTAACGGTATCTTTTGTAAGGAATAATACAGTCCATTGATTTTTTTGGCGCGGTCGATTTTCTGAATGAAAAAATAGTCTTGGAAGACGGCTCTAATTCTCATCGGTATTTTCTCCTGAGCTCAACATCTCAACGACTTCTGCTTCGAAATTGGCGGTGTGAATATCGCTGGCGGTAACCGGATGAAGCTGTTGTTGATGGAGCAAGACGATCTCATCGCACATTTCTTGGGCAAGTTGCAGAATATGAGTCGAGAAAATAATGATCGTATCTTTCTTCAAGCTGATGATAAAGTCTTTCATTTGTTTTGCAGCGACGGGGTCGAAACTCGTTAGCGGTTCGTCGAGTAATAAAACCGGTGGCGACACGATCAACGAGACTAACATCTGAACTTTATTTTTCATCCCGGTCGAATAATCGCGAAGTAAACGGGTTTGCGCTGCTTGATCGAGTCCGACTTGATTGAGGTAACTGGTTGCGGAAATGTTGGGGTCGCGCAATCGACCATGATTAACTTCCATGAAATATGTAATAAATTCAAGCCCAGTCATGAAGCTCGGTAGGTGGGGCGTGGCATAAACGTAGCCGATATTCAGCGGATCGTAATCGCCCAGACTTTGGTCGTCTTCGCCGAGTAATATTTCACCACTGTTCCATTTCATATCTTTGGCGATGCAGTTGAAGAGCGTCGTTTTGCCGGCACCGTTTCTGCCCAACAAACCGTAAATCTTGCCCGACTCAAATGTGTAGCTGGTGTCTTTGAGGATCACTTGATCATCGAAGGCTTTGGAAAGATCCTTGATTGCTAATTTCATTTCATCACTCCTTGGCAATAGTATATCATGAAGTGTTTGACTGTATGGGGTTGTTTTTTTGATTTTGCATACTTCATTGTGAATTATAGTTTCAATTAAAAATGGTCAATCTTCGATTGGTCATATTTTTTGCGGTTCCGGCGAAATTTGTGGTGGGAACTGGGAACTGCTGTGGGGACGGCTGCAGGATTTCCAAAGTACGGAAATTCTTCCGCCTAAAATGTGAGCTCCTGAAAACCGAAGGATCTCACATTTTCCCATTTTGTAAATTCGCGCCAAACGCTCATTAACAAAATTGCCACTGCAAGTCCCAGTTCCCACCACAAATTTCGCCTCGTCTATTCGGAAGAGATCGATAATGTTTGACGTGGGAGATTTAACTTGCCCTTCTAAGTTGAGTAACAATATTTTTATTGCGCAAAACGAAAATCGGTAGTCTAGGTACACGACCAATTTTAAAATAGGCGCAATCTGCTGTCTGAAACCCTATGATGTCGGATTTTTAAGACTATTTTGCACCAATTTTAAAATTTGTCGTGTCTTAATTTGCGCAGATTTGAAACCTGTCGTTTTTTTAATTTTGTTATTCAGAGTAAAGACAACATTGAGAATCAACTTCCAGGAACCCAGCTATTCATTTTCTACGCCAAACTAAATTAAGTTTAGGTCGAAAGTGCTGGGGCAGGCAGTCGTGGCAGTGACAACCATGTTGACGGGCTGATTTTGCCCGTCTTACATGGTGGATCGATTCGAGACTCGGCGGTTTTCCGATCCTCAAATCGAAGCTCGGAACTTTTCGCGCACTTGGAAAAGTGGAGAGCGGTCCCACAGCCACAGACCTGCCTGCCCAGCGCTTTCGACCGAAGGTAGATCTGCATCTTAGAGCTGTTTCTCAGAGGCATACATTTTTCAATCGGTAATTTTCCCCTTACCGCTAATATTTGCTATAATTAGGAGCGAGACTGATGGGTTAGGTGCAAATATGAATTTAGAAGAAATGAAAAACAGACAAGCGCGCATCCGAAATTTTTCGATCGTCGCGCATATTGATCATGGTAAGTCGACCATTGCGGATCGGATCTTGGAAATGACCGATACCGTGGCCAAACGTGAGATGCAAGCACAATTATTAGATAACATGGATCTTGAGCGCGAGCGAGGAATTACGATCAAGCTCAATGCGGTGGAATTACATTATCATGCCAAAGATGGTGAGACCTATATTTTTCACTTGATCGATACGCCTGGACACGTGGATTTTACGTATGAAGTGTCACGCTCACTGGCTGCCTGTGAGGGTGCTGTTTTGGTGGTTGATGCCGCGCAAGGTGTTGAAGCACAGACGTTAGCCAACGTTTATTTAGCAATAGACAATGATTTGGAAATTCTACCGGTGATTAACAAAATTGATTTGCCATCTGCGGATCCAGATCGTGTTAAATCTGAAATTGAAGATATGATCGGCATTGATGCCAGTGATGCGGTTTTGACGAGTGCGAAAGTTGGGACCGGTATTCCTGAATTATTAGAGCGGATCGTCAGCGATGTGCCTGCACCAACTGGGGATTTGCAGGCACCATTAAAGGCACTGATTTTTGATTCCGTTTATGATAGTTATCGTGGCGTTGTTTTGAGTGTGCGTGTTTTTGACGGCACGGTTAAACCTGGCGATAAAATTAAAATGATGAATCACGGCGATGTTTACGAAGTGACTGAAGTTGGCGTGATGTCGCCTAAAGCTGTTCAGCGTGATATCCTGATGGCCGGTGATGTTGGCTATTTAACGGCGTCGATCAAATCTGTTCAAGAAACTGATGTCGGTGATACGATCACCAGCGCCGCTAATCCGACCGCAGAGGCACTGGCTGGTTATCGGAAGATTCAGCCGATGGTTTATTCAGGGATGTATCCCGTGGACAATGCCAAGTATGTGGATTTGCGAGAAGCCCTGGAAAAATTACGCTTGAATGATGCTTCGTTGGATTTTGAACCCGAGACGTCGCAAGCCCTTGGTTTTGGTTTCCGCTGTGGATTCTTAGGCCTGTTGCACATGGATGTTGTTCAGGAACGGTTGGAACGTGAATTTGATCTCGATTTGATCATGACGGCGCCATCCGTTGATTATCACATTGAATTATCCGATGGGACCGAGCAAATTATTGATAATCCGGCGCAAATGCCGGATCCATCTAACGTTAAAGAAATTCAAGAACCGTTCGTTAAGGCTGAAATCATGGTGCCTAACGAATATGTAGGGGCGGTGATGGAGTTGGCTCAGCGTAAACGGGGCGAATTTGTCACAATGGATTATTTGGACGAATATCGGGTCAATGTTATCTATCAATTACCGTTATCAGAAATTATTTATGATTTCTTCGATGATTTGAAATCTAGTACCCGTGGTTATGCGTCGCTTGATTACGATATTAGCGGTTATCGCGCCAGCAATTTGGTGAAGATGGATATTCTTTTGAATGGTGAAGCTGTGGATGCGTTGAGTTTCATCGTCCATCAAGACTTTGCGGCCGAACGTGGGCGCCTGATTGTTTCTAAGCTGAAAGAAGTGATTCCGCGGCAACAATTCGAGGTGCCGATTCAAGCGGCCATTGGCAATAAGATCATTGCGCGTGCGACAATCAAAGCCTATCGTAAGAACGTCCTCGCTAAATGTTATGGTGGGGACATTACCCGTAAACGTAAATTACTGGAGAAACAAAAAGTCGGTAAAAAGCGGATGAAAGCCATTGGTAATGTGGAAATCCCACAAGAAGCATTCATGACCGTTTTGAAAATCAACGACGATGATATCAAGGGTAAATAAAATAGTAGAAATAAGTTAACTCGTGTTATAATACGTTTCTAACAGTGATTTATCTTTTCAAAGTGGGGAATAGATGATGAAGAAAAAATTAAGAATCGTTTTGATCGTGCTCTTATTAGTGGTCGGACTGATTTTAATCTTCAATCAACAAATCAAGGATCAACTTGTGGCGTTTACCACGCAGAATAAAATCGAACAAGTCACGAAATCCAAAATCACTAAATCCAAAAAAGCCAAGGCAAGTTTTGATTTCGATGCAGTCGAGAGTGTTGACACCCAACAAGTTGTACAGGCCGCGACGCAGAATGACGCGAGTGCACTTGGCAAAATTGCCATTCCAGCGGTAAACTTGACGTTACCAATCGTTAAAGGTGTTGGTGAAACGGCTTTAGCAACAGGTGCAGGTACCATGAAGGCGGATCAAGAGATGGGTGCCGGGAATTACGCGCTAGCGGGTCACCATATGAATAATCCCAATATTTTATTTTCGCCAGTGACACGCGCACAAGTCGGTCAGTTGATCTACATTACTGACTTGACCAACGTTTATGTTTATAAGATCGACTTGAAAGAAGTGATCAAGCCAACCGATGTCAGCATTATCGATGATCAAGCTGGCAAAAAGATGATCACGCTGATTACGTGTGCGCAGTCCGGCACGAAGCGTTGGGCGGTTCAGGGTCAATTACAACGCGTTGAAAAAGCGACCAAGGCAAATTTAGCCGTTTTCTAATCCTAGAGTTTTAACAAAATTGGAGTTTTTAGATTGCAGTATCAATGGCACGAACCAAACGAAATGGATCCAAAATTAGTAGCGCAAATTCAAGCAACTTTGGATTTGCCTACTTTTGTTGTGCAAATATTAATTAATCGTGGCTATGATTCCACGGATAAAATTCAAAAGTTCTTGAATACCGACTTGGCAAACTTGACGACGCCGGACCATTTTCATGATTTGGAAAAAGCCGTTGAACGCATCGAAGAGGCAATTGAGAGTAACCAGAAAATTACTGTGTATGGTGATTATGATGCCGATGGTGTGACCAGCACGTCGATCATTGTCGAGGCACTAGAGACGTTAGGCGTTGAGGTGAACTATTACATTCCCAGTCGATTCAAAGACGGCTACGGTCCTAATTTAGCCCGTTATCAGGCTATCGTCGCCGATGGTACCGAGTTGTTGATCACCGTCGATAATGGGATCTCTGGTAATGAGCCGATTGCTTATGCACAAGAACATGGTGTGGATGTGATCGTGACGGATCATCATGATTTGCCCGCCGATTTACCTAATGCCTTTGCGATTGTGCACCCACGTCATCCAGAGTCGACTTGTCCATTTGGTTATTATGCTGGCGCCGGGGTTGCTTTTTATTTGGCTTGGGGATTATTAGGTGATTTGCCAGTTGATCTCTTAGACTTAGTTGCGATCGGCACAATTGCGGATGTGATGCCACTGACGGATGATAACCGGATCTTAGTCGCGGCTGGATTGAAGCAAATGCAGACGGGTGAACGTCTGGGCTTGACGGCCTTGGCTAAAGTTGCCAAGCTTGATTTAAATCAGGTAACTGCTCACGATGTTGGTTTCATTCTCGCACCGCGATTAAATTCGTTGGGTCGGGTAAATAGTGGTCGTCCGGCAGTGGCGTTATTGACAACGTTTGATGCCGATCAAGCTGCAGAAATTGCCCAGACGACCGAAGCCACCAACGTGCAACGGCAGCAATTAGTTCAAGGCGTGGTCACTCAAGTTCAAACCTCCTTAGCAACAACGACGGAACCGGCTGCTTTGGTAGCCGCTGGTGAAAATTGGGCCGAGGGTGTTTTGGGCATCGTCGCCAGCCGATTAGTTGATCAGTATCAGTGCCCGGCATTAGTGCTGAGCATCGATACCGCAACTGGTTTGGCTAAGGGTTCTGGCCGTTCGATTGGCGAATTTAACTTGTTTGCCGCGCTCGATGATTTTCGTGATGAAATGGTTAATTTTGGGGGTCACGCTGGTGCGGTCGGCTTAACCGTTGCCTCGGATAAAATCGATGGCTTGCGTGCCCATCTGCTAGAAAAAGCAAATGCGCATCCAGAACAAATTAAATCAACAGCGGGTTTGAACATCGATTTAAAACTAACAGTTGATCAGCAAGCACAACTTAAGCCGGAATTGATCGCGGATTTGAATCGGTATCTGGGTCCTTTTGGTGAAGGTAATGCGGATCCAGTGGTTGAACTTCAGCAATTTCCTTGGCAAAGTTGGTCCGCTATTGGTAAGACGAAACAAACCTTGAAGGGTGTTTTGAATGATCAGGTGGAGGCCATTGCCTTTCGCAAAGGGGAACTAGCTGCACAACTTGCGGGTCTCAACCCGATCACCGTCGCAGGTGAGCTTGGTTTGAATACTTGGAATAATCAGACGAAGGTTCAAATCAATGTGCTAGATTTCGATTTAAGTTCCACATCGTCAGAAAAGCCGGCACCAGTCAAAAAAGAAGCCACGAAAAAGGTCGCACCAATTTCTGAACGTGTCGGAACTCATTGGCACGTGGCGCAACGTAATGTGGAAGTGATCGACTGGCGTCAAAAGAAGTTTGATGCCCAGCTCTGGTTGCAGCCACGGCATTTCATTTGTTTCAATCCTAAATTAGGCTCGCAGTTGCAAACACGTTTTACCAATTCAGCGCAAATTCAGAGTTTAGAACAGTTGGCGGCAGAACAGCAGGAATTATTATTCGTCGATCTCCCGACGGATATTCAGTTGTTCACACGTTATTTAAGCCGTAGTAACGCAGCCAAAATTTATTTACTGTTCTACACCTCGCCAGCGATGAAAGAGCGACTACAAGTGCAGATCCCGCAATTACGAAATTTATTAAAAGAAATTTACCAACAAAAAGAAATCGAAGTTGCACAGCTGCCATTATTTGCGAAACATTGCCGTTTAACGATCCAACAATTACGGTTTGGATTTAAGGTGTTTTCTGAGCTAAATTTTGTTAAAATGGATAAGGAACGCATCTTGGCACAGCCACAAGCACCAAAACGGCAGCTCGCTGACTCGGCAACTTTTCTGAAACAACAAGCGTTACAGAAGAGTTATCGAGAATTGGCCGTGGGGGACTTGAATCAGATCGAAACGTTCCTCAAATCAAGTCAAAGTAGATAAGGATGTAAATGATGTCAGAAAAAAATATAGATTTTAAAGATTATGTGGCTTCAATACCAGATTTTCCTGAGCCTGGTGTGATTTTCCGCGATATTTCACCTTTGATGGCCAATGGCGCTGCTTATTCTGCAGCGACAGATCAAATCACCGCCTTTGCGAAGGAACGCGGCGTCGAAATGGTTTGCGGACCCGAGGCACGCGGTTTTATTGTCGGTTGTCCAGTGGCCGATCGATTAGGCGTCGGGTTCGCGCCGGCACGGAAAAAGGGCAAGTTGCCTCGTGAAACTGTTTCAGTTAAATTCCAATTGGAATACGGTGAAGCGGAATTATTCATGCACAAGGATGCTGTCCAACCTGGACAACGCGTCTTAATTGTAGATGATCTGTTAGCAACAGGCGGTACGGTTGCGGCGACGATCGATTTGGTCGAGCAATTAGGCGGTATCGTTGTGGGAACTGCTTTTCTAATCGAATTAGCAGATCTGCACGGTCGCGATAAAGTTAAGGATTATGACTTCTTCACGTTATTAAAATATTAAAATCAGAGTATTCAAAAAGTCCAAACGAATTTAACGTTTGGGCTTTTTGATTGGTGGCAATTAATAAGGTTTGAAATTTTTATCCAGATCTTTATCGATGCGACATGGACCATATTGGCGATTGAGAAGTGGCTTGCGTTTTACTTTGGCGGCGGGGTGCTTCGTTTGATTGCCAAAAAAGAGCCAGATAATGATCGGTTGGCAGATCAACAAAATAAAAGCCGCGGCAATAACGATAATTGCGCCGCTACGAATTTCGTCTTCGGAAAAATTGGATGCTAATTGTTTCTCCCAATATTTCTCAATGCTGGTCAGCTGGTGGTTTTCATTTTTCTCATGGCGAACGAATTGGTGTTGCTGGATACCGACTTCAATAATGGGGGCGTCTGTTTTGACTAAGTAGATGCCACCCAAGGTCAGAATCACGAAAACGACGAATAAAAGGTAAAGATGCTCACGAACGAATTTTTTCAAAGTAAACGCCTACAAATCATAGAATAACTCTATTCTAATCTATCATGGTCCCGCTTTCAATGGTTAACCAATTTTTCTCGAAATCTTTTTAAAAACAGTGCTATAATAATTATTCGTCGCGGTAAATCATTAGGAGGTGCTTTATGCGTATCATGATCATTGGTTCGCCTGGAAGTGGGAAGTCTACTTATACACGGCGCATAAGTCAACGCCTTAATTATCCGATTTTTTATTTAGATCGGTATTGGCATCAGACCGATTACAGCATGGCCGCCAAAAAGCATCTCGATTTTTTACAAGCGGAATTTATGCGCGCCCATCAAAATTGCATTGTGGATGGTAATTATAGCAGCTTAATGCCGACCCGAATGAAGCAGGCCGATTTGATCATTTGGTTGCGAGTGCCCCGTGTGATCGCAATCAAACGGGTGATTAATCGCTCGGTTCGCGGCCGATTTTTCCAGACAGAGCGGCCAGATATGGCGGCGAACTTTAGTGAACATTTCGATTGGGAATATGTGAAATTCATGAAATTTATTTGGGATTATCCGCGGCACAACTATCACTTAGTTGAAAGGTTACGTCAGCAATATGCGCCTCAAACACCGCTTGTCATTTTACATGGCAAGTCAGAAAAAGATGCTTTTTTAGCTAAGTTGGCCACAATACAGGATTGAGATCTTGATTATTTTTAGCTGTCAAGTTAATTTCTTTGACAATTAAATAAATAGGGCGTATAGTAAACAACATTCGCTACCAAGACCGTTCAAGAAATACGAAACAAGAACGGAGGTTTTATCTATGAAATATCGTATTCAACTTAATACGAACACACAAATTTTTACAGTTCTCGACACAGAATCCAAGAAATCTGCTGAAGGTATCACGATTCAAGAAGCTGTAAAAAAAGTCCAACTCTAATTAATCAAACAAAATATTAATCTAGTTGAATTTAACTGAGTCCAAAGGCACAACAGTCAATGGACTTTTTTTGTGGCCTATTTTTCGTTTAGTGGTGCACGCAACGCGTTATTTCCTAAGTTTTGCCGCATTAGTTACGCCGCTACACAGACTCGGTTAATTTGAAACCGACTGATCAATAGTGGAAATTTTTGTCGGTGTTTAGGCGTAACTCTTTGCATTCAGAGCCTAAAATTGCTATGATGTTTGGTGAAAGGGAGGTGATGTCTTTTGAGTACAACTCATAATTGTCTGAAGGCATCAGCCTCTAATCTGATTGCTTAGTCATTCAGACCGAGACTGATAGCCGAAGATTGGCCACCTAAATATAAAAAATGGGTGGTCTTTTTTTGTAGCTTGGTAGTTAGTTTGGTGGATTATGCTGATCAACGGCTCATGCTGTTTGTAGAGTTAGTGCTGCGTGTGGGGAGACCCGTGGTGGCGCGTGAGTGGAACGGGCGGTTCGGTTGGTTGGTGGAGTTAGTGGTGTGCGATAAAAGACTCCCTTCTATTTGTTGGACGATGTGTCTTTAGCCTGGGGTTATGGCGTTAGGTCTGGATTTGTGGTTTTTGATTTTGATTTTGATTTGTATGATTTATTTTTAGGATGGTGGACTGGATTGGCGAAGCGGAAACGGAAATTACAAAAGACTTTGGTTGAAAAGATTCTTGATCGCGCCAAAGTTTCTTATGAACAAGTTGAGTTTAGTTTGGACGATCAGGGCGAGGCTGAAGTTGAACACGAGTTGGTTTTTAAAACTTTGGTCTTACACGGAGAGAAAACTGGGCCGCTCGTGGGTGTGGTGCCAATTGAGCAACACCTCGATGAACGTAAGTTGGCGGAGGCTTCTGGCAACAAACGGGTGCGGATGATTCCGCTTAAGGAATTAGCTGAGACCAGTGGCTATGTGCATGGTGCTAATACGCCAATCGGTATTTATGAGCAAGATCATTTTCCGATTTTTATCGATGAGTCAGTCCTTAAAATGGATACGATGTTAGTTTCATCCGGTAAATTAGGACGTTCGGTGCGGATCGCACCTCAGGATTTGATCGATCTTGTCCATGCAACTGTTGTTGATCTTGTTGTTTCAGACTGAATAGGGAGTGAGTTTATGTTTAAATCACCTGCAAATCGTTTTGCCAGCTTTGGCGTTGTTTCGATCTTACCTGGTGAGCTGATCGATCAAATTTGGTCGATCATCGATCAGAATTTACAAGGGATGTTTCCGTTAGATAATAACGTCTTAACGTTTGAGTTGCGTCACGATCAGAAGAATCATGTGCAATATGTTTATCACAGCGACGATTCAACCGATACAATTGCTTTTGATACAGAGATCGTTTATCAAGCCGCTTTCCCCGATACCTTGCTAGTTTATGATGATGGTCAGGCACAGACGATCTTATTGCCATCAGAAGCCAATTAACGGATGGAAATTCGCTTATTAAAATATTTTGTGACCATTGTTAGTGAAGGCACTGTTTCCAAGGCCGCCGATGTTTTGCATATCACGCAACCTACGCTCAGTCGTCAGTTGAAAGAATTGGAGACTCAGTTAGATACGCAGCTATTTGTTCGTGAGAAGAACCATTTAAGACTGACTGAAGCGGGATTATTTTTGAAAAGTCGTGCCGAAGAAATTATCGAATTGACCGACAATACGCAACAGGAATTTTTCGACCGTAAAAAGCAATTATTCAGTGGCCATTTGACAATCGGTTGTGTTGAGGCCGATAATTCCGATACGATGGCGTTGATCTTGGAAGAATTCATTGCCGATTATCCGCAGGTGACATTCAATATTTATACGGAAACCAGCGATGATATTGTTGAACGGCTCGACAAAGGGTTGATCGATTTGGCCATTCTGCTAGAACCGATCAATATGGAAAAGTATCATAGACTCGTGTTGCCACGCACCGAACGCTGGGGTCTTTTGGTGTCGGCTGAATCGTTTCTGGCCGAAAGTCAAACGATTCAGCCTGCAGATTTAATGGGCACACCGTTGCTGCTTTCTGGCCGTCCAGATGTGCAGCAGTTAATTGCGCAATGGGCAAATTGTGCGGTGACTGATTTAAATGTGGTGGGTAATTTTAACCTGAGTTTTAACATCATCCCATTAGTCGCTCGCCAAGTGGCTGCCGCCGTTAGTATTGAGGGCGCGCCGGTTTATGGAAGTGGTATTAAGTTCGTGCCATTTGCGCCGAGCATGCAAACAAATTGTGTTCTTGCTTGGCGGCGTGAGCGCGAAATGACACCGGTTGTCCGTGAGTTCATTCGTTATTTCCGCAAAGCCTTTGCCACCAAAAAATAAGTTGTCTGTGATTTTGAATGGCGTCGAAATAAATCTATGAGAACTAGTTGAAGCTAGTTCTATTTTTATGCTCTAAAAGCATAGATGGTTTTAAAATAAGCATTAGACGCATGACCGTTTTAGCATTATGCTTATTCTTGTCAGTCAGGAGGCGAGTCAATTGGCAGTGGTGATTTATTTTTCTCGCGCTGGGCAGAATAAGCAGCATGGTGAGGCGCAGTATATTAATATTGGCAACACCGAATTGTTAGCACAAAAAATTGCGACCCAATTACAATCGCGAGCAGTTCCCATTGTGCCCCAGATTTCCTACCCGGTGAGCTACGAAGAAACTTTGAAATTAACGCAAGTCGAATTATCAACGGCACAGCAAATAGCCATCCACACGCTGCCAATTGAACTCGCCGATGTGCAACAAATATTTCTTGGTTTTCCCGTCTGGTGGAGCACATTGCCACAAGCAGTGGTCAGCTTTTTAGTAATCACCGATTTAGCTGGTAAACAAATCTATCCCTTCTGTACACATGAGGGGAGCGGCTTCGGACAATCATTGGCGCGGTTGCATGAATTGGTACCGGAGGCAACAATCGAGACGGGATTAGCAGTTCGGGGATCGTCAGCCTATAAAGCAGATGTGGCGGTCAAAAATTGGTTACATTCAATAAAAATGGAGAAATCCAAAGGAGATTATTCAAATGGCAAAAAATGAAGCACTCAAAAATGGTGGCATTTTTCCACGTGGGGCCAAAAATGATGTGTTCGCCCAATATTTCATTGGCCAAAGTTACTTACAAGGTTTAGTCAACGATCCAGCAGTCAATGTGGGTGTTGGCAACGTCACGTTCGAACCAGGATGTCGTAATAATTGGCACATTCACCACAACGGCTATCAGATTCTGTTGGTTACCGGTGGCGAAGGTTGGTATCAAGAAGAAGACAAACCTGCACAGCACTTACTACCTGGTGATGTTGTGGTTACTCACGACGGCGTTAAACACTGGCATGGTGCCACCAAAGATAGTTGGTTCGCACATGTTGCCATCACAGCGGGCATGCCAGAATGGTTAGAACCCGTGACCGACGAACAATATGACGCACTCGAAAAAGGAGATAAATAACATGGCAGAAAAACAAACCGCTGGTCGTCAAAATTTAGGCGACTTTGCACCCAAGTTTGCGGAGCTCAATGATGATGTTTTGTTTGGCGAAGTTTGGGCTCGAGAAGATAAATTGTCAGCGCGCGATCGCAGTATGATCACCGTTGCCAGCCTCTTCACACAAGGCGTTCCCCAATTAGAAGCGCACATGAAGATTGCTAAGAAAAATGGTGTGACTAAAGACGAAATGGTTGAATTGATCACTCACTTGGCATTTTATGCGGGTTGGCCTAAAGCTTGGTCGGCGTTTGCGTTAGCTAAAGAAGTTTATACCGATTAATACGCTGGCAGAAAAATAATAGCCCCATCATATTTTTATGACAAATACAGCGCGCACCGATTTGTGAAGTGCAACATAAAAGTTAGACAAAAATAAATAGTTTTACGCAGCTAAGGTATGTTCTCGGTA
>NZ_RHOW01000047.1 GCF_003946215.1 Lapidilactobacillus mulanensis
CAGGCGCATTCAATGTGTATTGCAAGGT
The DNA here is from genome assembly GCF_003946215.1 of Lapidilactobacillus mulanensis. Lineage (GTDB taxonomy): Bacteria > Bacillota > Bacilli > Lactobacillales > Lactobacillaceae > Lapidilactobacillus > Lapidilactobacillus mulanensis. Next base: position 29 of record NZ_RHOW01000047.1, read on the forward strand.
GTGATCATTAACAGCCTTGATCCCAACCGTGCTGAAATCCTTAGTCTTACCATTTACATAATCATCCAAGCCTTTGATACTGTCTTGAACAACATATAAAGTTTCTGACTTAGCTGCAACGGCATGTTTCAAACCAGTCACGAAGTCTTGAGCCTTAACTGTACCTTGCTCATTACCCTCACTGTCGGACCATTTGTCGTTCGTGCGTAAATGATAAGTATAAGTTAAACCATCTTTGCTGACGTCCCATGATTTAGCAACACCGGCAACTAATTGACCATATTTATCACGAGTCAATAAACCTTCGACGAACTCCTGAGTATGAACACTGTTAGTTGCACGTGAGGTTACCGTGTAATCAAACGTGGTTGGATCAGTCGAATAAATATATGAATATTCTGTTGGTGCTTTGTCGGATGAGCCGCTTTCTGATGAGCTTGAGCCGTTACCACAAGCTGCGCCCAACAATGCAACGCTCACCAGCATTGTTGCCATTAATCCTTTCTTTTGCCACTTCATTCTAATTCCTCCGCTTCATATAATCGCCTAAGATATTTTGCCAGAAAGATTAAACATTTCTAGTGAATGATAGAATTGTATGATTATTAGAGAATAATGTCAACACTTTTTCACTAAAAACTTTTTATTATTTTAATTTAAGTTTCATTTATAACCATTGCAATCGATATCAATACCGGTATATCAGTAAATAATTATTGCCATTAAAAAAAACATAAAAAAGTAAATATTAAATCGAATATTAGAATATAGATTTATATTAGAGTTTATATATTTAGTTTAATTAAGTGCTTATTATTAAAGATTACCCACTGATTTAATCGCATAACAGATACTGATGGATTCTACTTAATTAGTGATTAAGAAGTCGTTCGCCAAAAAAATTGGTCTCAGGATGTCATCTGAGCGAATAATTAGAACCTTCTCATTTTTAGATAAATAAAAACACCAGATTGAGTAGAGCAAAATATCGCTCCGCTCTTGATCTGGTGTTTATTTGATTAGTTTGATTTATTTCCGATGGCTACTAAACAACGCCGCCCCCGTAATCACGATACCAATTACGAGCAGAATAGCCATCGGCCCATTGAGAACGCCGGTCTTGAGATAATCGTGAATGAGTAAATAGACGCCGGCGATCCAAATGAGTATTGCAATCAATATGGTGAGTGTGTGATCAGAATCAGAATTACGATTAAACATTGTGGCCTCTTTCTTGGTAATTACTAAAAACTAGTCGTTTGGTTCCGGCATTTTTATAGTTCTGCGTAACTGATTTATAGTGCAACTTTATTTTCCAGATGACAAAAAGGCGGACGGGATTATCACTCAATTTTTTTAGAAGAACTATTCTCAGTGAAGGCACAATGTCAATCACACTTGAGGAACCCTGTTATTAACATCCTAGCCTAAACGAAATAGGTTTAGGCAGAAGTTGCGGAAGAAAATAGTGGGATTGCAGTGGTATTTCTGTTAATGAGCGGTTTTGGCGAATTTACAGAAAGGGAAAATATGAGATCCGGCGGTTTTTCGGAGCTCATATTTTAGGCGGAAGAATTTCCGGTCTTTGGAAATCCTGCAGCCGTCCCCACAGCAACCTCCCACTATTTTCTGGAGCGACTTCTGCCGCAGGTAGACTAATTTTTACGTACTTCGAAGCCAATTCGGTTTTTAATTTGGCTGAGCGCTGTCCCCACAGCATTCTGAGTCAACTGCTACCAAAGGCAAATCTATCTTTTATTGCTTGCGGCTTCTCCGGTTCGTCAAAATATTAAACGAGCTACGCATCGATTGCCACACATTGCCATCCGAATAAACTAAAACGTTGGCGCGATACAAGGTCAACGACAAGAAATACAATAACACCATTGCCACGATCGAAATCGCCAAGGACAACCAAGCCTCAGCGCCCGACGCGGCCTCCGTCGCCAGCCGAGCTGGCATCACGATTGGGGAAATAAGTGGAATGTAGGCCGCAATCCGGACTAATAAGGCGTCGCTCCCATTTGCAGACATCAATCCGATCACATACGCGAAAACCGCGAAGAACGTAATCGGTGTGACCACTTGTTGAACTTGTTCAACAGAACTCACGAGTGATCCCAACATCGCCGAAACAATCGTATAGGTCAGAATGCCGATAATGAAAAAGGCGATCGTCATTAAAATTTGCAGCGACCAAAAGCTTGGCAAAGTTAGAGAACTCAAGATCGACTTCAATTGTGGATATTGCCCGAATAAATAGTTGTTCATAAACGTTCGACCGCCAATAAATAGCACGCCATAGACAGCCAGTTGCGTTAAGATCAATGCGAAAATCCCACAAATTTTACCCAGGAACTGGGTTTTCACATCGATACTAGACAGAATGATTTCCATAATGCGCGTGCCTTTTTCTGAAGCCACTTCGCTAGCGATCATTCCGGCATAACTCATGATGAAGACCATCATCACCACGGCAACTGCGGTTGCTAAGACCACGTTGATAGTTCGTTGGTTTTCATTACGCATCACTTGTTTGCCATCTTTGAAAGAAACCGCCTTGTGGGTCGTCTCAGTCGGTTGTAAAAGTTGCGTTAGTTGCGACTGGCTGAGTTTCAATCTGGTGGCTTGATATTGTAAATTCAGTTGCGTCAATTGCGCATCCAAGGTCGTTGTCGGCAAATCTTGACCATCAGTGCGATTGACATAAGCCACTTTTAAATTTTGTTTTTCAGTCGTGATCACGGCGTAACCATCTAATTTTTCCTGGCTCAAGGCTTTTTGTGCCGCCTTCTGGGTCGTGATTTTGCGATCCACTTTTAAATTGTCCGCCTTGATTTGTTTCAACGCGGGTTGTAACTCAGCTTGTGGCGTGACGATCGCCATCTTGACGTCCTCTTGTGATCGCACGATGAAATAACCGATCAATCCACCGACTAAGGCAATCACGATCGGCGCGATCACCATCCAGATGAAGGAACCACTGCGTAAATTTTTTAAATAGACTTGGCGGAAAACTGTTTTGAACTTACTCATTGGGCTCACCTGCTTTCATCTTGAAAATTTCTTCGAGCGTCGGTGGTTGTTGATTAAATTCAGGAATATAGCCGTTCTTTGTGGCCAAGTCGAACACGCGATGGCCCGCTGCTTCTTCGGCCAACGTGATCTCGAGCGCCTGACGATGAGGCACGACCGAGATTACCCCAGGAATCGCCTGTACTTCTTCGGCGGTCAGATTTGACTCCAACGATAATTTGACCCGACCGAAACTTTGGCGGACGTCTGCAACGGTGCCTTTTAAAACCATCTTACCCAAACGCAGCATTACCAATTGATCACTGACCTGCTCGACATTATCCATATTATGATCCGAATAAATAATCGCTGCGCCCTGCTTTTTGATCTCCATGATGCCTTCCCGTAAAATCCCTACGTTCACAGGATCGAGGCCACTAAATGGCTCGTCCAAAATAACCAACTGGGGATGATGGATCAGGGTGGCGATCAGCTGCACTTTTTGCGCATTTCCTTTAGAAAGATCTTTAATTTTATCGTTTGGCTTCGCCTTCACTTCGAAACGCGACAACCACTTGGGAATTTCTCGACGAATCTCTGCCCGCTTCATCCCGCGCAACTCCGCGAAATAAATAATCTGATTCTCAACCGTCATCTTCGGAAACAGCCCGCGTTCTTCCGGGAGATAACCCAATTCATCATATTGCTTCTGCGTAAATGGCGCATCGTTCCAAGTGACCGTGCCCTGATCAGGTTCGATGAAATTCAAGATCATTCGAAACGTCGTCGTTTTGCCCGCACCGTTCTGCCCGATCAAGCCCAGAATCTCGCCATGATGTAAATCGAAATTAACATCATCAACGGCCTTCATATCGCCGAATGATTTCGTCAAATGTTGCAATGATAGCATTTTAATTCCTCCATCCTCTTGTAACCGGTTCATGGCATAATGATACCGTACGCCTAACAGAAGCGCAATGGATATACACACCACACAAAAAGGTTCCTGAAATCGAAGTTCACTCATGCCATCTCAATCAAAAAATCCTTGAGTAAAGCAACAATGAAACTCAGATTGCAGGAACCCGGCTTTGTTATTTGAATCTTACGCTAAATAAAATCAAGTTTAGGGAGAAGTTGCGGAGGAAAATAGACAGATTGCAGTGATATTTCTGTTAATGAGCGAGTTTTGCGAATCTGCTTTAGCCGTTCGAACCTTCGTGAGTTACGGATAATGACATCGTTAAAGCCATGATAGCCAGTACAGAAAGGGGCGCTTTAGAGATTTTTCGCGGTCTTCGAAAAAGCTCTAAACGTGATTTAAGACAATTTGCTTTTGAATTGGCTTAAATCTATCCCCCACAGCAATCCCGTCTATTTTCCGGAGCAACTTCGACCGCAGGTAGATAATAATTTTTTCAAGCTTTATTCGTTAGCCTTTAGTGCCTCGATCATATCGACTCGTTTCAACTTAAAGTGAGTCACGATCATGACGATCACGGTAAAGATGATGGTCATCAGAATAGCCGTAATATAGCCTGTGGCGCTAATGATCAGTGGAAAAATCACATCGGCGGTTTCGGCCTGGTGCAAAATAAACCAGGTCAATAAATTCCCGAATCCTAAACCAACGATAATTCCCATGATCGTCAGTAACACATTCTCGCGAACAACGTACATCGTCATTTCTCGATCGAAAAATCCCAAGACTTTGATCGTCGACAACTCGCGAATTCGCTCGGACACATTAATGTTGGTCAGATTATAAAGCACGATGAATGACAGCAAGCCCGATAAAATAATAAAAATCAAAACGATCGGTCTTAGGCTCGCCGTTTGCGTATCAACCGCATCAATTTGCGTTGATAAGTAGGAATTATTGACGACTTCGCCGGTTTTCAATAATTGGCTGGCTAATTTCTTTTCTTGTGCCTTGGTCTGAGTCTTTAATTTAACCAACCAGGTCGATGGTTGATAACGTTTCGTCAACGCCTCGTTCAAATAATCCTTGCACATGTAAATGAAATGCCCGGCATAATTATCGGTAATGCCGCTCACCTTAATCTGATAAGGACGATTATCCGCGTCACGCAGCGTTAACTTATCGCCTGCTTGTACGTTTAACAATTTGGCGGCTTTGCGACTCAGCAACGCACCGTTCTTCGGAATCGCCTGGGATAATTTAACATACTGGCGGAATTTCTGCGGTTGATTCGTGGCGTACAGCGAAACGGCATCCACGGATTCTCCGCTACGTTGTAACTTGACCATTTCCATATACACCGGTAAATGTGCCCGATATTTAGAATCGTCTTTTAGAATTTTAGCCGTCTTTGTTGTTTTAGCGCCGTCATCATCGAGGCTGAGCACCGATTGATAATTCAGAATTTGGTGGAATTCGGTTTGACCCGAATAATCGATGGAGTCGCGGATCCCGAATCCGGTTAAAATCAACCCCGTTCCGCCAGCAATTCCCAAAATTGCCATCCACATTCTCGACTTAAAGCGGAAAAGATTGCGATAACTGACCTTCTGATTAAAACTCAAGCGTCGCCATAACGGCGTGATGCGCTCAAGCAAGATTCGTTTACCTGCCTTGGGCGCCTTCGCTTGCATTAGAGCCGCCGGTTTTTCGCGTAGTTCTCGATTGACGACGATCAATACCGCACCCAATGAAGCAAATAATGACAATAAGATGGCGATGCCAATTGTCGGCCAATCATAATTCACGGAACTGGCTGGATAAACGTATTGATTCTGCATCATCGAGACGACAATTTGAGGCAAAGTGTTGGTGCCGGCAATCACACCGATCACAATTCCCAACGCCGCCGCGAATAATGCGTACAAATAATAGTTCTGAGAAATTTCGGACCGCGTGTAACCCAGCGCCTTAAATGTTCCGATCTGTGTGCGTTCCTCTTCCACCATCCGCGTGATCGTCGTGAAGGTGATCAGAATAGCGATCAAGAAGAAAATCAGCGGAAAGACATTGGCGATCGCCGCAATTCGATCGGCTAAATCACCATAGCCGGTAAAACCAGGCAAGTCTGAACGATCATTGAAATATAATTTGGTCTTGGCTAGCTGGTCAACTTGCTTTTTAGCGGCGGTAATATTGGCTTGCGCAATTTGCAGCTGAGCTTCTTGCGCACTAATATCAGGTGTGGTCGTCACTTTCCCTTGACTAGCTTGTTGCACCTGCTGTTTGGCAAGTGTTAATTGAGTTTGTGCGCGTTTCAGACCAGCTTCTTGCGCATCGATTGGTTTTAAGGCTTGGCTGCGAACTTCTTGATCGCGAACTTTAGCCCGCCCGGCAAAATAAGTCTTGAGTTTCTTAACCTTCTGATCGATCTGCTTCTGATAAGTAGTGCCATAACTATTCCGATTCTGCAAACTCGTGAAACGTAAATAAACGCTCGAATAAACTGACGCCTTAAAATTGGCCGTCGCTGTATAAGCAAAATAATCTACGGTACCATCGCCAACTGTCGTCGTTCCCCGTGAACTCTGATGAATAAAAAGAGGCGACGTGGCAAAGCCGACGATCCGATACGTCTGGCGTTTCAGCTGATCATTGGTCAACTTGATCGTATCGCCGATTTGATAATTATTTTCACTAGCCAGGTTATCAAGCACGATTTGATTGGCTTTTCGTGGTAAATGACCCTTAATTAAATAGAGTTGATTTAATTGATCTTTTTTGGCATAGCTATAGAGTTGGATCGTGTCACTATTTTTACTGCTGATGGCATCGACCGATTTGCTCGGCTGCACTTGCGCGCCAGTCATTTTTTCAGCCAGTTGGACATCACGATCGGTTAAACCCGTCGTCGACATAATTTGGACGTCGCTGGCCTTCTGGCTCTTTAAATAGGCGGTGGCATTATTGTATAGATCTGGGCCGCTGGATTTGATGCCGACGAATAATAGTACCCCCAGCATAATAATCAACACGATAGCGATGAATCGACCCCAGCTACCGCGAATTTTACGATGGAGCAAATGAAATTGCAGTTGATTTTTCATGTGGCTCACCATTCGATCTCGTCAATGGCAGTCGGATGCGGATTTTCGACGATATCGCGAACTTTCGCGTCATTAATATGGATCACACGATCGGCCATCGGTGCCAAAGCGGCGTTATGCGTGATGATCAAGACCGTCTGTCCGCTCTTGCGGCTAACATCTTGCAATAATTTCAAGACTTGTTTACCAGTCTCGAAATCTAAGGCACCGGTCGGTTCATCCGCCAATAAAAGTTTCGGGTTCTTAGCCAACGCCCGCGCGATCGCCACACGTTGTTGCTCGCCACCAGATAATTGCGAGGGAAAATTATCCATCCGTTTTGCCAAACCGACTTCTTCCAAAATCGTGGTCGGATCCAAGGCATCTGGTGCTACCGCCGTTGCCAACTCCACATTTTCTTTCGCGGTCAAATTCGGCACCAAATTATAAAATTGAAAAACAAAGCCGACATCCGTTCGTCGATAGGCGGTTAATTGACGGTTAGAAAACTGAGCGATATCTACCTCGTCGATCAAAATTTGCCCAGAAGTCGGCGTATCCATCCCGCCAAGAATATTTAAAATAGTAGATTTACCCGCGCCACTAGGTCCGAGGATCACGGCGAGTTCACCTTTTTTAACACTAAAATTTAGGGCATCGTTAGCGATGATCGTTTGCTCGCCCATTTGATATTTTTTACTTGCATTGACAACTTCAATATAATTAGCCATGTCAACGTCCTTTCAACCTGTCATCACAAGTCAACAGTAATTATCGCTAGAAATTGCGGTCTAGTCATAGTTATTGTCGCTTGTTTCTCAATTAATCATACACGTTTTCAGTTTAACAAAGCAATCGGTAAACGTATCTGGCACAAAATAATAATGTGCGCACTTAAATCGGCGCTCTCTTAAAAAGCCCTTAACTTTGAGCAAGAAATTACAAGTAAATTTTTCTCAGCGGTATACTAATAGTAAGGAGGCGTTAATATGTCAATTTATGATTATGAAGTTGTTTTAGCAGATGGCACTAAATATAAGTTAGACGAATATCGTGGCAAACCAATGGTCATCGTGAATACCGCGACGAAATGTGGATTCGCGCCACAATTTGAGGCCTTGGAACAGATCTATGAAGAATATCGTGGCCGTGATTTAGTCGTGCTCGGTTTCCCATCGAATCAATTCAAACAAGAACTCGACGACACTCAAGAGGCGGTCGAATCTTGTCGCACAACCTATGGCGTCGAATTCCCAATGCACGAAATTCGCGACGTAAACGGCAATGACGCCTGGCCACTTTTCCAATATTTGGCGACCGAAAAACCAGGAACACTGGGCAAGGATATCAAATGGAACTTCACCAAGTTTCTAGTCGATCGCGATGGCAACGTCGTTAAACGCTATGCACCAAAAACGATCCCAGATAAAATGAAACCAGATATTGAAAAAGTGCTGTGATATTTTCGAGATCAATTCACACCGACCAAACAAATAAGCTCACGTAAAAGTCGTCTGACTTTTTACGTGAGCTTATTTCGTCGATTCTATTCTGGTTGCGATTTACAAAACTTACGAATGATCGGTAATAACTTAAAGCTATCAACCACATAACTACTATGGGTTTCTTTCGGCAAGATCAACAAACGATTATTGGGGATCTGATCGGAAATATAACGCGTGTGGCTGATCTTGACAGAATCTTTCTCGCCGGCCATCACGAGCGTCGGAATCTGGATCCGTTGCAGATCTGCCTTAGTAATATTCGGCTCGGTGTTTAGGATCCGCAATTCCGGCCGCTGGGTCACCAAATGCCAGCCCCAATATACGAAGCGATCGCGACGATGTAAGCCATTTGGATTCAAGTTGGCGCCACTGATCATTAATTTTTGTAACAACTGCGGATGTTGACTAGCCACTAACAAGCCGATGATCCCGCCATCACTAAAGCCATATAATAACGGCTCCTTCAGATCGAGTTGCTTAATAAAATCGACCACGTCATTAGCCATGTCCTGATAATGTAGCTCGGAAACTCGCGCACTTTTACCATGACCCCGATTATCCAAGGCATACACATGAAAATAGGCACTCAAAGTCGGCATCAGCTTATCAAAAATCTGATGCGTTTCGCCATTGCCATGCAACAAAATCAGCGGCTGACCCTGCCCGCTTTGAACATAATAAAGTTTCGTATGATTCACATTTATTTCCATAATTACCCCCGTCGAAATTGGCGATTGCTTATCATTGTATGTTTGTGCGTTCTCTCGTTATAATTAAAGAAAAGGAGTGATTCTAATGAATGAAGATGTCCTGTTTAATCCCGGTGACGCCATCGCCAACGCCCACGATTTCGCAGCAGCCCGTGTCAGCGCCGAGATCTACAAACAACGCAACGCCTTACAATCACCACTGATCATCGTTGAAGACCCCGCGAAGAAAGATTCATTTGCCGTTTACTTCGAAAAAGACAAACAAGTTGACCCCAAAGATACCGCAACGATCGTTAAATACCACGTGAGAGAAAGACTTGAACAGTAAAAGCTGCGAGGCACCACGGTTGAAATTGAGGATTAACGCGACAGATTCAAAAAATCGGTCCTTAGATTTTTAGAATCTGTTCGTTAACCGGAAATTTCAGTGGTGACGAACGCGATTAGCTGTGAGAAGTGGCCGCTTTGAAATTAGTACTTAACGCAACAATCTTACATTTCACTTTGTTGTCATTTAGACAATGACTTCAAATCCTTCGCACGTTTAAGATTGGATTTGCGATATTTCAATTGTTTCTTTTGTTGGCGACCATGTTTTTTTACACTTTGCTCGGCCGCATTTGTATGATTCAATTCTTGTAAGATTCGATAGTTAGCGACCACCGTGTCAGGAACTTTTTGCAGATCGAAAGCGTGCACCAAACTGTCCGCACGTTGCACATAATGATAAAGTGGCTGTGTATCAAAGTAAAAATTGCGCGTTAAATTAATATACTGCACATTGAAGAGCTGGTCTTCCATCAAATCAATATCAGATGTGAATTCCAAACGATGTTGCTGAATCACAGAGGTCAAATAACCCTTATTCCAAGTATAACCGCGCACACTGCCCGTGAGTTTCAACACACGGCTCAACATTTCCTTACGCGTTAAAATACCGGATTCGGCCTGTAGCGCTGCGGAGCGACCGCGTGGATCTAAATAATACCCGCAAACAACCATCGCGGCATGCGAATCTTGGAAGGCTTTGACCATGAACTCAATGAATTGACGTTCGACCCAATCATCGCCATCGACAAAAGTCAGATATTCACCTGTTACTTGCTGAAGTCCGAAGTTGCGTGTTTCAGAGACGCCATGATTTTCACGATGGAAAATCTGGATCCGCGAATCTGATTGCGCCCAATAATCGAGGCGCTCACCGGTGCCGTCGGTGGAGCCATCGTCGATAAAAATTAGTTCCAACTGGCTATATGTTTGTTTGATCAGGCTACGGATGCAACGATCCATGTATGCGCGCACGTTATAAAAGGGCACGATGATACTAAATAAGGGTGTCAGTGACATTGATATCCACCTTTCATACTTGTATTCAGTATATACGTTCAGGTTGGATTGGTAAAATCATTTGGGATTCTTAACGCTAGTGTAGTAGAAAATATTAAGAATTCTATTCTACCTTCGGCAGAAGTTGCTCCAGAAAATAGTGGGATTGCTGTGGGGACGGCTGCAGGATTTCCAAAGGCCGGAAATTCTTCCGCCTAAAATATGAGCTCCGGAAAACCGTCGGATCTCATATTTTCCCATTTTGTAAATTCGCAAAACCCGCTCATTAACAAAATTACCACAGCAATCCCACTATTTTCTTCCGCAACTTCTGCCTAAACTTATTTCGTTTAGTGAAGAATTAGAATAACAGGGTTCCTCAAACTTGTTTGACATTGTTGCCTTGACTTTAAATAGTTCTTCTAAAAAGTGTGAGTGATAATCAAGTCCGCCTTTCGTCCTCTAGAAATTAAAGTTGCGGTACAAATTAGTCGCACAGGACTAGACGTTAACTCGAGTCACCACTATAAAACCGCCGAGATGAGTCAGAACGCGGAAGAAAAAGTTGCGACTCGCAGTGAAATTGTTCTTGCGGGACCAACTTATTTCCTAAATGTTCTCAGATGGGTTGACCAATAATTCGGTTACCACTTAAACCCAAGTCCCGCTAGAACAAGGGTGATCTTCAAGACTTTTGTGCTTTTCAAAAGGCTTGAAGTCATCCCCACAGCGAGGCGCAACATTTTTCTGCAGCGTTCTGACGGAACCAAACAAACTCCTACGCCACGCAAACAAAGCCTTCATGAATCAGCAGTAAGTTTCCCCCACATTCAATAGACTAGGTCGAAGTTGTGGAGGAAAAGTATGGACACACCGTGAAACTGGTGTTAGCGAGCGATTTTTGCTCGGTTACAGCAGGGGGCGCATTCGAGATTTTTGTGGTCTTCAAAAAGCTCGAATCGCAGGTGGAAGAATTTCCGTACTTTGGAAATCCTGGAACCGTCCCCACGGTGTTCGTCCATACTTTTCCGGAACAACTTCGACCGAAAGTAGACAAAATTTTTAATCTTTTTAATGGTTTTGATTTTTTATACTTACGCATCACAATTTTCAGAAGGAAGTGATCATTAATGGCTCAATCTTCAACTAATCTCAACAAAGTCGTTCCACCCGAGCGTGTGGTCGTCTTGAATGGCTCGATCAATTTCCGCGACCTAGGTGGCTACGCGAATAGTCACGGGCAAAAAATTGCCTGGCGGAAAATTTATCGTGCGGCTTCTTTAGGCGGCTTGACCGCTAGCGACCGCCATTTACTCGGTGACTTGGATATTGTCCACGATATTGATCTGCGCTCGCCTTCTGAGCAACAATCTTATCCAGATCAAACTTGGACGGGTGCCGAATTGATCAGCAATCCATTATATCCGCCAACGAATTTCGGGCGGATCATGAGCAATCATCGTGTTAGAAAGTTATTTAATTGGCGCCACGAAATCCCTAATCTCGAAAATCCGATCGCGCGGATTTATCAAAACGTGGTCTTGAGTAGCCATAGTCAACAAGCGTTTGCAAAAACATTTCAAATTTTATTAGACCAGCACGATAATGAAGCAACTGTTTTTCACTGTGCGGCTGGTAAAGATCGAACCGGTATGACTGCCGCCTTGATTCTAATGGCGTTGGAAGTGCCTGACGATGTGATCATTCAAGATTACTTGTTGACCAACGATCTGTACAACTATTCCGATAAACGCGAACCTCCCACCAATGATAAAATTCAGCAGGCGGTCGCCCAAATGAACACGCATGAAGGCGAAGCACTCTACATCGAAGGCGTGCTGAAAACGATCAACGAAGGCTACGGTGGCATCTCCGAATATTGGCAACACGCGCTACAACTATCCAAATCAGACTTACAAAAATTCCGTCAGAAATTCCTGATCGATAAACAAAAATGAGGTGATCCCCTATGAAATGGAAAAAAGCCGCGAGTATTCTCATCCCCACTATTTCTATCCTCGGATTGAGCCAAATCTCCACGAAATTTTATCGTTATGGTTTCGCACGCGTCGATCCACCACTGGCACCAGATACGGACGACCCAGACTATTTAGCTGCCTTTAATGAATTCAGTAGATGGCTTGGTCAGCAAGAAAAAGAGCACTGGTGGTTGTACGAAGATGATCCACGCAATCGAATTCACGCACTTTACTTACCTAATCCGCAGCCGACGAAAAAAGCCGTTGTGATCGCGCATGGCTATCATGGCAACGCACAAACAATGGCGGCTTACGCTAAAATGTTCCACGAACTGGGCTACAATGTGTTAATGCCCGACAATCGTGGTCACGGTGAAAGCTCTGGAGATTGGATCAACTTTGGTTGGTTGGATCGTCTCGATTATCGCGATTGGTGTTTAGATTTAGTCGAACATTTAGGTGAAGATTGCGAAGTGGTTCTTTTCGGAGTGAGCATGGGTGGTGCCATCGTCATGATGATGAGCGGTGAAATTTTACCCGAGCAAGTCAAAGCAATCATTGAAGATTGTGGCTACAGTTCATTGCATGAGCAACTTGCCTATCGCGCCAAAGTCGAATTTCATATGCCGCGATTTCCCACAATTCCGATTGCAAGTTTGATCAATCGCGTCGTTCTTGGTTTTGGATTAAACGATGTTGATTCGGTGAAAGCCTTGCAGGCAAATAAGCGGCCAATTTTCTTCATTCATGGTGAAAAAGACCATTACGTTCCCACCAGCATGTGTTTCAAAAACTTCGAGGCCACGAGCGCGCCAAAAGAAATGTGGATCGTTCCCAACGCCAAGCACGCCGAAGCTTTTGCAATCGATCCCGAGGAATATCAATCACGGGTGAGCACGTTTTTGAAAAGATTTGGACTATAGCGTCAATGAAAGTAACGAGAAAGTTTTATGCTCGTTGCTTTTTTCATATTTTCATCACAAATTTACCCCAGAAGAACCATTTTTGTCGCACACTTCTTTCAAACCTCGGCGGTATAGTTATCAACATAGAAAGCAGAGGTGATTGCAACGAAGCATCAGAATTTCTCCTTCGTCGCCTACTCCAGTGACGAAGTGATTTAGGCCCGTAGCCTAGTGATCCCCAAAACTAATTGCTAGTTTTCTTCATTTTTATTCCTCCCCTTATAAAATTGTGAATCATGGTGGTTCGAAATGATCGGCCAAGGCGATAAAAACACAGAATTCGTATTTTAATTCTTGTGGATTTATTCCTCGGACACATCCTTTCAATCATATGAGCACAATTAATGAATCTCTTATGCGCTAACTGAGTGCCCGCTCAGATTAGTTGCTAACGTCAATAGAAGTTGCCCGCTTCTCATTGACAAAACGTGTTCATGCAACTGCCCGGTTGTATGTCACATTTATCTATTCTTCCTCCGCTCATCAAGTTGCCCGCTTGATGGGCTTTTTTTGTAGCTTGTTAGTTTTGTTAGTGGTAAATTCGAATGCACGTCTCATTCGGTTGGGTTGCGTTAGTTCTGACTGATGATAGACCCTTTATACTTTTCAGGATTGACTCATTGCTCTCTGATGTTCCATCAAGATCAGATATTAGAGCTTTCATTTGTCACCTCTTTAACACTTAGTTTATGTTTCAAATCCGAAACGTTATAGACCCCGACATCGAACATAAAATTTTCTTCCCCCTTGATTAATAAATTTATTTTTTCCAGAATCTCATCCACAGCCAACTTGTGTTTCGTTAAAAACATTCTTTGTACGATTAAACTTCTTTGTTTTAAACCCACTGCTACAATTTTGTTATCATTCCCAAAGATAACAAAATTACCCAAAGTGCGTAAATAACCAACAGGAGACTGTATTTTAATATTTTTTGACAAAATTATTCCGCCTAATTCTAAATCTGAATTCGCAAATGTTTTTCCATTCATGTCAATAACTGTCTCATCAAATCTATACGCGTCCATAGAATCAAAAGTAACCTTCCCGTCTACAAAAATATGATTCTTTAATAAATCAACACTCATAAAACAATAAATGCTACTGACATAATCGTCTTGGTCAATAAATTGATTTAATTTAAAATGATTACTTAACTGCTGGATAAGTTGAATAAAATAGCCTAAATGATATCCAAATTCGATGGTATCAATATTTATCATGATTCTCTTGGCAACACAAAATTCAGCTTCTCTTAGGAATCTTTCATTCACGTCAGTTAATATGTCTTTATATGCCGTATAAATATCAAACAAGTGAGGATCTTTGTATGAAGTAGTCGTAGTCCCTGCGTGTTTATAGTAGTTATACAGAGCTACCGGAACATATGTAATCATCCGGCAATGACTCAATATTGGAATTGGATGTAGTATGAATCTATGGACACGATTTAGTATAATGCCATTATAGGAAGGATCGTGTTCTGA
>NZ_RHOW01000048.1 GCF_003946215.1 Lapidilactobacillus mulanensis
GCGATATCTGTAAATTCAGATATCGCTCATAAATCTCCACCAACACTATTTGACAAAGACCCGAAATACTGTCTGATTTGTCGGGAGCTATTTATAATTTTCGAAATTTATTTAAGCAAACGTAAGTGATCGTGATTCTTGGCAAGCATTTGTAAGAATGGGGTGCGGTTCACGATTTCTTGATAACTTGAGAGGCGATCTTCCACGATTTGATCGATCAATTCGTTGGAAACACAGCCTTCGATCAAAATACCGTCGCCGTCAATATTGTGGCGATAATCAACGAGCACGGTGGAAGGTGTCCGTTTCACACCGAGTTCGCTAGCTAATTGACGATCGGCTTCGCAAAGATCCTTGACCAATTGGCTGTTGCGGTCATCCCAAAAAGTTGCGGGATCTAGTGCAGCTTCAGCAACGACTAAATTGATCAAATCGTCGGAATACTTTGCTTGATCATGGTTGATATGTTTTTGTAAGCTCAGCAAAAATGCCCGGGCCTTTTTCTTGCCTTGGAAAGATGCCGCCTTGAAGTCTAATAGTGATTCGTAAATAACCGTTGAAATATGATTACGTAAATCGAGATCGTGCTGATCTAAATGATTCCGTTCTAAATAATCGGTTACGATTTGCAGATTTGTGAGCGGAACAACGTTAATACGTGCTTTTTGATGATGATAGTCCAAACTGTCAATAATATTGCGTTCAGTTTCGAGACAAACCCCGCCGATCGGATTAACAAACATAAAGACTTCTAACAAAATGCTTCCTCCATTACAAATGAAACGATACTGGTTGATAAATGCGACAAATGCTATTCTATCCTGAATAAAAAAACATTTCAATTTTAATGATTGGTCACTGCCCGAGAAATTTTATTCGTGACCGCTCGTTGGGGAATTTGATCCCGTTGCAACAACGTTTGATAAAATTGTTGCGCCAATTCTGGTTGCTTAGTTTCTAACTCTAATTCATAATCTATTCGGCCATTTGGATAGGTGGTTTGATCAAGGGTCAGCTCACCAACATCCAGTTCAGCAATTCGACGAATCGTCGTTGCTTCTGCAAAAATTTGCAAGTCAGACAATGAAATCTGCCTGTCATTTAAGGCTGTGGCAACTGCACCATCTGGCTGAATTTGTTTCGTCCCAGCCTGTGCCATAGTCAGGTTATCTGTGATTTCCAGCAATTCATGTTGGCCCCGTTTTTCTCGGGCAGTTGGTACTTTGAGGGTTTGTTCGGCATGATCCATATAAATGCGAATGCGCAAACCGCAATGATGTTGCTGCAGTTTTTGGTCGGGGGTATCGAAATAATAATTTGTTTGTTTAAAAGGTGGCGCAAAAGCAAATTGAGATTCGATCCGCGTAAATTCAACGGATGTTAAAAGGTTCTTGAATTCAACTTCTAGACTGACCATCACACTGCCTCCCAATGTATTCTATCATTTTTGCACTGATTTTAAAGGAAATAGCTTTATGATCGTGGGCTTGATGAAGCAATATCCTTTTTCTTGGGGGGAGAAAATGAGCTTCTATTCTCAATATTATAGAACGCCGATAATAATTGAATTGATCTTTTGGTTTTGTAATCACGCTGTAATTTCGTTTTCAGGGTAGGAAACTTGTTGATATGCGTTAATTGGTACTTGCGCAAGTGATTGCGCAAGTAATGCTTGCTAAAAGGCAAGCATTGCTTTCTTCCGTAATCGCCTTTAATTTTGTAAACTCAGATTGTGGTCAATTAAGTTTAAACCAGCTGATTCAATCATGATAAAGTTCCCGTGGATTAAGCTGAGAAAATAGGAAGGAGTTAGGCGAGCAGTTTCTTGGACTATAGTTGATCATTTTTGAGGGTAGAGGAGTAGGAGAGGTAAAATAAACGATAAAATATTGGGATGGAGGAAAGAAAAATGAAAAATAGAACTGTTATAACATGCATGATGGCCATTGCTTTAGGAATAATTGCACCAGTTATAGGTGGAACAAGCATAATTCATGCTGCATCAAACGGGGTACAACCGAGGACCACTGTTGATAATAAATCAACAGGTAATATATTGACAGATGAAAGCGGAAATACCTCGACACCACTTGGAAACAATCGATTTCGAATTGTGGAAGGGATAAAAACTTTTGATGAGGAATTCTTTATTGATGCCAATATTGTTAGAATTAATGGCCAGGATTATATACTGAGTGAGTATATTAGTGCACTAAATAATGATGATTTTTCCGCCACTAAGGCCCTAGCAACCATTTCACCCATGCCATTCATTAACACTTCATTGACAAATCTTCGAATCGAACCCAGGGCGGTTCTTCCAACAAGCGGCTATTACGCAATGGGGCTAGTTACAACACGAAAAAAGATTAATATGGTTTTGGCACTTTCAACGGCGGCCTTGACGGCGATTGCAGCATTTTTAACTGGCGGAGTTAGTCTCGCAAAGGATTTTGTCAAAGGAGTGATAAAAAAAGGTATTTCTGCAGGGGTAATAGCTGCTGGAACAGATCATATGACTACAACTGCATATTATGATCTATACCAAGCAATGCATAAGACAGTTTATGGCGCGGTTAAAGAAATGAGAAAGCCCTTCATCAAAATAGGCAGCATAAAGCTTTATGAAACCTCATACACGTATTATTACTGGTCGGGAAGGCCTTCTAATTAGCATGAAAAAAATCATCACTTTTGTTAAACATAATTTACCTTTTTGGCTTTTAATCATAGGATTTACGGCTCTGCATAGTGTTGTCTATCGCCTTTTATTTTCGCATCTCATTCAGCAAGGTATCTATCTAAAACAAAACTGGTTCACGTTTTTTTGGTTTGTGGGTGGGGCCATCATGATGTTACCACTCGCATTAGTGGTTAGAAAACGAAATTCAAATCATAAAAACAAGTCTTAATCTATAGCGAATCGTCAATCCAAGAAACTGTCAGTAGCTTGGATCACGTTTTCAATTAACAGATATTTAGAGACTCGCGACTACTTAGTCATGGGTCTTTTTGTGTATTGAAGTTCACGGTTAATCATGTGATAGTTATGCCCCATTTCTAGGTCGCTCTTTTTCAGAATGAAACCTGGGCGAAATAAATCCATCAGCACTCACATTCTGATTTTCGTCTTTATGCGTCCGATGTGTTAAAATAAGCATGGATTGTCTAAGAGTGAGGAATCAAGATGAGTAAAAACTGGTCGCAATTTTTAATGCCGTATAATCAGGCGGTAGATGAATTAAAATTAAAATTTAGAGCCATCCGTAAACAATATCAAAATATGGGCGAACACACGCCAATCGAGTTTGTGACTGGTCGGGTGAAGCCTGTGAATAGTATCATCGAAAAAATGCATCGTCGTTTTATTCGCGAAGAGTTACTTGAGACCGATATGCAGGATATTGCTGGCATTCGGATCATGGTGCAATTTGTGGGCGATATTTATCAGGTCGCCGATTTAATTCGGCAACGGCAGGACATGCAGGTGATCGAGGAACGCGATTACGTTTCCAATAGCAAGCCTAGTGGTTACCGTTCTTATCACATTGTCATCGAATATCCGATTCAATTAGTCGACCACGAGAAAAAAGTTCTCGCAGAAATTCAAGTTCGTACTTTGTCGATGAATTTCTGGGCGACGATCGAGCATTCGTTGAATTATAAATATCAGGGTGAATTTCCCGAAGAGATCAATGCTCGGCTGAAACGTGCGGCTGAAGCATCTTTTATGCTAGACCAAGAAATGTCAGAGATTCGTGAAGAAGTTCAAGAGGCCCAACAATTGTACGCAGCTGGGCAATTGGAAAACCAACCGGATCAACAACAACCACCGTCAGATCAGGAATTGAGTCAGGGTTCAGAGGCACAAAGTAGTGATCAGCCGAATTCTGATCAGAAGCCAACAAATGAGGATAAGCCATGAAAATTGCAGTCATGGGGAACACCACCGAAAAATCGACTAGGATCTCCGCTAGTCTCAAAGAAAAATTAGTTGATGCAGGACATGAGCTAACCACCACCAATCCTGAATTAGTTGTTAGTGTTGGTGGAGATGGCACTTTATTGAATTGTTTTCATCGCTACTCACACATTTTGGATACGGTTCGTTTTGTCGGTGTACATACTGGTCACTTGGGATTTTATACCGATTGGCGTGATTATGAGCTGGATGATTTGGTCAAAGAAATCAACGCCGACGTCGGTCAGAGTGTCAGCTATCCATTACTCGATGTGCAAGTTAAATATGCCACGCAAAAAGATCCGAGTCATTTTTTGTCGTTGAACGAATCTTCTTTGCGGCGAAATGCCTTGACCATCAAGACGGATATTTATATTCGCGATGCTTTTTTTGAAAGTTTCCGTGGCGATGGGATTTGTGTGGCCACGCCAACTGGTTCAACTGGTTACAGCAAGTCGTTGGGCGGCGCCGTGTTACACCCACGATTAGAAGCCTTACAACTGACGGAAATCGCCTCGATCAATAATCGGGTTTATCGCACGTTGTCGTCACCGATCGTGATTGCACCAGATGAATGGATCACAGTTAAAACGCAGTCGGCCGCTGATTATACGCTGACAGTCGATCAGCTGAGCAGTCACAATCGTGCGATCACTGAAATCAAATATCAGATTGCTAAAGAACGGATTCACTTTGCCAAATATCGGCACATGCATTTCTGGTCGCGAGTCGAAGATTCATTCATTGGTAGTATGCGCGAAAAGGATGAAGATGGCCATGAACTTTAAGTGGCAATTTTCTGCGGCGAACTTTCCCGAGCAAGATCAGGTGACGCTACAAAGCTTTTTAAAACACCATGGATTTTCAAAGTCACAGATTGGCCGCTTGAAGTTTTCTGGCGGTCAAATTTTTGTTAATCATCGTCAACGCTATACGAATTATTTGTTACATGACGGTGACCTGATCCGCGTTACTTTAGCACCGGAGAAAGCGGCGTCGACAGTAACGACAAGCCATTTACCAATTGAAATTATTTATGAGGATGATTTATTTTTGGTCGTGAACAAGCCGGCACACTTAGCGTCGATCCCGTCGCGCAGTCATCCTAACGATGCGTTGGCGAATCGTGTGAAAGGTTATTTGCAGACGCAAGGCGCAGAAAGCCTGTCGATTCACATTGCAACGCGATTAGACATGGATACTTCTGGGTTGGTGATTTTTGGCAAAAGCGCGTATGCCCACTCATTACTAGACGAACAAAACAAACAACATCGCATGCAAAAAATGTATCTGGCGCTCGCACAAGGCCATTTCGAACAAGCGAGTGGTTTGATCGATTTGCCGATCGGGCGCCGTGCCGAACACGGGATGGAACGAATGATCACGGAAGCTGGCAAGCCCTCAAAGACGCGCTATCAAGTTTTGCAAACTTATCCAGAGGGTTCGTTGGTACAATTGCAACTGCTAACTGGGCGCACGCATCAAATCCGAGTGCATTTGGCGGCGCTGGGGCATCCGCTATTTGGCGATGAATTATATGGCGGACCGATGACGCCGGCTGCGCAGCGACAGGCACTGCATTGCGCACAGCTAACGTTTTATCAACCGATTATGAAAAAAGAGATTCAATTATCTGCGCCAATACCAAGCGACTTTCTGGCGATCGAGGCGGAGATGGAACGGTAGGGAGTACGGGGTAATGCTAAAAATGAACCCGTCAGCTCTCACAACTTAATCGTGTTCGTAGCCATTGAAATTTCCGCTTAACTGACATAAGATGAAATCCAAAAGCAGGATTTTATCTTATGTCGAGTTAATGCTCAATTTCAACCCTTGACGACTCACAACTTGAACGTGTTCGTAGCCATTGAAATTTCCGCTTAACTTGAGTAAACACTAAATCCAAAGATCGGATTTAATGTTTACTCAGCATTAATGCTCAAATTCAACCCATGGCTACTCACAACATAAACGTGTTCGTAAGCACTGAAATCACTGTCTAAGTGCGAATAACTTAAATCTTAAAACCAAGATTTTAGTTATTTGCGACTTAGCCATTGATTTCAACCGTGCTTACTCACAACTTGAATAACCGAGGTGATTTCATGGAGAAATATGATGATCAATTGGAGATTAGCAATGCGCAGTTATTACTTGCGCTTAAGAACGGTGAAACGAAGGTTTTTCGTAAACGTTTTTTAGACATGCATTTCTATGACCAGTCGCATTTTTATTTGTCCCTGGAACAGCCGCAACGTGAGCAGTTGTATCATGTTTTAGATGCACATGAGGTTGGTGACTTTTTCGATACGATCGAGGATGATCTGCCTCAAATGACGGATTTACTTGCGGAAATGGATACGCAATATGCGGCGGACATGTTGAATGATATGTTCGATGATAATGCGGCCGATATTCTGGAACATTTGCCAAAAGAAGACGTGGATCGTTATTTGTCGTTGATGGGCCGTTCGGATGCCATCGAATTGCGGAAGTTGCTGCATTACGATACTGAAACTGCCGGCGGTATTATGACGACCGACTATGTTAGTGTTCGTGAGGATTTGGACGTCGGTCAGGCGCTCGCGGAATTGAAGCGTGAGGCTGCGGATGCGGAAACAATTTATTATGTTTATGTTGTGAACGCCGATAATTTACTAGTCGGTGTTTTAACTTTGCGTGATTTGATCGTCAATGACAGTCACGCGAAGTTGGTCGAAGTCATGACGCCCAATGTTATCACCGCGAGTGTTCACGACGAACAGGCGGACGTTGCTCAGAAAATTCGTGATTATAATTTTATCGCCTTACCCGTGACGGATGATCAGCAAAAGTTAGTCGGGATCATCACCGTTGATGATGCCATCGAAGTTATTGATGATGAAGCACAATCCGATTATTCTGGACTTGCCGGTGTCGATGTTGATTATACTTCGGAAAATCCGTTTAAGGCCGCATCCAAACGACTTCCTTGGCTGATCACGCTATTATTTCTGGGAATGTCGACGGCAACGTTGATCAATCACTATGAGTCATTGCTGAGCTCGGCGAGTATTTTAGCCGTGTTTATTTCGCTGATCACCGGTACAGCCGGTAATGCGGGAACTCAGAGTTTAGCTGTGGCGGTAAGACGCTTGGCCGTGAACGGTGAAAATAAACCGAAAATTTTGCGTCTGGTTATTGGCGAGGTGCTGACAGGCTTGGTGACTGGTGTGATCACCGGATTAACAGTCACCGTGATCGTGGGAATTTGGAAACAGAATCTGGCGTTGGGATTGACGATTGGACTGGCAATGGCCGCCGCAATTACAGTGGCTAATTTAGCCGGGAGTTTAATCCCAATGTTAATGGAAAAACTGGGCTTCGATCCAGCGGTTGCCAGTGGCCCATTCATCACTACACTCAGCGATTTAACGAGTGTATTGATTTATTTCAGCATCGCACAAGTCTTTATTAGAGCGTTTTTAAATTAAGTTGTGAGTAAGCACGGGTTGAAATCAATGACTAAGTCGACAACAACTAAAATCTTGGTTTTAAGATTTAAGTTGTTGTCACTTAGACATTGATTTCAGTGCTTACGAACACGATTTAACGACAAAATTTTCCGTCCATTCATAAAAAAATCATGATTTTAAAAGCAAAAAAAGTTTTGTATACGCAACCACTCTGAAATGAGATCGCAAAATTTCGGAGTTTTTTTGTATTTTTCCAAGCGATAAAATAATCTTTCAATTCATCTCACCGAAGCCGGCGTTAAGTGCTAGAATTGAACAAATACGATATGGAATGACGCAATCTGGAATTATTTCGCGCAAATTCAGAATGGAGAATTAAATGGGACCACAATTTCAAAATGAATTAAAAAAGTTACAATCTAAATTTATGGACATGGGAATCACGGTCAGCGACCAGATTTATCATGCCACGAAGTCGTTTGCGGATCACGACAAAGAATCAGCACAAAAGGTTGTTCTGGCCGATCACAAGATCAATGAGAGCGAAACCGATTTGGAAAAACAAGCACTCTACATGATGGCGTTGCAGCAACCTGTTGCGTCGAGTTTTCGTGAAGTGATTTCGGTTCTGAAGGCAAGCTCGGACTTGGAAAGAATCGGTGATCATGCTGTCGGGATCGCCCGCGAGACAATTTACATCAAGGGTAATCCGAGAATTCCGCATATTGAAAAGTTGATCGCTATTTTGACCGACAATGTTCGCAAGATGCTAGAAGATTCTTTGTCGGCTTATTTCCAAGAGGATGCAGACGCCGCTAAGAAAATTGCGAAGACCGATGAAGAAATCGATCGACAATTTGTTGAGATCCGCAAAACACTGACTTCAGGAGCGGATCAAGATGCTGAACACGCGGCGGCCAGCGCCAGTTATTTAATGGTTGCCCGCTTTTTGGAACGGATCGGTGATCATATCGTGAACATTTCGGAATGGACGGTTTACAGTAAGACTGGGAAAATTGTCGAACTGAGTGATGACCAGAAACGCGTGGGCGAAAATACGGATGAAAAATAGGAAATAGATAGATGGAGAAATTTAGGACTATGAGACAAGATGAACCTCTATATGATGTCATCTTTTCTAAAACAAAAAGTAAAGTTACAATGCTGTCAGATAATAAGATCTATTTGGATGAGAAATCTGGATACAAAGATATCAATGAATTCTTACATTCTAGAGTTGGAGCAGAGAGACCAACAACGGCATATAAGAGGTCTTTATTGGGATTACCTAATGATCTTATTGGTATCTTAAAGATAACTAAAGGTGTCAAAGATGAAGATTTTATTTGGCTAAAATTTGATGGAGATAACACTACTTGGAAAGATGTCAGTAAAGGTTTCGCCTGGCTGATGGAACAAAATCAAATGAGAGAAAACTGATTTGGAAAAACAAGCGTTGTACGTAATGGCGTTGCAGCAATCTATTGAGTCGAGTTTTCGTGAAGTGATTTCGGTTCTGAAGGTAAGCTCGGACTTGGAACGGATCGGTGATCATATCGTGAACATTTCGGAATGGACGGTTTACAGTAAGACTGGGAAAATTGTCGAACTGAGTGATGATCAGAAACGCGTGGACGAAAATACGGATGAAAGATAGGAAATAGATAGATGGTGAAATTTATTTCTTTGTTATAATGAGTTGGAATGGGAATGTGCGGGTTTTGGTTACTCACAACTTAATCGTGTTCGAGCTGACTGTCTGCATGAATAAGTTAGAAACAACTGAATTCAAAAACCGAATTAAGTTGTTTCTGAACTTTTTCTACGCAGCTAACCCGTCAGCTCTCACAACATAAATCGGAGGTTTCAACATGACGAATATTGGGTTTATTGGTACTGGTGTGATGGGAACTGGTATGATCAAGAATTTATTGAAGGCTAATTTTTCGGTGACGGTTTTTAATCGGACGAAGGCGCATGCGCAAGCGGTTTTGGATGCGGGTGCTAATTGGGCTGATTCTCCGGCTGCGGTTACTCGGCAAAGCGAGGTTGTCATTACGATCGTTGGTTTTCCGCAAGATGTTGAGGCGGTTTACTTTGGTGACGAGGGGATTCTTTCAGCCGTCCAGCCTGGGCAAACGTTGATCGATATGACCACGAGCAAACCAAGTTTGGCTCGCAAAATTTTCGCGGCAGCTGCACCTAAAGGCGTTAATGTATTGGATGCGCCCGTTTCTGGTGGAGACATTGGTGCTCAAAAAGGGACGCTCACGATCATGGTCGGTGGTTCTGCGGCCGTGTTTGCTAAGATGCAGCCCGTTTTTGCGGCGATGGGCCAGCAAGTTAATATATTCGGTGGTGCCGGTAGTGGTCAAGCCACTAAAATGGCCAATCAAATCATGATCGCCGGCACGATGACCGGCATGACCGAAATGTTGGTCTACGCGAAAAAGGCCGGTCTAGATTTAGAGAAGGTTTTGACAACTGTTGGCGGCGGTTCTGCAGCCAATTGGTCGTTAACCAATTATGGCCCACGGATTTTGAAGGAAGATTATTCTGCCGGATTTTTTGCAAAGCACTTCTTGAAGGACTTGCGGATTGCTTTGGAAGAGGCTGATGAGTTAGGCTTGGATTTACCTACCACGGCACAAGCCAAGAAACTATATGAACAACTCGTGGATGATCGCGGTTTAGGCGACGAGGGCACTCAGGCATTGGTTAAACTTTGGTGGTCGTAATCTGCAGCGAGGAGTTGTATCATGACTGATCAAAATCGGAATTCTGAATCTACTGAGGCAAACGATCTAGGCGAATTAAATACGCAACCGTTGATCAAGCCTGTCGATTATACCCAACATCAACAGGAAGAACCGACGACTGAACTCGTGCCAAAAGTTCGAGAAGTGAAGTGGGACGATCTAGAATTGCAACTGCAAGATTTAGATCAGCAGCGGATCAAAAAAGCGGCATTGTTGCGACAAGCTTTGCAAAAAGCGCGTACACAAGCCAAGTTTCAGTTGCAGCAATTGCCGGATTTAGTTTTGAATAAAACACCAACTGCAGAGCAACGGCATTATTGGCAACAACGTCTGCAAACTATCAACGAGACTTTAATGAAATGGTTTCAGACGACGGCCATGGCAGATGAAATCTATTTTTCACCGACGTTGCGTTATTATCTCGTGATTTCGGCAGAAAATGCTGACAATGCGCTTGAAGATAAGTTGCGTCGTTTCCTGACGGAGCGTGAACTCGAGCTGACTGTGATCAGTCAGGCTGAGTTGGACGACCTACTGGCACAAACCTCGACAGTCGCCAAAGCTACCGCCGTGATCATGCCCTTATCAGAGGCGTTGAATGCAAAAGTAAACCAGCAAAGCCGCTATCATTTCCAACTGATTCCGTTTATCTCGCAATCAGATTTAGCGATGACACAATTTACAGAGTTGTTGGCTTATCCCCAATCTTTTTTTGGTGCGATTGTTGAAAAGGAAGCAATCGAAACTAAAATTCAGCGTTTCTTGGGAGATCAATTACCGATCACTGTTCTACCGATTGGCGCGAGCGACCATTGACAAAGCCAGTTGTTCATGATAATCTGACGTTAATTTAAAAGTTATAGTCTAACCCAGTAGTTGTTAATGCAAACGTGAAGAAAGCCGGTGGATACTGCAAACCGGACGTGCGTTAAGAATGAATTACACTAGACGCTGAAAAGTTTTGTTCACTTTACGAACCTTAAGTTGTCTGCAATTGCAGGTAATTGGGTGGTACCGCGGTAAATTATCGTCCCTAACTGATTTTTTCAGTTAGGGATTTTTTTGTAGCTTGCGATATTGTTTGAGCCTAACTCGGAATGGTGAGCCAAACGTCTTGGTGCGTTAGTTCGGTGTGCGGAAAGATACTGGTTAGCTTTAGGCAGAAAAATTGAAGGGAGTTTTAAAAATGGAACGAAATGAAATATTGGCAGATTTGGAATGGCGTGGTGCCGTTAATCAGACCACTGATTTAGAGGGTTTGCAACAATTAACGGAAGAGAAGGCGATCTCACTTTATTGTGGCGCCGATCCAACGGGCGATTCTTTACATATCGGTCATTTGATTCCGTTTATGATTTTAAAGAGATTTCAGGAGGCCGGTCACCATCCAGTCATTGTTATCGGTGGTGGGACAGGTTCGATCGGTGATCCATCCGGTCGGAAATCCGAGCGATCTTTGCAGACGATGGCTCAAGTTCAGGCGAATAAGGAAGCTATCACGAAGCAAATGACGCGTTTGTTTGGCACAGATAACTTTACGATCGTCGATAATTACGATTGGCTCTCGAAAATTAGCCTGTTAGATTTCTTGCGAATTTACGGTAAGGAATTTCCCATCAATGTGATGTTGAACAAAGAGGTAGTTTCGTCGCGTTTGGCTGCCGGAATTTCGTTCACTGAGTTTACGTACCAAATTTTACAGTCGATCGATTTTTTGACGTTATATCGCGAACATGATGTTCAATTGCAAATCGGTGGCGCCGATCAGTGGGGAAATATTACGGCTGGGACAGACTTGATCCATAAGCTAGAAGGCTCAGAAGCGCGCGTCTATGGTTTGACGGTGCCATTATTGTTGAAGGCAGATGGCACCAAGTTTGGTAAAACTGCAGGTGGTGCAGTTTGGTTGGATGCCGAAAAGACGACGCCATACGAGTTCTACCAATTCTGGTTGAATCAAGACGATCGTGATGTGGTTAAATACTTGAAATACTTCACTTTCCTCTCACGCGAGGAAATCCAAGACTTGGCTCATAAGATTGAAACCGAGCCAGAGAAGCGTGAAGCACAACGAACTTTGGCACGCCAAGTCACAGCGTTTGTTCATGGTCAAAAGTCAGTTGAAGAAGCAGAACATATTTCTGCGGCTCTGTTTACAGGTGCGGTCTCAGATTTAAGCGCTGAAGAAATCGAACAAGGTTTCAAGGGCATGCCAAGTGTCACCATCGCACCAACCCAGATCAATTTGGTTGAGTTCTTAGTCGATGTGACCAAGATCGAATCGTCTCGCCGTCAAGCACGCGAAGATATTAATAATGGTGCGATTTATGTGAATGGACAGCGTGAACAGGATGTTGATTTTGCGGTCGACACAACAACCGCGTTTGCTGGCAAGTTTGTCATCATTCGCAAGGGTAAAAAGAAATACACATTAGTTCGCATTGCCGAATAAGACAGAATTGTTACAAGAAGTATGATTTTTGTCATACTTCTTTTTTTGTGGACGGGAATATGAAAGCATTTACGAATAAACGCCGTTATGACGGCAACTTATTATGAAACTATTAAGGAATTCATTGTAACAAACAGATGTCAGCTATATGCTTTAAAAAGTAAAATGCTGATTTATAGGCATTTACCGAGTGAATAGTTGTTGTTATTAAATTTGAATTGTTATCTTATCTTGGTCTAATTGTAAAGATTCTGTAAAGATCCACATGGTATACTGCTACTTGTAATCAAAACATGGGAGTGTACAATTTGAGAAAACTTACGAAGCGCATCTTAATTAGTGCGGCCGCATTTCTTTTAGCAGGCCCTGTATTCATCAGTCCTAATACGGTATCTGCAGACAAAGTCTCTGATGCCAAGGCTGCTATTTCTTCGAATCAGAGTAGCTCTGCAAAGTTATTAGATCAAATCAATACGCAACAATCAAAAGTAGACAAATTAAATAACGATGTTTCTGATAAAATGGTTGAAATCAACAAGACACAAACCTTGATTTCAGCAACGCAAACACGGATCAGCGACTTGTCGGGTGAAATTGATACGGCTCAAGCAGAATTGAGTGATCGTAAATCAGTCTTGCGCGAACAGTTGATCGAATTGCAGAAGAAATCAACAAACAGTGTTTCTGGCAACGTGTATGTTGATTTTGTTTTAAGTAGCGATGATTTCACTGACTTGATCTCGCGTTCATTCGCAGTTAACAAGTTAAATAAAGCTAACAAAGATGCTATGGATGCTGTTGATGCTGCCAAACAAAAGTTGGCTGGATTAAAAGACGAACAAGTTTCTAAAGCGGCACAATTAGTCGCAACCAAAGCAAAATTAGTAACTGAAAAAGATAATTTAGTTTCTGTAAAAACTTCTGCAGAAGCTGCGCAAGTCAGTTTACAAACACAATTAGAAGATAATAAAGATGCGTTAGCTGGTTTACAAACTGAATTAGATCAAGCCAGTGCAGCAGTGAAAGCTGCAGCAGAAGCACAAGCTAAGCAAGAAGCTGCTGATAAGGCTGCAGCTGCTGCTAAAGCAGTCAAGACAGCTAGTGCTGCAAAAGTAACTGCCACTGTCACAACTACAAATAATAACAAGGGTAATTCTTCCAGCGCTACACCTTCAATTCCATCCGTTTCTGGCGGTTCAATTGCGAGCAACGCTGCTAGATATATCGATGTTCCCTATGTTTGGGGTGGCGCTTCACCTGCAGGCTTTGACTGTTCAGGTTTGATTTGGTATGCAGCTAAACAAGCTGGTATTGATTTACCTCGTGTTTCTCAAGCACAAAGTACACTTGGCACATACGTTTCTGTTAACAATTTACAAGCTGGTGACTTAGTATTCTGGGGTGGCGTAGGTTCTGCACATCACGTGGGCATTTACATTGGCAATGGTCAATACATCCACGCACCTACAACTGGCCAAAACGTTAAAGTCGGTACGCTCCAATACTATCGTCCAGACTTTGGTCGTCGTCTATAATCTCCATTTTCAAATTCTATCAATAATTTAAAAAGCTGATCAATTGATCGGCTTTTTTTGTTGCATATTTTTCGTTGAAAATCGTATGATTATTAAGATGGCAACGACATGTTTATGATATAAAACGTTGTCTATGAATAAATCGTGTTTTTTTCTGTATTTATCCATGTATTCGCTGATTTTGAGAACTGATTTGTGATATAACGTTTAGTATGCATTATTTATTTAGCATCCTTTTCTACGTAATCAAGTGATCGTAATATTTAAAGTGAGGGCATGATCGTGGGCGAATCGTTACCGAAAAAGAAGAAATATTTATACGAAGGCTCGGCTCCTGTCAAGAGGACAATCAAATAATTAAAGTGTTTATGCACATTCTTGAACGGCA
>NZ_RHOW01000049.1 GCF_003946215.1 Lapidilactobacillus mulanensis
AAATCCCTCCATAGTTGTTAGATGAATTATTGTATTTCATCTGACAACCATAAAGGGATTATCGCACCGCTAGATTGCGCAGTTAGGTTTTTATAACACTTCATTCATTTTTTTAGAATTATTTGATCACTTTGAAATTTTGTTCCGTGGTTGCCTTAACAACTGGGTGCACACGTAAATAATCGGCGATGATTTCGGTCATATCTTCGGTGACCTCGCGAACGATTTTGTCGGCGGTAAACATTTGATAATTACCACCGCCCACCGCACGATATTGATTGACCACCACTTCTAGTTCTTGTTCGGGACGAATCGATTGCCCCTCGTAAGTCAATTCAGTGATTCGTTGACCAACCGGCCGAGAAACATCGATCGTATAATTGATTCCTGCATACATATCATAATTATAATGTTGAGGCTTAGGCGTTTCGAATTTAGGATTCACGCCAATCTCGCCTGTAGCAGTCACTGTAAAATAGTTTGCACATTGTTCTAATGCGGCGCGCAGATCGGCACCACTGACTTTAACAACAGCCAATGTATTAGGATAAATATAATTGGTCAGAACTGAGCGGAAGGTGATAATTTTGCCAAAACCCTGCCCATCGTTGTTGAACAATGCTGTACCCGAAATCTTCGTCTTCGTGGCATCGCGCTGAACATCCTGAATAAATTGAATATAAGGATGCGGCTGCAGGCGGACGGCCAATGGATCATGGATGGTGAGATCGCCTTCTGTTTTGCCCAAGGGTTGATCTAGCCAATCTTCAACGTTTTCATTATCAGGCAACAACGAGTCGGTTAAATCTTCATCGGCTTTCACGTCTGCGGTCGAAAATAAATCCGCTGTTGCCCCACTGACCTGCTTATTTTCATCGAGCGTCAGTGTGATCTTACCAACATAAGCGGCTTTTGAACCAGGTTGTGTCGTAGGAACGCCATCGCTCACCGCGGCAATTTCCCGATGCTGATGACCCGTCACCAAGGCATCGATGCCTGGAACGTGCTTTAAGAGCTCGTAGCCTTCATTCTCGCCTGTCAGCGCCTCAGTAGCTTCACCCGTCACAATATCGCGCTCAAAACCACCGTGATAGGCAACAACGACAATGTCAGCCAGCTGATGGAGTTGTGGTACCCATTTCTTAGCTGTTTCAACTGCGGACTTGAACGTTAAGCCCGCAATTTTATCTGGCGCCTCCCAGTGTGGGATGTAACAAGTCGTTAGGCCTAAAACGGCAACTTTCAAGTGGTCATCATACTCAAAAATTTCATAAGGCTGTCCAAAAGCCGGTTCACCATCCGCGTTTAAAATATTGGCGCACAGAAAATGACGGTCACTATATTTAATCGCGTCCTGCAGATAATCCGTGCCGTAATTGAATTCATGGTTACCAACAATGCCGACCTGATATGGGAGTACATTATAGACCGATGTCATGCCAACGACTTGCTTGGCAACTTTCGCCTGATAATAAGCAAATGGTGAACCCTGCAGGAAATCGCCATTCTCGATCACCAGGACTGGATCTGTCGTTTTTGCCTTTTCTGTTGCGATCACAGTAGCTGCCTTGGTGAGTCCGAACTCAGCGTCAAGTTGACGATCCCTGTAATCGGTTGGCAACAAGTAACCGTGTGTATCGCTCGTCGATAAAATTGTTAATTTCAAAATAAATCTAACCTTCTTTGTCGGAACTTACTGGTTGTTGAGTCTGTAGCTTTGCTAATAATCGCAGCACAATAATGCGTTGGACGACCGTGCTGCAGCTGAGTTTCACTAAGTTAGTTGCCTCAGCGATCACATTATCTTTCGTCGCCGAACTGATCACCACTTCTTGCTGGAAGTTGCTAGCGACATCATTGATCGTTTTCGAAAAAATTGTGACAAAATAATCGTAGGCTTGACCCGTGTCACCGGATTTCGATCGCGTCACAAGTTGAAAACCAGATTTAATATCCGCAATTGAAAAAACACTCTTCAAAATCGCGATCACCACTAAACTGGCAACCTGATCTTGACCATATTTTTTCTTGCGGGGCGAGTCTAGTAAACCCGCCTTCACATAATTGTTGATCATTGATGATGTTAAATTATCAAATTCCAATGGTTCTAACATCTGGTTAATATAACTCACAACTTGATCCATATAGAGATCAAACTTAGGCAGTTCACTCCACCGAGGAATATTTAATAACTGGATTTGCTTTAAATAATCTGTAAATTGTTGATTTTCCATTCAAGTCACCTCACTATCAATAGTATAGCACATCATCCTCATAACCAGATAAAATATCATTGTAAAATATTTGAGCACACAAAAAAAGCCGCATCATTGCTGATCAGCTCTCATTGCGATAAAGCAATATCAAATTTCACGATTATTTAGCATCTGTTGTTTCTTTGCTAAGCACTTGACGACCCTTGTAAAAGCCCTTAGGCGAAACATGATGGCTCAATCGATATTCACCATTCGTAGCATCGAATTGTAAATCTGGTGTTTGCAATTTGATATGTCCACGACGTTGGCGCTTCTTTTGCTTTGAGGTACGACGTTTAGGTACAGCCATTTCAAAAACTCCTTTTCAATTAACTATTGAATTCAGCTAAAGCGACTAAAAACTAGACAGCTTTTCGTTCACCTAACTATAATACTATCAAACCTCTGACAACGCAAGGTAAATCTTGTAGCTTGTTAGTTTTTTGTTCTGAAGAACGCGAATCAACGGCTCATTCGGTTTGTAGAGTCAGTGCTGCGTGCTTGAAGACCCGTTGTGGTGTGGCTTGTTAGTTTTTTGTTGTGGGGAATGCGAATTAACGGCTCATTCTGGTTGTAGCGTTAGTTCTGCGTGCTTGAAGACCCGTTGTGGTGTGGCTTGTTAGTTTTTTGTTGTGATCAACGCGGATCAACGGCTCATTCTGGTTGTGACGTTAGTGCTGCGTGCGTATAGACCCGTGATTTTCATCCAAGTTATTTGTCTTCTTCGGATTGTTCTGAATGTGAAGAAGATTGATCTGCTAGTTGAGCTTGTAATTGGGCGATTGTCTTCGATTGTTCTTCGATTTGCTGGCGATTTTCAGCTTTGATCTGCGCCACTTCATGCTCAACATTTTCTTGTTGATGTTGTTGCAACTGCGCAACTTCTTGCGTTAACTTTTTGTTTTGTTTTTTCAATGACAGGCTGCTACCTGTTGCCAGCAGAAACGCAATTAATGCGCCGACCACAAGACTGATCAATAGAATCAATACCAGTGGTAATTCGACTTTTACGAAGCCGAAGTTGATCGATGCCGCATCTACATTGAGTATGGCAAAAATAACAACCACCAAAGCTAATAATAATCCTAAAATAAAGCGACCTTGATTCTTCAAAGTGCCCCACTCCTTATTATTTCTGATTACCGATCGTGCCCGCCAAGAAATCACCGACACGAGGTGCTAACGGATAAAGCCGTGCTGCAACATCCATGAACCAAGGCGCGTTGATTTCCCGAACCGGGTGACCGAAACTAGCAACGACCTTCGTTGCCAATTTTTCAGGATCCAAAGACAGCCAAGAAATTTTTTGAAAATACTTCTTGCCAGAATCCGCGACGTTAAAGAAGTCGGTGCTGACAGGCCCTGGATTCACCGTGGTCACCTTAACTTTGACCGGCTTTAATTCGATCCGTAGTGCGTTCGAAAAAGCGATCAAGGCCCCTTTAGTCGCCGAATAAACTGCCGAATTCGCCGTGGGGATCTTACCGGCCATCGAACCGATCGTTACAATATGACCCTGAGTTGCAAACAACGAAGGCGCTAGTAAGCGGGTCAATAACATGGTGCCGAAAACATTGACCCGAAACATTTGTTCAATTTTATCTAATGGAATCTCTGTGAATGGCAAGAAATCACCAAATCCAGCCGCGTTCACTAACACATCCACATGATCGACTTCTGAGTTGATCTGTGCAACCGCTGCTTCTAATTCAGATAACTTGCTTACATCGACTTGAATCGCTGTTGCAGAAGTCAACGATAAATTCGCACATTCATTTCTAACTTCATTCAGCTGTTCCAGTCGACGCGCAAGCAGAAACACGCGCGCCCCGCGACTTGCAGATTCAAGCGCAATATCGCGACCAATGCCTGATGAGGCACCTGTGATCACAACAACTTTATCACGCAAGGTTCGGTAATCATTTACCATTCAAATCACTCCTTCACCGCAATGGGTAATGGTATTTTGATAACATCAAAATCATTGACAACTTTAGTATTGGGGAAAATCTCCTGTGCTTCTTGTTGCAGTTGATGTGCCGCTCTGCCCAGATAACGTGCAGAAATATGCGTCAACAGCAATCGGCGACAGTGAGCCTTAACCGCAATTTGTGCCGCTTGGGTAGAAGTCGTATGGAAATACTGACGTGCTAATCGACTCTCATGTTGACTAAAAGTACTTTCATGAACGAGTACATCTGCATTTTCCGCCAACGTAATGGTGTGATCGGTTTTTCGCGTGTCTCCCATAATGGCAACGATTCGGCCAGGGCGGCTTGCGCCAATATAATCCTTGCCATCGATCGTACGACCATCTGGCAGGCTCACAACTTCACCTGCTTTTAATTTACCATAAATTGGGCCGGAAGGAACCTGTTCAGCCTTTAATTTATCGACTAATAATTCACCGGAGAAATCCGCTTCTTGAATGCGGTAACCAAAGCTATCGATGCGATGATCGAGCTTCAACTGTGAAACTTCAAATTGGCCGTCCGAAAAAATCGTTCCCGGACCCTCGATTTCGTGATAAATAATCTGATAGCTTAAACGCGTTCCAGTAACAGCTAATGAAGTCTGAACGTAGCGTTTGATTCCAGCCGGCCCATAAAGATCCAAGTTGGTTTCGCCCCCCTGATTCGAGCGACTCGTCAAAAATCCGGGAAGTCCAAAAATATGATCCCCATGTAGATGCGTAATGAAAATTTTATCGACTTTTCGCGGTTTGATCGTGGTTTTAAG
The DNA here is from genome assembly GCF_003946215.1 of Lapidilactobacillus mulanensis. Taxonomy (GTDB): domain Bacteria; phylum Bacillota; class Bacilli; order Lactobacillales; family Lactobacillaceae; genus Lapidilactobacillus; species Lapidilactobacillus mulanensis. Next base: position 4,995 of record NZ_RHOW01000049.1, read on the forward strand.
AATCTGTTGCTGCGTGCCTTCTCCACAATCAAATAACCAAATCTCGTTGCGTTCGTCCAACAACTTTAACGCAATACTTGTGACATTTCGACTGCGAGCTGGTACCCCAGCGCCAGTCCCTAGAAACTCAATTTCCATTAACCGATCTCACCTTTTTAGATTACTTATTTTAATTTTTTTCTAACTCACTTAAAACGGATTTCGCAACGAATGCAGTGTAATACGGCGAACCAGTTGGGTTAGGATGAACATGATCACCGGAGAACCAGTCAGGATGTACTTTTGCATAACTATACCAATCGATCACGTGTAAATTCGGATATTTCTTAGCGCCAACGGCTAATTCATTATTAACCGTGTTTTGCCATGGTCTGGTTGGCACATAAACATTGATCCAAAATACCTGACGTTGACCCAATTTGGTCATGATCGCCGCGAGTTGTGCATCTGTAAACGAACCGTTCGTCCCCATTCCGATCAAGACAACATCCGACAGCGCACCCTTAGCCACGATTCCATCAACGATTCCCGGAACCGAATAGGATTGACGACTGACTGCAGCATCAATATACATATTTGGAAAAATTCGTTTGTATCCTTCTGCGCTCCCTAACATGACCGAGTCACCAATTGCAGTGATCGGTAATGTTTTCGCCAAAGACAATTCAGACACAGATAAACCTTTTTTGATCAAATCCGCATTCGCCGGATCCTTGGCTATTTCTGCGGCTTCGGAAGAACTAGAAGCACTCTTAGACTGGCTAATTGACTCGCTCAACGATCGATCAGATTCCGCTTTAACACTTTGAGCGATACTTTCTGATTTGGCCTTCTTGCTAGAAGATTTCGAAGCTTGAATTTTGTCAACCAACGCCTGATTTTGTTTTGAGGTTTTCTTCTTGTTTTCTTCGATCTTATCGGCGACTTCAGAATGATCAGCAGGATCGGAGCGCACACCAACAGCTTGAACCACGCCGGTTGCGCCTGTTCCGAGAATCAATAACAAGATCAACGCAATGATCCGATGTTGCCAGCCTTTAACACCAGTGCGACGACTGAATAACCAGCGCAGCCAATTACCTGTCTGTTTAAAATCAAAACGGCCAGTCGTTCTCTCGACAAAACGATACGAAAGCTCACTGATCACGAGAATAATTAAAACTTCGACAACCGGATATAAGATGCGATGATCGGCAATATCCGTAAAATGCGTTTCAAAGAAAATCATCACTGGAAATTGATATAAATAGATCCCGTAACTCCGAGAACCAAACCAACTAAAAACGTGATTAGATAATATTTGATCCCAATCTGCGCCAGGATGAGCCACAACAGCCGTTAAAACAACCGTCAATAACGAGAAAATGACCATCCCACCACGATAAAGAAAATCAGATTGTGCGTCCGAAGTCAGCAGCATGATGACCATGCCGCCAAGTGCCACTGCCCCAAGAGCATCTAGGAATAAACGATCGACCTTCGCAACTCTGGCTTTCAGACGGTTGCTAGGCCAAACTAGTGCCAGGCCACTCCCAAACAATAGCGAAAACATCCGCGTATCAGTCCCATAATAGACACGGCTTGGATCGACTCCAGGCTGATAAAGAACGGCCATTAAGACTGCGGAAAAAATCCCTAAAAACATAGTCACACCAAAAATCGTGCTCCGTTTTTGCTTGAAATGCAATAACAACATGATCAACAGCGGCCAAACCAAATAGAACTGGCCTTCAATTGATAACGTCCAAAGATGTGTAAACGGTGATTCGTTGTTAGCGAAACGTTCAAAATAAGACTGACCATTGGCGATTTCCCACCAATTATAAACGTAGGCAAGATTACTTAAAAAAATCTTGTGCAGATTATACAGTAAACTTCTCTGAAACAAGACGATATAGGCGGATGTTCCGAGTAACATTGTGATCAGTGTCGGATAAAGGCGTTTCAACCGCCGCTTCCAGAAATTCTTAAAATTAAAATGACCTGTGCGTTTAACATCAAGAAGCAAGTGGTCGGTGATCAAATAGCCAGAAATAACCATAAAAATGGGTACGCCCAAAAATCCGCCCTTAAATAATCCTGGATTTAGATGGTAAAGAATCACGCCGATCACACCAATGGTTCGCATACCATCGAGCCCAGTGATATAACGCTTCTTAATTCGCTTTTGAGATTGGTTCTGCAACATGTTTTCCCCTCATAATTTAAAGCATCAAAATTAACAACTAGTATAACTATTCAATTATTATTCGACAAAGTCAAAACTAAAGTCTGCAATGACAATAGTATCTCCGTTTTCAGCTCCAGCTTCACGCAAGGCAGCCTCAATTCCCCAATTAGCAAGTGCCCGTGCAAACCGCATAATTCCATCTTGATGATCTAAATTGGTCATCTTCACAAAACGTTCGATGCGTTCGCCAGTCACTGTAAATTCATTGTCATCCGTTTTTTCAATTTCGAAATCACGGGTATTTTCAGATTGGTCAAATTGATAAGTGACTGATTTATCGTCAGATTCAGGTTGTGACCGCAATGAAGGTTTCGGTGTGCGTGCCAAGACATCGGCCGTCTGTTGCAACAACTTCTGCACGCCCTGATGATTAATACTAGAAATTGGCATGATCAACAATTTGTGATCCTCATCGAGGGTAAGTTGACTCCGGAATTCGGCCAAACGTTCCTCGGTCCCGGGCACATCCAGCTTAGTTGGCACGATGATTTCTGGACGTGTTAACAGACTTGGATCATATTGTTCCAGCTCATGACGAATCTGTTGATAATCCTCTAAAGGTTCGCGACCATTATCTGGATCCATATCCACTAAATGCAAAATCACGCGCGTCCGTTCGATATGCCGCAAGAATTGAATTCCCAAACCGACGCCTTGTGCTGCACCACTGATCAAGCCAGGCAAATCGGCCATGACATAATCGCGGCCATCATCTAGTTGAACCATCCCCAAGTTAGGGACCAACGTCGTAAATTGGTAAGATGCAATTTTAGGCTTAGCGGATGTTGCAACTGACAGTAAGGTTGATTTCCCAACAGAAGGAATACCAACGAGCCCAACATCGGCGAGAACCTTTAATTCTAATTGCAATTCACGTTCTTGCCCAGGCTCGCCATTTTCGGCAATTTCAGGAGCCGTGTTGCGGGACGTTGCGAAATGAATATTGCCCCGTCCACCGCGACCGCCGCGAGCGACAACTAATTCTTGCCCTTCTTCAACTAAATCACCGACAAATTCGCCAGTTTCAATATCTTTGACGCTGGTTCCGGTCGGCACTTTAATGTAAGTGTTCTCGGCCGCATGACCATACATGGCTTTATTCATGCCGTTTTGGCCGGCTGAAGCTTTAAAATGACGACGATAGCGGAAATCCATTAGCGTGCGTAAGCCTTCGTCGGCCACCAAGATCACACTACCGCCACGTCCACCATCACCACCGGCTGGTCCACCATTCGGTACAAATTTTTCATGACGGAAAGCGACAGACCCATCGCCGCCTTTTCCGGCTTTTACTTCAATTTTAATCTGATCAACAAACATTAGTGACCTCCTGCGTCGCATACATATTTCATTTATTTTACAAATATGACAATTAGATTGCAAATTTCGAAAAGTTCATCCTCTATGATAACAAATTTCCGGTTAAAAAGCTTAGAATCAAGCATGACTCAAAAAATAAATTTTTATAAACTCAATTCGAAAAAGATAACGAATGTATTAATTTCCAAAACCAGTGTGATTGAAAGATCGTTTTTTCTGATTATCGGTCATTATCTGTCAAATATGCTAACAATAACCATTGAAAGCGAATGCATCCCATTTAATATGAACTGTTATGATAGTAAATGGAAGATTTTGCTTGCTTATACTTATTCAACCGTCTATACTCATTCATGAGGTGAGAAAAATGTTGACTGCTCAGCGATATCAGATCATTTTACAAACTCTGACACATCAAGGTATTTGTAAACTCAATGAATTGGTGAACTTAACAGATGCTTCGGAATCCACCATTCGTCGTGATCTGGACGAATTAGAGACTCAAGGCTTACTCGAGCGCATTCATGGTGGCGCTAGACTTGTCACTCATCTGACCAGTGATCAGGCCCAGAACGATCGTGAACAGTTAAATCGTTCTGAAAAAGAACAGATCGCCCGGTTCGCCGTTAATAATTTTGTGCGTGATCAACAAGTGATTTATTTGGACTCCGGCACTTCAGTTCAGGAAGTTATTCCCTATTTAAGTCGATTCAAACAACTTTCTATCGTGACCAACAGTGTCACAACTGCTTTAAAGTTGTCCGAACAGAATATGGCCGTTTTCCTACCCGCAGGACATTTAAAAAACACCACGAAAGCACTCGTCGGTTCAGCCACACTTGCGGCATTGACGGATTATCATTTCGACTTGGCCTTGATCGGTACTAACGGAATCGCTGTTACCGGTGCGCTAATGACCCCCGATATTGATGAGGCCAATATTAAGCAGACTGTCATCAAAAACTCGACTAAGTCAGTCGTTTTAAGTGATCCATCAAAATTCAAGCAAGTCGCTTTTGCCACTTTTGCCACGCTAGATGATATTAGCCAATTAGTGACGACGAAGTTATCTAAGCCGCTCGCGGCACAATTTACCCAAACAAATATTAAGGAGCTGAGTTAATGATCTACACAGTGACGGTCAATCCGGCAATTGACTATGTTGTTCAAACAGAAACTTTAAATCTCGGTCGCGTCAACCGACCACAATATACCAATTTTATTGCCGGTGGTAAAGGCATCAATGTTTCGAAAATTTTGAACCAATTGGACTCCCCCAATACTGCTTGGGGATTTCTCGGCGGCTTTACCGGTGAATTTTTGAAAACAACCTTAACAACTGAAAAAATTAAATCCGACTTCACGCCGATCGCGGCCAACACTCGCGTCAACGTTAAACTCAAAAGTGACGTTGAAACCGAGTTGAATGCGGCTGGCCCGCAAGTTACGGCGGCGGAATTGGCAACTTTTAAAGTAAAGTTCGATCAAGTTCAGCCGGGCGATATCGTGATTTTCTCTGGCAGTCTGTTGCCACAACTCACCAACGATTTCTACTTAGAATTAATCGATCTTGTCGTTGCTAAGCAAGCACAATTCGCAATCGATACCACCGGCCAAGCATTATTGGACACGCTTGCCAAACAGCCATTAGTAATTAAACCCAATCATCATGAATTAGCCGACTTATTCCACACGACAATTCATAACGATGACGAACTGTTGAAATATGCAGCACAACTCCATGAACTTGGTGCCAACCACGTTCTGATTTCCATGGCTGGCGCAGGCGCCTATCTATTAGCAGACGGATACATCTACCATTCCGCAGCACCTAAGGGTCAAGTAGTCAATTCCGTCGGTGCGGGTGATTCAATGCTTGCAGGTTACATCGGCGAGTTTACCAAGCATCAAGATCCCGAACTCGCTTTTAAATATGGACTTGCTTGTGGCAGTGCTACTGCCTTTACCGAAAATATTGCAACGATCGATCAAATTAACCACTTATTACCACAGATCAAGATTGAAAAAATCAGTTAATCATAGATGATGGAGGATCTCAAATGAAAATTCAAGATTTATTGCTCAAAGATGCGATGATCATGGATCTTAAGGCAACGACGAAGGAAGCCGCGATCGATGAAATGATCGCTCGCTATCATGAAGTTGGCGTAATCGGCGATGTTGATAATTATCGCCAAGCTATTTTGAAACGGGAAAGCGAATCTACGACCGGTATTGGTGATGGAATCGCCATGCCTCACGCCAAAGTCAGCTCCGTTAAGAAAGCAGCAGTCCTTTTTGCCAAAAGTGATGCTGGGGTCGAATACAATGCCTTGGATGGTCAGCCGGTCCATTTATTCTTCATGATCGCCGCTCCAGAAGGCGCCAATAATGCGCATCTCCAAGCCTTATCTGCCCTATCGTCACTCTTGATCAACCCGGATTTAGTTGCTCAATTGAAAACCGCGCAAACGCCTGAAGAAGTTCAACAACTATTCAGCGACGCCCAGGTTGCCAAGGATGCCGAAGATCAGGCCCGTGAAGCCCAAGAAACTGCTCCAGCAGCAAACACTGAGGCACCAACGACAACAGCCACCAAGCGCCCTTACGTGGTTGCTGTGACTGCCTGCCCAACCGGAATCGCGCATACGTACATGGCCGAAGCTGCCTTGATCGCCGAAGCTAAAAAAATGGACGTCGATATTAAAGTTGAAACCAATGGCTCCGAAGGCATCAAGCATCGTTTAACGGATGAAGATATTGCCAATGCGGTCGGTGTCATCGTCGCCGCCGATAAAAAAGTGGAAATGGCACGTTTTAACGGTAAACCATTGCTCAATCGTCCAGTCATCGATGGCATCAAGAAGCCACATGAACTGATCGAAACGGTCATTGCTAAACAAGCTCCAATTTTTACGACGGATGAAACCGCACCTAGTCACAAAAAAGATGGGAACACAAAATCAGCCGGCAGTGAATTATACGGTCAGTTGATGAATGGGATCTCAAACATGTTACCATTCGTTGTTGCCGGCGGGATCATCATGGCTCTGTCATTTCTGATCGAGCGTTTCACCGGTGACCAGTCAATCTGGTTCCAATTCCCTAACTTGATCGGTAATGCCGCGTTTAGTTTCCTGATTCCAGTTTTATCGGCTTATATCGCCGAAGCAATCGGTGATCGTCCTGCATTGATGCCAGGTTTCGTGGGTGGCTATATGGCCAGCCAAGCGACCATGAGTATTTTACCTTCTAAGAGCCCCGCTGGATTCTTAGGCGGTTTGGTTGCTGGTTTCATCGCAGGTTTCGTCGTTGTTTGGATGAAAAAAGTCTTCAAAAACTTACCGAAAACTTTCGACGGACTCAAGCCGATCTTCATCTTCCCTATTTTAGGCCTGTTGATCACCGGTGCCGCGATGTACTTCGTCGTTGATCCTATCTTCGGAATTATTAACCACGCAATTACGGCATTCCTAAATAATATGGGCACTGCTAATGCCGTTCTGCTGGGAACCTTGCTCGGCGGGATGATGGCGATCGATATGGGCGGTCCTTTCAACAAAGCCGCTTATGTATTCGCCATTGGTGCTTTCCAAACGACTGAAAATGGTGCCTTGATGGCAGCCGTTATGGTCGGTGGGATGGTGCCACCACTAGCGATTGCAATTGCGACAACCTTCTGGCCTCAGAAGTGGACCAAACAAGAACGTAATTCAGGTTTAAGTAATTATTTGCTAGGAATTTCATTTATTACCGAAGGTGCGATTCCGTTTGCTGCCGCAGATCCATTGCGCGTGATCACCTCTAGTGTGATCGGTGCGGCAATCGGTGGTGGCTTGAGTCAATTACTCAACGTCAACGTACCAGCGCCACACGGTGGATTATTCGTCATTTTCTTAGCCAGCAATCCACTGGGCTACCTGCTTTCAGTTGTTGTTGGTGCCGCAATTTCCGGTCTGATCCTAGGACTTTGGAAGAAACCACTGGCTGCTGACAAAGCTGCCTAATTAAAAATTGACCATCAAAAAATTCTCCCAATCAATTTTGGGAGAATTTTTTTGTGACCTATTCAATTAATCGAAGACTTCATTCTTTGCTTTGCCGACTTTCATTTTCTTTTCAAAATAACGAAGAAGTAATGATAAGATCAACGTCAATACGAAGTAGATCAACGAGGTGATCACGAGTGGCAAGAATGGCTTGAAGCTTGAGCCTTGAACGACGGTGGTTTGGAACATTAATTCGCCGACACCGATCACACTCACGATTGCGGATTCCTTCAGTAAGGAAATAAATTCATTACCCAATGCAGGTAGAATCGTTTTAATCGCTTGTGGTAAGACAACTAGACGCATGGCCTTCTTGCTGGACAATCCCAATGAACGTGCCGCTTCCGTTTGACCTTTGGCAACAGATTGAATTCCTGAACGGATCACTTCGGAAACGTAGGCACCGGAATTTAACGACAAAGCAATTGCGGCAGAAACGAATGCAGAAACATTGATGCCAATGACTTGAGTTCCGAAATAAATCATGAAAACCTGAACCAAAAGTGGCGTGCCCCGGAAATATTGAATATAAACGGTGGCAATAGCCTTGATGATCTTACTGTGTGCGCGTTTCATCAGTGCCAACAAAGTTCCTAATAAACTACCGAACAGAACCCCGATGATCGTTAAAACGATCGTGATCCCAGTCCCTTTAACGAAATAGCTCCCGTATGCTTGCCAGAAATTTTGTTCTGTAAACATTTGCTCATTGGCAGTTTTACGCCATTCTTTAAACTGACCGTTTGACTTCACTTTTTTGATCGTTTTATTGACTGAAGCCAAGTAGGCTGGTGAACCCTTTGGCAACGCGATTGCACAATCGTAATTCGCATTGGTAAACTTAATGTTAGCGAGCGCCAATGCCTTGTTTGTTTGGACGTAAGCATCCGCAACGGGGGCTTCAACGACGACTGCACTTAATTTCTTTTGTTGTAAGTTTAAAATTAAATCCGTTACTTTTTCGAGTGAAACGACTTTGGCGCCACTCATTTCTTCTTTAGCTGTGGTTTCTTGAGTGGTTTGTTTCTGAACGCCGACAGATTGACCCTTGAAATCCATGACGCTGCGATACTTATTCTCTTCTCCTTTACGAACGATGACTTTTTGCGCAACGGTCAAATAAGAATCGGAAAAGGCAACTTCTTTTCTCCGTTCGGGCGTTGGCGTCATTGCAGAAACGATCATATCAACTTTTCCCGTTTTCAAACTGCCCATTAACGAATTAAATCCTAATTCTTTGATCCGCAATTCGACGCCGATATCTTTAGCGACTTGCCGAGCTAAATCAATATCGAATCCGACGACTTTATCTTCGCCGTTGATCGTTTTATGGAATTCATAGGGCGGATAATCCGCAGAAACGCCCAAGACCATGTAGCCCCGCTTCTTGATCGCCGTCAATTGCGCGTCGGTTTTCGCAGCCGCTTGCGTGGTTGTCGATGGTAAAATACCGATCGAACTGATCAACATCGTTAAACAAAGTAGTGCCCAAATTAAGAAATGCTTTTTATTATTTTTCATCTTGTCAACTTCCCCTACTGATAATAAAAGTAGTATACACTATATTTTATATTTATGCACTATTAATTTAAAAATATTTATTTTTATTCAATCAACACCAACCATTTTTCGCCGTCCACACAAAAAGACCCACAACAAAAATTGCACTAGGCCCTGTCAAGTTGACAAATGAAATAATATAAAGTTGAATCTGTTTCTAAGCGGCTTCA
>NZ_RHOW01000005.1 GCF_003946215.1 Lapidilactobacillus mulanensis
AAAAAACTCCTTCCTAAGTGTACAAGCTTTGATTATTTGCTTGTCTACTTAAGTAGGAGTATAGCCGGACTAAAATTCAGGATATCAGAATAGTAATATTTAGTATCTTGATAGCTTCATCTTTGTACATCCTCCTCGAAAGTGATAAGATAGAAAAAATTTAGCTTTAATTCTATTTTAAACCGGCAGGGGGATTTTTCTATGGGAATGCATGAATATATTCAAGGTTTGTCTAATCTGGAAACATTGAACCGCGCACCGGGATTTTTTAAATATCAAGAGCACACGGTGGCTGCACACTCATTCAAAGTTGCCGAAATCGCCCAACTATTGGGGGATATCGAAGAGGAAAATGGCGAGTCGGTGAATTGGCAGCGACTCTACGAAAAGGCCCTGAATCATGACTATACCGAGCGTTTTATCGGCGATATTAAAACGCCAGTCAAATATGCGACCCACGAATTACGCAAACAACTTGCAGGCGTTGAAGATCGCATGACGCAGAATTTTATCGACAATGAAATTCCAGAATTTCTGCAGAAACGTTATGCGCGTCGTTTGTCAGAAGGCAAAGATGACACATTGGAAGGCAAAATTTTGTCGGTGTCCGATAAAGTTGATCTGCTGTATGAGTCATTCGGCGAAATTCAGAAGGGCAATCCACAAACCGTTTATTTGGATATCTTTCGCGAAAGTATCACGACGATCATCCGCTTCAAGGAATTGAATTCGGTGCAATATTTCTTGAGTGATATTTTGCCAGATCTGTTGAACGAGGAGTTTGCGGATAAAGAACGATTGGTCGCGTTGACGCAGGAATTATTGAAAAATAATTAGGCGTCTTTCGGCGAAAGTGCTGTGGGACAGCTCTCCGCTTTTCCAAGTGCGAAAATTTTTACGATGAAAATGTGACATCTTGAAAACAATCTACCTTCGGTCGAAAGTGCTGGGGCAGGCAGTACGTTGGCTTGTGGGACCGCTCTCCACTTTTCCAAGTTCGGGAAAAGTTCCGAGCTTCGATTTGAGCTTTTGCAAAACCGGCAAAATCTCGAATCGATCCACCATGTAAGGCGGGCAAAAACGGCCCGCCAACATGGTTGTCACTGCCACGACTGCCTGCCCCAGCACTTTCGACCTAAACTTATTTTGTTTAGCGTAGGAAATGAACAGCTGGGTTCCTGGAAGTTGATTTACAATGTAGCCTTTACTCTGAATAACAAAATAAAAAAAGTGATGAATTTCAAATCTGTGCGTAATAGGACACGACAAATTTTAAAATAGGCGCAGAATAGCCTTGAAATCCCGTAACAAAGGGCTTCTATCTATATCTTGCGCCTATTTTTAAATTGGTCGTGTATCTAGATTACCAATTTTTGTTTTACGCGTTGAAAAAAATATTGTTGTTCAAATTAGAATGACAAATTAAATCTGTAACCCAAACATATCGAGCTCTTCGGAGTAGAATAGGCAAAATTTGTGGTGGGAACTGGGACTGCAGTGGCAATTTTGTTAATGAGCGGTTTTGGCGAATTTACAAAATGGGGAAATGTGAGATCCGGCGGTTTTCCGGAGCTCACATTTCAGGCGGAAAACTTTTGGCGTATTTCCAAAAGCTTGGAGCCGTCCCCACAGCAGTTTCCCAGTTCCCACCACAAATTTCGCCGGAACCACAAAAAATCCACTCAATCGAAAATCCCAAGTTTTTCCACCATAAAACTACATAAAATAAAACCAACAAAATCCCCCAAAGCACCCCAAGAAATTCCTAGACAAAATTATAGCGAAAATATGTTCGCTATGTTAAAATTACAGTTGTATTTTCAAAACAAATAAACCAATAAGTAAACACACCAAACCAACATTTTTATGATTAGAATAATTTGAACAGCCCTTCTTAGCCCCTGTGGCTCGAAAAGGGTTTTTGTGTTCATTATGCCGTTTTGTGACGCTTGTTTTTATCCTAATCAGTCAAGTTACCGTGCAATTTCGAGGGGAGAAATAGTTTGTTTAATCGCGAAACAAATCATCATTTCGAATTAGTTTCTAAATATAAGCCAGCTGGAGATCAGGGTCAGGCAATCGAACAGATCACCAATGACTTCAAGTCGGGCAATAAATATCAGATTTTGGAAGGTGCCACGGGGACTGGTAAAACTTTTACCATGGCCAACGTGATTGCTAACTTGAATAAACCCACGTTGATCATTTCTCATAATAAAACTTTGGCTGGTCAATTATATGGCGAGTTTAAGGAATTTTTCCCGCATAATCGTGTGGAATATTTCGTCAGTTATTATGATTATTATCAACCAGAGGCTTACGTGCCTTCAAGTGATACGTATATCGAAAAAGATTCGTCGATCAATGATGAAATCGATAAACTGCGTCATTCGACGACTAGTTCATTATTGGAACGCAATGACGTGGTCGTGATTGCCTCAGTTTCTTCTATTTTCGGGTTAGGTGATCCGCGTGAGTATCAGGATAGTGTGCTTTCGTTGCGAGAAGGCATGCAGATCGAGCGTAATGATTTACTGCGTCAGTTAGTCAGCTTGCAGTTTGACCGCAATGATATTGACTTTCAACGTGGTCGTTTTCGTGTGCACGGCGATGTGGTCGAAATTTTCCCAGCATCACGTGATGATCATGCCTTGCGCGTTGAACTCTTTGGTGACGAAATCGATCGGATCGTTGAAGTGGATGCACTGACTGGTGAAGTGATCGGCGAGCGCGAACAAGTGTCAATTTTCCCAGCGACGCATTTCATGACCAACGATGTGCAGATGACCGAGGCCGTTAAACGGATCCAAGCCGAATTGGATGGTCGTTTGAAAGAGTTGAAGTCGCAGAACAAGTTGCTAGAAGCACAGCGGTTGGAACAGCGGACGACTTATGATATCGAAATGATGCAAGAGATGGGTTATACATCTGGTATCGAGAATTATTCGCGTCATATGGAAGGCCGCGCGGAAGGCGAGCCACCATTTACCTTGATCGATTTCTTCCCACCAGATTTTAATATCATGATCGATGAATCGCACGTGACGATGCCACAGATTCGTGGGATGTATAATGGTGACCGCGCACGGAAGCAAATGTTAGTAGATTACGGATTCCGTCTGCCCAGCGCCTTGGATAATCGTCCGTTGAAGCTGGAAGAGTTTGAGCAACATGTCAAGCAGATCTTGTATGTTTCGGCGACACCTGGTCCTTATGAATTGGCGCAAACCGATGAAAAAATTGAACAGGTTATTCGTCCGACTGGTCTATTGGATCCGAAAGTCGAAGTGCGGCCGATCATGGGTCAGATCGACGATTTAGTCGGTGAGATCAATCAACACGCCGAACAGAATGAACGTGTTTTTGTCACCACCTTGACGAAAAAAATGGCTGAAGATTTAACCGATTATTTGAAAGATTTAGGCATTAAAGTCAAGTATCTGCATAGTGATATCAAGACATTGGAGCGGACCGAAATTTTGCGCGACTTGCGTTTAGGCAAGTTCGATGTTTTGATTGGGATCAACTTGTTGCGTGAAGGGATCGATGTGCCCGAAGTTTCGTTGGTTGCGATTTTGGATGCGGATAAGGAAGGCTTCTTGCGTTCGGCACGGCCTCTGATCCAGACAATCGGACGGGCAGCGCGTAATTCACACGGTAAGGTGATTATGTACGCCGATAAAATGACCGATTCAATGAAAATTGCCATCGATGAAACGCAACGTCGTCGTGATATTCAAGAGAAATTCAATGAAGAGCATCACATCACACCGACAACGATCATCAAGCCAATTCGCGCCGCGATTCAAGCGACGAAGAAGGCGGATAATTCCGATGATTTGACCGAAGAGTCGGTCAACTTCGACGAAATGACCAAAGACGAGAAGAAAGTTTTGATCAAGAGTCTGACCCAACAAATGGAAGAAGCGGCGAAGAAACTCGATTTCGAGAATGCCGCCAACTTACGTGATGCATTGCTCGAATTAAAAACTGAGGTGGAATAAATTTGGCTAACGACAAAATCGTCATCCATGGCGCACGCGCTCACAACTTAAAAAATATTGATGTCACCATTCCGCGTGATAAATTGGTGGTGGTCACTGGTTTATCAGGTTCAGGAAAAAGCTCGTTAGCTTTTGACACGCTGTATGCAGAAGGCCAACGTCGCTACGTTGAAAGTTTATCTGCCTATGCCCGTCAATTTCTTGGCCAAATGGATAAACCCGATGTCGATTCGATCGATGGATTGAGCCCGGCAATTTCCATTGATCAGAAAACCACGTCGAAAAATCCGCGTTCAACGGTGGGAACCGTGACGGAAATCAACGACTATTTGCGTCTGCTTTGGGCTAGAGTCGGAACGCCGATTTGTCCCAACGATGGCACGGTGATTTCCAGCCAAACGGTCGATCAAATGGTCAATCGCGTCTTGAAGTTACCCGAAAAATCTCGCGTGCAAATTTTTGCACCGATCGTTCGCGGTAAAAAAGGTCAGCATAAGAAAGCCTTCGATAAGATCAAGCGCGAAGGCTATGTGCGGATGCGTGTCGACGGTGAAGCTCATGAAGTAACTGATGACATTGAATTAGATAAAAATAAAAAGCATGACATTGATATCGTCGTCGATCGATTAGTGATCAAAGATGGGATCCGTTCACGTTTATTTGATTCGCTGGAAGCGGCATTGCGTTTATCTGAAGGCTATGCCAATGTGGACGTCATCGGTGGCGAGATGTTAATTTTCTCCGAGCATTATGCCTGCCCATTGTGTGGATTTACCGTCGGCGAAATGGAGCCACGGTTATTCTCATTCAACGCGCCATTTGGTGCCTGCCCAGATTGTGATGGGCTCGGCGTTAAATTAGAAGTCGATTTTGACTTGGTCGTACCTGATCCAAGCTTAACGTTAAATCAAGGAGCAATTGCGCCTTGGAATCCAATTAGTTCACAGTATTATCCGGAATTATTATCGCAAGCAGCGCATGCATTTAAGATCAATATGGACAAACCGTTCAGTAAATTGACTGAACGCCAACGCAACATCGTTTTATATGGTAATGGCGATAAAAAGTTCCATTTCCATTATGAAAATGATTTCGGCGGTGTTCGCGATGTCGATGTTGAATTTGAAGGCGTCATGAATAACGTCGAACGCCGCTACAAGGAAACAAATAGCGACTTCACTCGTCAAGTGATGCGCCAATATATGACCGAGCTCACTTGCCAAACTTGTCATGGTGCGCGTTTAAATCGGCAAGCACTGGCGGTTAAAGTGGGACAGAAAGATATTGCCCAAGTTTCTACTTATGCCATCAAAGATGCACTCCCATTTTTTCAACAAGTTAATTTTTCTGAACAAAACGAAACGATTGCCAAACCAATTTTGAAAGAAGTCACTGACCGTTTAACTTTCTTGTTGAACGTGGGTCTCGATTATTTGACGTTGTCGCGGGCTGCCGCTACTTTATCCGGTGGTGAAGCACAGCGAATTCGGTTGGCGACTCAAATCGGTTCGAACCTTTCTGGGGTCATGTACATTCTAGACGAACCTTCGATCGGCTTGCATCAACGCGACAATGATCGTTTGATCGGCTCGCTGAAAAAAATGCGCGATCTTGGGAACACGTTGATCGTCGTCGAACACGATGAAGATACGATGCGGGCTGCCGATTATTTGATCGATATCGGCCCTGGCGCTGGCGATGATGGTGGTCACGTAATGGCTGCTGGTACGCCCGCGCAAGTTGCCAGAACGGCCAAATCTTTGACTGGCCAATATTTATCAGGTAAGCGATTTGTGCCGGTACCATTAACGCGTCGGCCTGGTAATGGCAAAACGGTTAAAATTCTTGGTGCCGCAGAGCATAACTTGAAAGATATCGACGTTGAGTTTCCGCTGGGTGAGTTTGTCGTCGTCACCGGCGTTTCCGGTTCAGGTAAGTCAACGTTAGTGAATTCGATTTTGAAACGTGCGTTAGCACAGAAAATCAATCGTAATTCTAATAAGCCGGGTAAATATCAAGGTATTCAAGGCTGGAAAAATATTGATCGCCTGATCGATATTGATCAGAGCCCGATCGGTCGCACACCGCGAAGTAATCCTGCAACTTATACTGGCGTCTTCGATGATATTCGCGGTTTGTTTTCGCAAACGAATGAAGCAAAATTGCGTGGTTATGCGAAGGGTCGGTTCAGTTTCAACGTGAAGGGTGGTCGCTGCGAAGCCTGCAAGGGCGATGGGATCATCAAGATCGAAATGAATTTCCTGCCCGATGTTTACGTGCCCTGCGAGGTTTGTCACGGCACGCGCTATAATTCAGAAACATTGGAAGTCACCTACAAAGGCAAAAATATTGCCGATGTTTTGAAGATGACCGTTTCCGAAGCGTTAGGTTATTTCTCAGCCATTCCCAAAATCCGGCGGAAATTACAAACGATCGTTGATGTCGGCTTAGGCTATGTACAATTGGGACAGTCGGCAACGACTTTATCTGGTGGTGAGGCTCAACGCATGAAGCTGGCTTCAGAATTACACAAACAATCTCCAGGCCATAATTTTTATATCTTGGATGAACCTACAACGGGACTGCATTCCGATGATATCAAACGTTTGCTAGTGGTTCTGAATCGTTTGGTGGATGATGGTAACACGGTTTTGATCATCGAACATAATCTGGACGTGATCAAGACGGCCGATTATTTGATCGACCTCGGGCCAGAAGGCGGCGAGGGCGGTGGCGAGATCGTCGCCACTGGTACGCCGGAAGAAGTTGCCGAAGTTAAGGCTAGTTATACGGGGCAGTATTTGAAGCCGGTCCTCGAACGAGATCGTGCCCGCACGATCGAAGCGGCTGCTAAAAATAAATAGTGATTAAAGCGTGTCTTGAAGTGAGCCTCGAATTTTGAAGCTCACTTTTTTCTTGCAGATTTTCCGCGGGATCAATTTAATTTAGCCACATTATGACGTTTATTTTTGTTAAAATGGAATTGATGAAATGACATTTAAGCGGGGGCTAAAAAAATGAGTCGAGAAACAGAATCCGATGAAGAAATCGCAAAGCGTCACGCGGTACAGCCAGCACAAAACGATTCGCCGTCCTCATCTGGGAGCGAAGTCAATGAACCCGATGAAGATGTGCTGATTTCCGGTCAATACATTTACCCCGAAATCATTCGGGATTTCCCCACGATGATTGATTATCTTGGTCGGGTGCGGTTGTCGAGCACCAGCACCTACGTCGATCTTCAGGCGTTGGCCGCAAGTTTACAAATCCGCATCAATTACAGTAGTGAATTACAAAAAGACTTCGCGCTAGTTCCGCAAAAACAAGTGGTCGGTCGATCTTGGCGTGCAGTGGCGGCTTCGCTGATCGTTAAGGATCACCGGGTCACTGCTCAAGAGCAAGCTTGGCTAGTCGGCCAGGGATTAGCCACTTATATTTTGCACATTGCTGAATATGTTCCTGACTTCAGCGAAAACACGGAAACAATGAAGAAATGGACTGTCGACAAAATGGCAGCGACGTTATTGTTGCCTGATGACCTTGTGCAAAGAACGGTTTCATTAGCAATCGATCTCAATCAAGAACGACTCGACGTCATTGAGCCACTCAATCAGAAAACTTTGGTCAAAGCAGCTCGGTTGAATCTTTCCACGAATTTAGCCGCACAACTGGCTAATGTTCCTGAATGGTTGATGCGCGAACGGAGCAACGATGTTTTCAACGGTTAATTTTTTAAGTATCACATAATTGTCCCAACCTGAACGATGCAAAAAGGCAGCCAACAATTTATTTTGTTGGCTGTCTTTGTTTTGTTTCTCTTAATTGATCATGTTCATGCTAAAATTTTAGTAATTTGAAATCAGTTGCTTTTAGCAATAATAGCTTGTATTTTCGCGGATTCTGCAGCCGCATTCCAGTGGCCATTGACCAATGAATAATGCATGAGTTGTTCTAAGTGACGTGTCGTGGGGATGTGGCCGTCAAGTGCCGTGTAAACAGCCTTGCCTAAAGCAATCAACGTCGCAGATTCGGGAATGCCGAGCTTAGCCAAATGTGATAATAAATTCTGTGCACTGGCTTCTTCGATGGTCACTGCGCTCGATTTACTCTCGCGGATCGGAACCAGATCAGTCATGAAAGCACCCCAGGCTGCCGTGCCGTAAGTAATTGTTGCTAAACGATAATCGCCACTATTCGCTTTACCGTGGAAATTGCCGAATAATTCTGGTATTGGTCCGGCGTTACCAGAATTCAAGCCGATAAAAACATATTTAACTTCGGGTAATTTTGCATCCATGGCAGCTGTATCGATTCCAGCAGGAAATCCGGGGACGTAAGCTTGATGAAAGGCTTGCTGTAATGCTTCAATTGATGAAATTTCGTCGGCATTTGCAGGCGCTTGCCAGTAAGCCCAACTATCTAAATCTCGATAATTTATTGACATTTGATTTCTCCTCTATGCTTTTAAAATGGGATGACCTTAAAACCTCTGTTACTTTTCCATCGGTTAGTTGTGGTGACCGATCGACAATTTTCTTACCGATTTGGTAACTATTCGTAGTTTAACAAATCTAGACGACATAATGTGGCATAAAAATATCAGCGTGTTATTTTTCATTGAATATTTTTCCCAGCGGTTCTGAAAGAGGCTGATTTCTATTTAGTTGCTTAATGAACACGACTAGGATAGAATGATAAATGAAACGCCCGGATTGTTTTAAAAATTATTTGTGGCTAATGTCGGTTTGAGTTAAACGAGGGAGCAATGCAATGAAGCCTGATACATTAAATTTAGTGATCATAACTGGGATGAGTGGCGCCGGGAAAACAGTTGCCATCCAGTCCTTTGAAGATTTAGGTTATTTTTGTGTGGATAATATGCCACCGAATTTGTTGCCCAAGTTTTGGGAATTGGTGAAGGAATCTGGTAAAATCACCAAGATCGCGTTGGTGATCGATATTCGGTCGCGCGCTTTTTACGACGAGATCATTTCCATGCTGTCTGGATTGGAGAACACGAATTTTGTCACCACTAAAATCCTGTTTCTCGACGCTTCTAACGAAGAATTGGTCAGCCGCTATAAAGAGACACGCCGTTCACATCCCTTGGCCATGGAAGGCCGCTTAATGGATGGTATCGTCAAAGAACGCGCACTGATGCAAGAAATGAAAAATCGCGCCCAGTTGATCGTCGACACCACCAGTTTGTCGCCGCGCCAATTACGTGAAGAAATTTTCGATAACTTTAAAATCGCTAACGTTCCCACTTTTCATATTGAAGTAATGTCTTTCGGATTTAAATATGGACTGCCCATTGATGCCGATATTGTTTTGGACGTCCGCTTTTTGCCGAATCCTTATTATGTGCCTGAATTCAAACCGAAGACGGGTCTTGATCCTGCCGTTGCTAAATATGTGTTCGATCAGCCCACCGCCGAAACTTTCTATCAACAATTGATTGCCCTGTTGCAAACCGCGATGCCGGGCTATGTCAAAGAAGGCAAAACCAGTCTAACGATCGCTATCGGTTGTACGGGCGGTCAACACCGTTCGGTCGCATTAGCGCAACGACTAGGCAAAGATTTGATCGAACAAAAATATCCAGTCGATATTACGCACCGTGATCTGGATAAGCGGAAGGAAACGGTGAATCGCTCATGAGTTCAGATAATCGAATTGTTCGAGTCATCAAGGGCCGCCGTCCTAAAGTCGTCGTCATCGGCGGCGGAACTGGATTACCGGTTATTTTAAATAGCTTACGCAAACAAAATGCGGATGTGACTGCAATCGTGACCGTCGCAGATGATGGTGGTTCGTCAGGCATTATCCGCAATTATATCAACGTTGTGCCACCTGGAGATATCCGTAATGTTCTAGTGTCGCTGTCTGATTCTTCGCCGTCGTTTTTAGATATTTTTCAATATCGATTTGACAGTAAGGATGCTTTTTTCGCGGGGCATGCGATTGGTAATCTAATTATTGCGGCGCTGACAGAAATGCGCGGCAATATTTTCGATGCCGTCCAGACGTTATCCACGATGATGAACGTTGATGGGCATGTTTTCCCCGCTTCCAACGAACCGTTGACGCTAAACGCGGAGTTTATGGATGGCACGATTGCGGCGGGCGAGACGGAAATTTCCGGTCAACGCAAGCAGATCAAGCATGTGTGGGTGACGGATACAGACACACCCGAAGAAACACCCCAGGCGGTTCCACCCGTGATCAATGCGATTCAAGAAGCGGACGTGATCGTTTTAGGACCAGGGAGTTTGTTCACGAGTATTTTACCAAACTTAATGATCAAAAATCTCGGCGAAGCAGTTTGTCAGAGCCACGCCGAATTAATTTATGTCTGCAATATCATGACCCAGAAGGGCGAAACGGAACGCTTCACAGATGCCGAACATGTGCGCGTCATCAACGAGCATTTAGGCGGTAAATTTGTGAACACCGTACTGATCAATTCAGAAAAAGTTAAACCGGGCGATCTAGATTACCATAAATACGATGAATACCTACTGCAAGTCAAGCATGATTTTGCTGGGTTACAAAAACAATGTGATTGTATTATTTCCGATAATTTTCTCTCGTTGCATGACCACGGGGTTTTCCACGATGGGGATAAAGTTGCGACGGAAATTCTGAATCGCGCGTTTCAACATATCAATAAATGATATTACTTTTGACGTAAATGTGTTCGCCATCACTGAAATCACTGCCTAAGTGACAATAACTAAAATCTTAAGGCCAAGATTTTAGTTATTGTCGACTTAGCCATTGATTTCAACCCGTGATGGCTCACAACTTAAACGTGTTCGTAGCCATTGAAATTTCCGCTTAACTTGCGAGATGATGAAATCCAAAAAGCGGATTTTATCATCTCTCAGAGTTAATGCTCAATTTCAACCCATGGCTACTCACAACACAATCGTGTTCGAGCTGACTGTCTGCTCTCACAACTTAGAAAGGATGTGCACAATGGCATCTTATGCGAGTGATGTTAAGAAAGAGTTGACGCTCTTAGAGGTTCATCCTGCACATGCCCGTGCTGAATTGGCGGCTTTGTTGCGGATGAATGGGTCGCTGTCGATCGGTAATCATCAGTTTACGCTCAATGTGCAAACTGAAAATCCGGCGACGGCGCGGCGAATTTATTCGTTGATCAAGCTTGTTTATAAAGTCGAAGCTGAATTATCTGTTCAGCGTAAAATGAAACTCAAAAAAAATAATCAATATATTGTGCGGATCAATCGTCAAGCGATGATGATTTTACAGGATTTGGATATTATGGGCGGTGATCAGTTGACGATCAATGCCCACATTCCCGGTTGGATCATGACCGATGATCAATTGAGCCGTTCTTATTTGCGCGGTGCGTTTTTGGCAGGGGGGAGTGTGAACAATCCTGAGACCAGTCGTTATCATCTGGAAATTTATTCTTTGTACGAGACGCACAATGCCGATATTTTGCAGTTAATGAATAATTTCGACTTGCACGCCAAAACTTCCGAACGGCGCAGCGGCTACATTAGTTACCTCAAGGAAGCGGAACGGATCGCCGATTTTTTGCAAGTGATCGGTGCGACGAATGCGATGTTGAAGTTTGAAGATATTCGGATCGTTCGTGACATGCGCAATTCGGTCAATCGACTGGTTAATTGCGAGAATGCGAATATGAATAAGACCATCGATGCGGCAACGAAGCAAATTGAAAACATCAAGTATTTAGCCGGTACGATCGGGTTCGAATCGCTGCCACAGAAGCTGCGAGAAATTGCCGAGTTGCGGCTAACTTACCCAGAAAAAACACTAGGTGAATTAGGCGTGCTCGTCCCCAGCGGCGCGATTTCCAAGTCAGGCATCAATCACCGCTTACGTAAATTAAACGAGATGGCTGAGAAAATGCAAGCCGAATCCGCTTAGAATTAAAAAAGCAACCCTTAAAATAACATCCATAGAAATTTGTGGATGTTATTTTTATATTCTAAAAGGCTAATAGATCAATGATGACGCTTACTGTAGTCAGAAATTGACCAGTAGTGGTTAATTTCTGACCACCACAACATGTGGTGTATGAAGTATAATCAAACCAGATAAATAAAACGTTAACAGGTAATGTATTAATGGTTGGGGGACCTAATTACTTGTTCGTTCAGCATGACGGGGGAAGAAGTCAATGACTCGCAGTAAAATTTTTCGTGCGCTAGTTCAAACATTAGTTATCTTTATTTTGTTTACACTTTTTCCAGTGAATAGTGTTTCAGCCGCAGTTGCAAAACCCGGTAGTGTTCCAGCACCACCGGCATCGACGCTGAACATCAAAGACCAGTTTGTTATCAATCCCAGATTCGGTAATTCCGATTTCATGACCAATTATCAACAAGCAATTGTCGTTACACCAAGTAAATCGCAACAATCAGGTAGTATTTGGTCAAAGAATAAGATTGATCTTAACCAATCATTCACGTATAACACCTGGCATTACCTTGGCGATAAGCAGGGATCAGTTGCGGATGGTATGGCTTTTGTTCTTCAAAATGATTCACGTGGGCAAAGCGCATATGGCTCGAAGGCTGGTGGGTTGGGCGTCTATCCTTACGGTTGGATCAATAGCGGGAAGATCGATACCAACTATGTTCAAAATGCTTTAGCAATTGAAATGGATGATTGGTGGAATAACATTCCTGGTAAAGCCGATGATCTTTTTGATGTCGATATTCCTTGGACGACAGTGGATCCATCGTTAGTTGGTCATATTGCCGTTGTACAGCCACGTTTGGTTTCTTCGAACAATTCGAAAGACCTGAAACATCTCCAGTATTTACTCGGAAATTTATCTTTTCCATTAGCGAATAACAAGTGGCGGAAGTTTTCAGTTTCTTGGATGCCAAAAATAACTTACACAAATGGGATTCGTGTTTTAGGTGGCGATTTGACCTATACCTTCGGTGAACAGGTCGATGGGCAAGGTACTTATCCAACTCAAACCTTCCACGTAGATAATGTGCAGACTTATTTCAAGAGTGATCATGTCTACTTTGGCTATACGGGTGCCACGGGTGCATATGCAACTTTTCAGGCTGTCAGTGTTGACAAGCTTCCCCAAACGGCTGCACCGGTCACTTTAAACTTTGTGGAAAAAGGGACTAACATCGTTTTAACCACGCCAGTTACTATGAACGGGGAACTTGGCGAGGCTTGGGATGGTTCGACGCGTCGGCAAGATTGGATTCAAGTTAGCGGTGTCTGGTATCACTACACCGGTGAATACACGACGACGCCGACTGGTCAGCTGGATAAAGGGACGTTCGACGCAACTACGCGAACGATCACGTACCTCTATGAGAAAAAAGTGCCACCAGAAAATTATGTCCTGACTAAACAAGTTAAAAATATGACGACGCCAGATCCTAATTACGCGACGACAACGACAGCTAATGTGGGCGACGTGGTCAGTTATGAAATGACTTACACCAACTTGACTGGCATTAGCAAGGGTCAAATCAAAGATACCTTAGATGCACGTCATGATTACGTTAAGAATTCGCTCCAAATCGCCACGCTTGATACTAACGGGGAATTTGTCACATTACCGGATACGGGTTTTGTAACCAATAACCTGATTGATTTTCCTTATGATATTTTATCTGGTCAGAGTTTCAAAGTGCGTTTTCAAGCAACAGTCAATGATAAATTAACGACGACTACTAATCCGCAAAGTATTCCGAACCAGGCCACAGTGATTCCGACAACTGGAACTTCGATCACCTCGAACACGACGACGATCAATCGGTTGATGCCAATGCCGGTTGAAGTTAATTTTCTTGAAGACGGAACTAATGCGGTTATTGCGGATCAGCAGAAGTTGACGGGTAAAATCGGGGCGGCGTGGAATGCGGCGACTGATCGTCCGGAGTGGATTCAAAAAGATGGTAATTTATACCACTATATTGAAAAGTTCGATGCCGATACGGCGGATCAGAAAGATCAAGGCACTTTTTCGGGAACGCAGACTTATCACGTTAATTATTACTACCAAAAAATCGACGAGCCCGAAAAATTGGCGCTGACCAAAGAATTGAAGAACGAAAAAGAAACGGACGCGACGTGGACGACCACGACCACAGCCGACGTTGGTGACACGATCGATTACCAGTTGACTTACAAGAATATGACCGGGATTTATACTGGGAAGCTCAGCGACTTGTTAGATATTCGTCATGATTATGTTGCGGGTTCGCTACAGGTTTCTGGACCTAGTGATAACGGGACGTTCCGCGATTATGATGACACCGAATTTCAAGCAGATCAGACGATTTCATTCCCGGAAGCAATTAAGTTAGGCGCTCAGTTCCAAATCCGTTTCAAAGCAACCGTGAACGATAAAACTGCGCCAGAAAATGCGCCGGCCACGATCGATAATCAGGCTACGATTAAACCGGCGACTGGTGATGAAATTACCTCGAATATCACGTCGATCACGCGCCAATCGCTTTCTGGCAAAATTATTTTCCGCTATGTCGATCGCCAATCTGAGATGAGTGATCCTACAACCGTCGCTAGTGAAGCAACCGTCGAGGGTCCAGTCGGAACGCCGGTCAGTGAATTGTCAGCAGAAAATTACCGTCCTAAAACAGTTCCTGGTTGGGCGGTGGTTGATTACACAACCGACGGCGACTTGACGCAAGCAACCTATAGTCAAGCAGAAAAATATAATCCTGCAATCACTGCGGAGACGCAAATTATTACTTATCGATATGAACGCGCGATGATCGGACTGAGGACGGAAAAAACGTGGAATTTCGGAACTTTTCCAGCGCAGAATATCGATAAAACGTATAATCTGCCCGCAG
Organism: Lapidilactobacillus mulanensis; assembly: GCF_003946215.1. GTDB lineage: Bacteria > Bacillota > Bacilli > Lactobacillales > Lactobacillaceae > Lapidilactobacillus > Lapidilactobacillus mulanensis. Next base: position 14,861 of record NZ_RHOW01000005.1, read on the forward strand.
GCAAGTCCGAAACCGGTGAGTCGATTCCGCACGGCATCACCATTGCGGACTATTACGGAATCGATGGCTGGACTTTGAACGTGCAACAAGAAGATCAGTTCAAATCAGAAGCCGATCCAACTAATGCTGATGCGAATTTACAAGTTGCACACGAGCTCACGGATGCGCAATTGAATTTTAAAAATGGCACTTTCAAATCCACGACCTCACTCACCACAGATGATGATCTGGATCCGAGTTTTCCAACCGATGCAGATACAAGTGGTGCAACGACCAATGATACCGGCGTAGTTTTAAAAGACGCGTTTAGCTTAACACCAAAAGCCGAGGCAACGTCGATCTTGACCATGCCTAAAGTCGGACACTATTTCGACGCGATAGAAAACGGCGTTGCCGATCCAGAAAATACGAAATACGATAATTCAGGTTATCATATTTGGCGTTATGAATTTGGCGAAAATGCAACCGCAAGTCAGAGCATTGGCTTGCATGTACCCGCAACAACTAAGCGCTACAAAACCGAGTATAAGTCAGTCTTAACTTGGTCATTAATACTTGCTCCTGGGGGGGAATAATTATGATGGAGAAACGCGTATTCAGTTGGATGATCGGTCTCAGCCTATTTCTGGGAATTATTCTCGGTCAACAAACAATTGTGCATGCAGATGTGCAAACGCAAACTGCTGATTTTGAAATTCAACCGATTTTACCGGAGGAACAGGTCAATGCCAGCCTTAATTATTTCGATTTACTTTTGAAACCGGACAGCACTCGTGTGATTCAGATGCGGATCCAGAATTTTTCCAACAAGAAAATTACGGTTGAAAGTTCCCTGCGTAATGCTTATACGCAAATGGGTGGCAATATCGATTTCACTACAGATAGTTCGTTGCTCGACAAGAGTTTAAAAACATCATTCACGCAAATTGCCACGCTGACTAAGGGTGATCAAAAGATTGTTCTGAAAGCTGGCGAGACGAAGATGTTGTCGACGACGATCAAAATGCCCAAAGCCGGCTACAAAGGTATGATTTATGGCGACTGGCATTTTCTCGAACGGTTGAAACCAGATACAAAAACAACCGCCACGACCAGTAATTATTCCTACTCTGTGGGGGTGGTTCTGCGCGGGACAGATTATGAAGTTTATCCCAAGCTGAGTTATGGCGAAACGGCACCAATTCTATATCGACGTCATCCAGCTATGGGAATTAAACTGCGCAACACACAGCCCATGGCAATTACGAAGGCGAGTGTGGACGCGACGATTCTGCAAAAAGGATTCAATGGTTCCAAACACGTTTACAAAGCAACTAATCTCAGCATCGCACCCAATTCTTTGTTGAACATTCCGATTTCTTGGAGTTACGATGCCTTGAAGCCAGGCGATTATGAGATTCAGGTGAAAGTCAAAGGCCTCACTTTTTTCAACAAGTTTCCGCACACTTGGCAGTTCAACAAGAAGTTTACCGTTGCCGATAGCGCTGTGAAAACAATCAACGAACAAGCCATGCAAAAACCGATCAATCATTGGTTTTACGGGGCAATTGTCAGTGGCGCCTTGTTGGCGATCTCGAGTGGCTTTCTCGTTTACGTCGTGAGGTTGAAGCACTAATGCGTTGGCTAACTAGAATGCTCGCCGTTGGTAGTCTCAGCTTGTTTCTAGCAACGACGAGCAAGGTCAACGCCGCAACGGATGCGACTTCTGAAGCAGCAACTTTCACGATTCGACCGCAACTGCCAACGGATAATATTGGCGGCTCATCACTAGGTTATTTCAATCTCCAACTTAAAGCTGGTCAGGTACGCAGTGAAAGTATTCAAATTTATAATCCGACCAAACAAACGATCACCGTTGAATTAGCAGTTGTGAATGGTCAAACCGAAACAGATGGCCGTATCAGCTATCAACCACTCACCAAAACGAATCGGCAATTATTACCACAGCCAGGTAGCTCATATGTTTCGATTCCGGAATCTGTGAAAATTGCCGCAGGTCAAGCCGAGAATGTGCCGATTAATATTCATACCAAGAAGCAGTTGTTCGCTGGCACCAAGCTAGCCGCAATTAACATTTATTCCGCAGCAGATACTAGCATAGGCGCAGTCGAGAATCGATTCGTCTATACGGTTGGTTTGGTTTTAAACGGGAAAAAGTTGGTTCCGGCAAACTTGCAGCAACTCGCACTGACGAAAGTCACGCTGGTCCAGAAAAAGAAATTACCGAGATCATTTGAATTCAGAGTTGTCAATGCTGATCCACTATTGATCGAGGATGGCCAAGCACAATTAAAATTACGACATCAATTATTTGGTTTCTTAAATTATCAAGTCACTAAAAAATCACTGAAAATTGCGCCAGACTCATCTTTCAAATTGAATTGGGATCTGTCAGGTTATCGGTTGACTAGTGGCTATCATCAATTGACGTTTAATTTTAAGACAAATGATTATCGCGAGCAGCGGGTACGCTATCTCTTGGTCAAACAAGGAAAAGCTCAACTCGTTTCGAAGAAGCAATATCAGCAACACCAACAAGTGAGTTTAATTCTCGCAGGTGCCATTACGGTGGCCTTAATTGCCTGCATCATCACACTGATCAAGCATTATCAGCACAAGAAGAAGGAAGTCGATCATGATGAATAAACTGATTCAGAAATTCGGATACAAGCGAGTGAAATGGGGCGTCATCGGCATTACCAGTTGCCTAGCCATTATCTTCGCGATCACGATAGTTTTTACCATTCTCACGTATTAGGATTTCAATACTTTCAAGACGATCAATATGTAATTGATCGCCAGACGCACTACCCATCACTATTGTATAACCAGCTTACGAACGTAGGCGAGTTATAAAAAACGCGCTTGTGCGCAAAATTAAGGGAGGAATTTCTTATGAAATTCGGGAGATTAACAGGAACACTGCTTGCGGGGGCAACAGTATTATCAGCATTAGCAATGGCGCCAATTGGGGCATCATTTGCGGCCACGCAAGAAGGCAATGCAGAAGCAAACGGTGGAGTTGCATTACCACAGACAGACAACACTACTGTCGGTATTTCGTTTGGTGATAACAGTTCTAACGGTAATACTGGGTACCTTCGTCTACAAATGGTCCCTCACGTTTTAGATTTTGGTAACCATGAACAATTTTATGCTAAGTATCCTATTTTCATGGCTGATGGTAAGAATATGAGCAAGGATGACAACAATCGTCACCCTAACTATGAAGGTGGCGACACCAACCAAACTGCTATTCTGAATACGTCAGATACACAATTGACTAAGGTTGCAGGTAAAGCTTGGGCAACAGTTGTTGATAAACAAGCCACTCGAATCCAAGATCCAGACGATGATAAGAACACTTCAGAACCTGGTTCTTGGACATTGAGTGTTAAAGCTGACGATTCATTACAGAAACAAACAGACCAAGGTAATAACGCAGGCGTTCCTATTAACGATGCGGTTTTATCGTTTGACAAGACTGCATACGGTCGTACACAAGATATCTTTGCGTTAACAGCAGAAGAACAAGATCAAGGTTACGATGCTTCAATCGGTACCTCTGATAGAGATGTTACAGCAATTTCAACTAAAATAGTATTACCATTGTCATCAACAGATGTTTATCATACTGTTGCAACAGCAGGAGATGGTTACGGTAAGGGTGCTAACGTCTTTGGCTGGAACAAGACAGATATTCAATTAACTTTACCAACGACAGCCGTTGTCGAAAATGCAATTTACACAACGACATTGACTTGGCAATTATCAACAGGTATTAAATAGTCTAGGCTCTCCAAACACATCAAATCCCCCTTTGATGTGGTAGCCTAGAAATATTTAAGGGACTCACAAATAAAAAACTAACCCAAAAGAGACCAGACATGAATTTCATGCCTGGTCTCTTTACGTGGTCGGTTGAATTAATTGGTTAAGATATTGATTCGCTAGCTATTTTGCTCTTGCTATTTGTCGTAGTTTTCGATAAACTAGTAATGTTATGGGCCCTTAGTGTAATGGATCGCACGTAAGATTCCGGTTCTTGAAATCTCGGTTCGACTCCGAGGGGGCCCATTTTTGTATAGAAAGCTAGTGATCAATCGATGTGAAGAACGTCGTGGTTGCTAGCTTTTTTATTTTCCGACAAAATAAAAGAAATGATGATCAGTCTAACTGGGTCTATTTTTCACCAGAGACTGATGTGAAAATCCATCCTTTGACCTATGACTTATCACGCCGAACCGTCCATAATGAACTATGTAATCAACAGATGTGAAGACCAATGGAGGTTAATAACATGAATGAACGCGAACGAATTTTAGACCTTGTTAAAAAAGGTGTGATCACTTCCGAAGAAGGTTTGGTATTATTAGAAAATCTGGCTAAGAAGCGAGACACTGCTACTGATGCTACAAAAGAACAGACAACTCACACACAATCACAGTCAACGACAGCACAACCTGAAGCCGATCAAGATCAAGATGATCAAGATGAAGCAGAAGATGAAGTTTTAAACAAATACGAGCAACAATTGAGTGAGCTTAAGGCTGACTTGGCCCGAGAAAATGACAAACTGGCAGAAACGCAAACAAAAATTTCTGCCGTTCAACGTCAAATCGACCGTGACCAAGAGCATATTACAGTCATCGATGCCATGGAAGACCTTGACAGCCTGACCGAAGAGAAAGTTCAAGAACGCTCTGAAGCTAAGGGCCGTGTGGTTGAATTGCAACAAACCATTGAAAATCTAGAACTTGCTCAGTCAGAATTAGCGGATAAAATTAGCGGCTTAAATAAAGAAATCGGTAAGTTAACGCGTGAACGAATCAAAGAAAGCATTCATTTCGACGAGATCCGCGACAACACGACGTCAACATTCAACGATTTTGGCGAAAAGGTTTCTGATTTTAGCACATCGATCGGCGGCTTCGTTCGCGATACCGTTAAGAATGTGGTCGATAATATCGATTGGAATGATGTCACGATCAAAGTGCCTGGCATTGTTTCATCAAGTTTCAAGCACGATTTTGTCTATGAGGATGCTCAAGCCACGATTCTTGATATCAAAAATGCCAACGGTGCAGTTAAGCTGACTAGCTGGGATAAAGAGGATATTAAAGTTGCCGCGAACATCAAGCTATATGGCAAAATGGAAGAAGCAGATCAACTGACTTCGTTCTTGAAGCGCAGCCACATTGAAGTGACTGATGATCGTTTTGTTTTCCAAGTGCCTAACAAACGGGTTCAAGCAGATTTACAAATTTACCTGCCAAAACGCACTTATGATCACGTCACCATGAATCTTTTAAACGGCAACATTGAGATCAAAGATTTTTCCGGTAAAGATATTTATCTGAAGACAACTAATGGTGAAACTTCTCTGAGCAACATTGACGCGACGATGATCGAATTCGAGGGTGTTAATGGCTCCGTCGAATTGACCGATAGCAAATTGCGTGAGGCTTTATTCAGCACCGTTAATGGGAACGTCACGTTGAATGCCAACGTTCAAGCTGGCGACCTTTCAACCGTTAATGGCAGTGTCAAGGCAACGTTGCACAATGATGATCTTCATCGCTTAGATGCTTCATCTGTTCATGGCACCGTTAAAATTGCCGTAGAAAACACACTTGATTTTCACGGCGTGGCCAAAACACGCCTCGGCACCGTCAACACCCGTGTGGCTAATTTAGAAATTATGGATGAAAAGACAACCACAGGCAAACGATTAAACTTTAAACGCGGTGACACAGAAGGCGCCGATTTAAACCTAAGCAGCACCTCAGGCACCATTTATCTAAAGGATAACCAATAATCAAGCTGCGAAAGTTAACGGTTGGCTGCGTAAGATAAGCTCGTCAATCACTCAATTCGGTTTGTGAATTCAGTGATTGATAGCTTATCTATAGCAGACAGTTAACTTGAGCGCAATTCAAGCTGTGAGGAGCCATGGTTTTGGCTGCGTAAGATAGGTTTTTGTACGATACTTGTTTATTTTGGAGGAGTTAATGATGAAAAAGCGTTTATACCGTTCTAGAACTGATCGAAAAATTGCCGGTGTTGCCGGTGGGATCGCCCAGTATTTCGATATTGATCCAACATTAGTACGTGTGGCTTTTGCGCTAATGGTATTACTCGCATCAAGTGGTTTCTGGATATATTTGGCACTCTGGTTGATCATACCAGAAGAGTCAGCGTCCAACCGCAATGATGGTTCTACAACGAGTCGTCCTAATCGCGATCATGATAGTAACTGGAGTAATTTCTAATTAGTTGAGAGGTGTTTGCATTGCCGTTTATCTTATTTTTATTTTTCATTCCCATTTTATTGATCATCGTTTTCGCGTTGATCGCCGGTGCTATTGGGATTTTCTTCGGGCTTTTGAAATTCTTACTGCCCCTGATTATCATTGCGGCGATCGTGAATTATTTCGCGCGTCGTTCTGATCGAAGTGATTCATGGACAACCCGTTCAACTTACCAGCGACATCCGACTTCATCTTCATCTCAACACATCCGTAAGGAAATTTATGATGTCAAAGAAAAAGATGTGTCTAAGCGTCAACACGATGATCATGATGAGTGGAGCGATTTTTAATCTGGATCTGTTTACGAATTAATGATCTAGAATTGACTTAGGGGGTTAAGCAGTGAATGCGCAAGCTAGTAGAAAACTAATCAACATTTCTTCAGTGATATCGCTGATGGCAATCATTAGCTTGACTATCTATTGGTGGCAAATGGGACTGTTTAGTAGCCAAACTGCGCTACAAAGTTACGTTGCTCACCGTCAATTATTAGGTCCGTTGATTTTTATCGGTATTCAGATCGTCCAAGTGGTCATTCCCATTATTCCTGGTGGCATTAGTACTGCTGTTGGTGTCGTTATTTTCGGCCCATTGTGGGGATTTGTTTACAACTATATCGGAATTGTGACTGGCTCGTTTATCAACTTTTTCTTGGCGCGACATTACGGACAAGATTTCATTCTCCACGTGATTCCGGAGAAGGTTTACAATCGCTATATTGACAAAACCAAGAATCAAAAAGCCTTCGATTGGTTTTTCGCCGCCGCGATTTTTCTACCAGTCGCACCAGATGATGTTTTGGTGCTGATTGCGGGATTAACCAAGATGTCTTGGCAAAAGTTCAGCGCCATCATCATCTTGCTGAAACCCTTCACGATTGCTGCCTATAGTTTTGTGCTATTGTATGGCAGCCAATGGCTATTTCAATTTCTTAAATAAATAAACGCCCACTTGCAAATGCAGGTGGGCGTTTTGTTTGGCAAAGGCTTAGAATAGCAAGAAAGTGTTAAAGTCAATTTTGCCAAAACTTTTCGACATCAGAGTCTTAGAATTCTAGCCTGTATCAAGGTATCTAGGTCTAGAAAACATCTCGGCTTGTTAAACCTTCGCGTAACTTTTATAATTAAACTATACCGACGCTGTTTTATAGGAGAGGGTGAGTTCGATCGCGACACTGAATGATGTGGCCAAATTGGCGAATGTTTCCAAAATGACGGTTTCACGGGTGATCAATCATCCCGAACAAGTCACGGATGAACTGAAACAATTGGTTTTCAAAGCTATGAAAGAATTGAATTATCAACCTAACTTTGCGGCCAAGGCGCTTGCGGCAAACACAACGCGGATCATTAAGTTGATCATTTTAGAAAAAGTGGACACAGTAGAACCTTATTACGCGACGCTATTAATGGGCGTCGCTCAATTTTTGAATGGTCACCAATACGCGCTACAAGTGGTCACGCAAAAAAATGCCGGCATCGGTGATTGCGATGGCTATATTATTACTGGTGCACGTCAGAGTGATTTCGAATGGATCCAAGAGTTAAATCGACCGACGATTCTTTTTGGCGAGAACCGCCATAATTATGATTTCGTGGATTCGGATAATAAATATGGCACTTTTCTAGCGACTAGCGCCGCAATTACCGACGGCTATGAGCACATTATTTATTTCGGAATCGAGTTAAAGGAGTCGTTCGAGTATTCGCGGGAACGTGGCTACATGGGCACCATGCAAAAAGCCGGCCGTGATCCGCAGATCGTGCGTTTCGGCAATCATTCATCTGAATCACAGAATTATATTCAGGAGCATTGGCAGGAGTTTGAAAAAAATACTTGCTTTGTTTGCTCGAGTGATCGTCTAGCAATCGGCGTCGAACGTGGTATCCAACATATGAACGGAAACATTCCTGAAGACTTCGGCATTATCGGATTCGATGGCGTGTTCCTTGATCAAATTGCGGAGCCAAAGCTGACGACGGTGAAACAACCGGTAATGGATATGGGCAGTAAGAGTGCGGAATTACTGCTACAAAAAATTAACTGGGGTCTACCGTTGACAGAAGATCATCAACCCACGCGGACGCACCGGATGGAAATTGCCTTTTCACCAGAATTGATTCGGCGACAAACCACTCGTAATTATCATTTGACTTAAATTATTCGCCTACCATACTTGGTGGGCTTTTTTAATGAGCGAGTTTGTTCGCATGAGTGGCGATGACTAGGGAGTGTTAAAATTCTTAGTCTACCTTCGGTCGTGGCTGCGTGGGGCAAGTGACTGACTACTGTGGGGACGGTTCCAGACTTTTCCCGAAACGTGTTCTGCAACATTGAAATCAGCATCTAAGAGATCAAGCCACGAAGAATGAAGACCAATTCTTGTGTCTTGACGTCTTAGCTGTTGATTTCAACCCATGTTGCGCCACACTCTGGGAAAATTCTTCCACCTCGATTTCGAGCTTTTTCTCAGTCGCAGGTGCGGCTACTGATAAAAATCTCGAAATGCGCCCCTGCTGTAAGCGACGATGGCCCATGTCGCAACAGCAGTTTCACAGTGTCGTCACTTGCCCCACGCAGCCGCGACCTAAACTGGAATTAGTTTAGTGATGAACTGGGAAGAACTGGATTTAGGTGGAAGGACTTTATTCCTTCGTCGATTGTTTTGTTGCTGGAAATATGATCACGTTGAATATTTTGCCACCAGGAAAATCAAGTTGCGCATAAAAGCTTGGTACGGGAGAAAGTCCAGTTCAGAATCCAACTCTGCTAACTAGAATAGACCACAGAATTTGCGGAAGAGAATGAACAGCACACTGTGATAATGGTCTTAGCGACATGGTCCACCGTCGCTTAGAGCATGGGAAATTCGGAGATCTTGCGGTTTTGGCAAGAGCTCCAAATTTAGGCGGAAGAATTTTGGTGGGCTTCCAAAATCCTGGAGCCGTCCCCACAAGTGAGCTGTTCATTCTCTGGAGCAAATTCAAACTGCAGTTAAGCAAAAACCAGAGGTTTTGTAAACTCGGAAACGCCATACTCATTTAAAACCGACAAAACAATTCTGTTACCGATAACATCAACGAAAGTGCTTGCTGTTCTGTAATCGCTTTTCTATGATAGGTATTGAGTTGTTGTGCTGAGCCAATTAATCTAGCGTACTCAGGCAACAGGAAAGGATGAATCACATGACAGAATGGTATGACCAAGCAATTGTCTATCAAGTCTATCCTCGTAGTTTTCAAGATAGTAATAATGATGGAATCGGTGATCTGCGCGGCCTCATCGATCGACTGGATTACATCAAGGCGTTGGGTGTGAACACGATTTGGCTCAATCCCGTATTTACGTCACCCCAAGTTGATAATGGCTATGATGTATCGAACTACTACACCATCGATCCGAAATTTGGTGACATGAGCACCATGAACGAGCTGATTGAGAAAGCCCATCAGCTAGGATTACATGTGATGATGGATTTTGTTTTGAATCATACATCTGATCAGCATCCTTGGTTTCAAGATGCGTTGAAAGGACCGAACAGTCTGTTCCGTGATTATTATATTTGGGAGAGAACGGAGAATGGCTTGCCACCCAACAATTGGGGCTCATTCTTCGGCGGTTCCGTTTGGACAGAGCATCCTAGTGAACCTGGTTCCTATTATTTCCACCTTTTCGATCAGCACATGCCTGATTTGAACTGGAAGAATCCAGAAGTACGTGAGGCGATGATCGAGGTCGCTAAGTTCTGGGTTGAAAAAGGGGTGGATGGGTTACGACTAGATGCCTTTATTCACATCGCTAAAGGCACGTTGACTCAAAATTATCCAACGCAATCCAACGAGCCAGTTGTAGCTGAACCGATGTTTGCAAACTTGCCTAATGTGGTGACTTATTTACAAGAATTCATTAACGAGTTGCGCAAGATCAATCCTGATCTGTTTATTTTGGGCGAGGGTGCCTCTGCTGATCCTAATTTAGCCGCGCTGTATACGCGTGAGACTGGCGGTAATAAACTGTGTGATGCAATTGTCAGCTTCCGTAATCTACCGAAAAAAAGGGTACCTGCAACAGCTGTCCAGAACCAGTTCAAGTTGCCGCAGCGAGAAGCGTTAGACGTCGCCAACTTGCCAGTTTCTATTGTCGAATGGCAGACGGTTTTGGCGCAGACGACCCAACCAACACTCTACTTTAGTAATCACGACTTGCCGAGAATGGCGACGGTTTATGGCGACGAAGATTATCCGCTTGAAAGTATCAAGACGCTAGCCACGATGTTGTATTTGCAAAAAGGCGTTCCGATTATTTATTATGGTGAAGAATTAGGCTTGAAGAGCGCTGAACTCACCCGCTTTTCTGCATTTCAAGATCAATCCGTTGCAGAACTGGGTAAAAAAGTTCCCGCCGATCAAAAAGAGGCTGTTTTAACAAGCCTGTCGCAAATTCATAAGACAGCAGCTAGACAAGCCATGCCTTGGGATCAGAGTGCCAACAACGGCTTCTCTGAACACGAGCCTTGGTTAAGAGTGACACAGAAACAAACGACGGTGGCAGAGCAAGAGACGGATCCTGATAGCATACTTAACTTTTATCGGGCATTATTGAAGCTGAAACAGAAACCGTTATTTGCAACTGGTAGTTTTCAGTTGCTCAATTCGCCGGAGTCGGTGATTATGTATCAACGTAACTCTGATCAACAGGTTGCTGTTGTCGTCACGAATCTTTCGCGCCAAGCACAAAAGGTGCAATTGCCAGAAGGCACCGTTGGTCAATCGCAATTGGCAACAGGCGAGTGGCATTTGACTGGCCAAGAATTAAGCTTGGGTGCATGGTCGAGTATCGTTTTCGTGAGTCAGCATCTTTAAATCCGATTCGGTGAAACGAATTTAGATTTCAAACATCTTTACTGAAAAAAGAGGGCTCTTAATGGTCAAACTTCTTGCGATCGGCTTTGAGGAAACGATGGCGGCATCAAGCGCTAAAGTCAGATGGGCCTGACATTTCAAGTGTTGGCGCTTTTCTGTTATCGGTAACATCGGTATTTGCCTTGATTAAAAAACTAGAGGCTGTAATAATGACCCTTGTAAGCGAAATCATATTTTAATTCTAGGAGGAACCAGAGAAATGAAGTCATGGAAGAAGATCGTGGTTGCGGGTGCTTCAGTTTTAGCATTAGCGACAGTCGCCTCTATTGATAGCCAGAGCGTTTCAGCTGCGACGGCTAAGCCAAAGGGTAACATCACATTATGGGTCGATACAAACAATGTGCCATCATACAAGAAATTAGTTAAGAAATTCGAGAAGAAGTATCCAAAAGTTAAAGTTAAGGTTTCAACGAGTCCATCGGGTTCTGCTTCTGCAAAAACCGATTTGGCCAAAGATCCATCCAAGGCTGCTGATGTCTTCAAAGCACCTAACGACCAATTAGGCGCAATGTTCGCTGCAGGCTACATCAATCCCTTATCGCCATCCGCAAAGAAATGGGTGAAGAAGAATGATGTGAAGTTGGCAGGGAAAGCTGTGACTTGGAAGGGTCAATATTTAGCTTATCCACAAGATGAGCAAGCAAACATCATTTACTATAACAAGTCAAAATTAAATGCAACTCAAGTCAAAACATGGAAGAGTCTAACGGCAACAGGTGTGATCGGGACTGACTTTACTAACGCCTATAACTGGTATCCAGCCTTCTTATCAAATGGGACTTACCTTTATGGCAAGAATGGTGAAAAACTAAAGGGAACTAAGGTTAACAATGCTAAAGGTGTTCAGGTCATGACTTGGTTGGCTGCTCAAAAGTCCAACAAGGGCGTTCGTCAGTCAGGTTCAGCACTGTTGAGTGATTTAGAAGCAGGCAAGACATCCGCAATTCTTGATGGTCCTTGGGATGGTCAAAGCGTTAAGAAGATCTTAGGTGATGACTTTGGTGTTTCAATTCTTCCTAAGATCGATTTCGGCTCAGGTAAAGAGAAACAAATGAAGGCATTCGCCGGTGTCGGTACTTTAGCCGTTAATGCAAAATCGAAGCATCAATTAGCTGCGGCAACCTTAGCCCAATATCTATCGAACCATAAGTCTCAGGTTGCGCTTTATAAAGGCACAAATGCCATTCCTGTTTCTAAGAAAGCACAAAAGAATAAGGCAATTAAAGCTGATCCAGTGGCTAAAGCGGTGATCAAACAAGCAAATCTCAGTACTGTAATGCCAAAGATGGACCAGATGGCGTCGTTCTGGAATTTAGCCGCACCACTGATCGACAATGCCTATAAAGGTAAAACACCAGCTTCACAATACAAGACACAACTTGCATCGTTTGAAAAAGGAATTTCTGGTAGCTCTAAGTAATGTTGTTATGATCTGTGGGGAGGTTGGGCTGAGCCTGACCTCTTTGTCTTAAGATTAGATTAGGAAAAGGACCGTAAACGTATGTTTAAAAAGAAAGCACACACCGCGCCTGAGGCCACGTTTAAAGAAACTTGGCAAGAAGGAGATTGGGCTACGAAACTTAGCTTCATCATCATGGGAATCAGTCAGCTAAAGAATAAACAATGGCTCAAGGGCCTTGTCTTTCTATTGAGTGAAGTTATTTTCTTAGTCTGGTTTTTCTACAATGGCATTAGTGCCATCAGTTTATTAGGCAGTTTAGGCAAAATCAAAAAGTTGACTCGAGTATTTGATAAGAACCAGGGTATTTGGGTCACTAAACAACCGGATTCTTCGATGGTGATCTTGCTCTTTGGGTTGATTTCGATCATCTTAATCGCCTTGTTATTAGTTCTTTACTATGTCAGCTTGAAGTCGACGCGTCATCTCTATGCATTGAATCGTGATGGCAAGCATATTCCAACGACAAAAGAGGACCTCGCATCCTTGTTGGATACGCGGCTGCATCAACTCTTGATGTTCTTACCATTGGCTGGTATTTTTGCCTTCACCGTGACGCCAACAATCTATATGATCACCATGGCCTTCACGAACTTTAACCAATATCATCCCATTGGGTTTTCTTGGACGGGTTTTCAAGCATTCGGTGAGATCTTGACAGGTAGCATGGCCGGCACATTCTTCCCTGTTCTAGGTTGGACCTTGGTCTGGGCTGTTGCCGCAACTGCAACAACATTCGTCTTCGGTGTCTTGTTGGGGCTCTTGATTGAATCTAAAGGCATTAAGTTTAGAGGCGTGTTCAGAACGTTGTTCGTTATTGTCTTCGCCGTTCCCCAATTCGTTTCATTACTAATGATGTCGATGTTCTGGGATAATGCCGGCCCAGTCAACAGCTGGTTACAACGTATGCACTGGATCACAGAACCAATTCAATTCTTGCAGAACGCCAACTTGGCTAAATTGACCGTCATTGTGACCAACATGTGGATCGGGATTCCGGTGACTATGTTGATTGTCACCGCCATTATTCAGAATTTGCCCCAAGATCAGATCGAGGCAGCGCGAATGGATGGGGCCAATGCCTTCCAAGTCTTCAACAAGATTACATTCCCACAGATTCTATTTGTGATGACACCTGCTTTGATTCAACAGTTTATTGGTAACATCAATAACTTTAACGTGATTTTCCTGTTAACGGGTGGTGGACCATTGAACTCCAAGTTTTATCAAGCGGGTTCTACAGATTTACTGGTCACCTGGTTGTACAAATTGACGATGCAATCGGTACCTAATTATAATATCGCAGCTGCGTTAGGTATTTTCATCTTCATCATTTCAGCCGTCTTCTCACTGCTGGCCTATCGTCGTACAAATGCGTTTAAGGAGGGCTAAATTCTATGCATTCATATAAACGTCAACAACGGCTTTCTTTATCGTTAAGATATCTTCTGCTGATTGCATTAGTCATCGTTTGGATCTTTCCAATCGCTTGGATCATCATGACGAGTTTCTCAGTTAACTTATCAGGGTTCGTCTCAACATTCATTCCCAAACAATGGACACTCAGTAACTATGCGAAAATCTTCAATAACAAGTTATATCCATTCGGCTCTTGGGTCCTAAATACGTTCGTTATTGCCGTGATTTGTGCGGTTGTCAATACGTTTACAACGACGGTGATGTCTTATTCCTTATCACGTCTACGTTTCAAACTGCGTAAACCATTCTTGCAGTTCGCACTCGTATTGGGTATGTTCCCAGGCTTCATGTCGATGATCGCCCTGTACTACATGCTAAAGGCAATTGGTATGACAAACTTGGCTGGCTTAACTTTGGTCTATATTGGTGGTGCTGGACTTGGGTTCTATATCATGAAAGGGTTCCTCGATACAGTTCCTAAGTCTTTGGACGAAGCCGCCGAATTAGACGGTGCAACTAAATGGCAGATTTTTATCCACATCATCTTGCCAATGGATCGGCCAATGATTATTTACACATCGTTAACAGCCTTCATGGCACCTTGGACGGATTTCATCTTCCCAAGTATTATTCTATCGACGGATAGTGCCAAGAATAAAACTGTGGCGTATGGACTTTACAATATGATGTCAAACACCAAGGGCTTAAGCAGTCAGTACTTCACTGCCTTCGTCGCTGGGTGTGTGATCATCGCGATCCCGATCACAATTTTATTCATTATTTTGCAACGTTACTACGTCAGTGGCATTACTGCTGGTGCAGACAAAGGTTAATTTTTCCCGATAAAAACCACCCTTTTGACGGGTGGTTTTTATTTAGTCATACCGGGTAATTTGAAGGGTTCACAGCAAGCTGGATTCTGTTACCGATAACAACTCAAATAAGGCTTGCTGTTTTGGAATCGCTTTTTTAAGATAGAGTTAATTCGTTATTAATTAAAGAGAGGTATTTAATTCATGGAAACAGCCGCAATTTATCATCGCCCTGAAAGCGAGTTTGCCTATTTATATCAACCAAATGATTTTCGTGTTCGTTTACGGACCAAGCGTGGCGACGTTGCCGCAGTGAATTGCTTTTATGGCGATCCTTACGCAAGTACGACAGACGATCTGACCAATAACTCTGGTAGTTCTCATTGGGATTATCAGACCGCTTCAATGCGGATCATTGCGACGACAGAAGACTTTGATTACTGGGAAGCTGCTTTAAAACTACCATTTAAGCGTGCACAATATGATTTCGAAGTGATCGGCAAAGATGATCAAAAAGTCTTGTATGGCGATCGCGGGGTCTTCCCATTCTCGACCGAAATGATCGGCACTAACGGCAATCCGTTCCGCATGCCATATCTACACGAAGTCGATCGGTTTAAGGAGCCAGATTGGGTACGACACACTGTTTGGTATCAGATTTTTCCAGAACGTTTTGCCAATGGTGATAAAAATAATGACCAACCTGGCGTTAAACCATGGCGTAGTGATCTGAGTCCCAACCGGACAGATTATTATGGGGGCGATCTGCAAGGGGTTCTGGATCATTTGGATTACCTGCAAGAATTAGGCGTCAACGGTATTTATTTCTGCCCAATCTTCAAGGCTTATTCCAATCACAAATACGATACGATCGATTATTTAGAAATTGATCCCGATTTTGGAAATAAAGAATTATTCCGCCAAGTTGTTGAAGCGGCCCATCAACGCGGCATAAAAGTCATGTTGGATGCCGTCTTCAACCATATTGGTGACCGATCTGTTCAGTGGCAAGATGTTATTGCCAACGGTGAAAATTCTCGCTTTGCGAAATGGTTCCACATTAATAAATTCCCAGTGACGTATGAAGCAACAGATAATTTCGAAAACGCTAAGGAGCTAACTTTCGATACTTTCGCATTCACACCGCATATGCCGAAATTAAATACTGCCAATCCTGAAGTCAAACAATATCTGTTGGATGTCGCGGCATATTGGATCAAAGAATTCGATATCGATGCTTGGCGCTTAGATGTTGCCAACGAAGTCGATCATGCATTCTGGCGCAGTTTTGCCAGCACTTGTCGCGAACTTAAAAGTGATTTCTATATTCTAGGTGAGGTGTGGCATAACTCGCAGACATGGCTGTCTGGTGACCAATTCTCAGCGGTCATGAATTATGCCTACACGGAAACACTGATCAATGGCATTGTTAATCACACGCTGACACCAACGCGCATGGTGGATGGGCTGAATTATCAACGGACACTGTATCAACGGCAGGTCAATGAAGTCATGCTCAACACCTTAGATTCACACGATACAGCCCGGTTATTGACGGTCTGTGATGATGATAAAGTCTTGATGCGTCAAACTTTGGCCTTCACTTTCTTACAAGAAGGCGAGCCTTGCGTTTATTACGGCGATGAAATTGGCATGGATGGCGGCAATGATCCGGATTGCCGCAAGCCGATGAACTGGGACGAAGCCACGCAAGATCGTTCGCTGTTTAAATTCTATCAGCAATTGATCCAACTCCGGTTAGCAAACGCCGATTTATTGACGCAAGGTGAATTTACTTGGGATGTGGTTGATGATGATCGCAAAATTGTTCAATTCACGCGTGCACAGGGAGATAAAAAGTTGATAGCTGTTTTCAATTTAGGTGATCAACCTTGCCAGATTTCCGTAACAGGTCAGACGTTGCTTAGCCAGAATTGCGAAAATGGGCAACTTGCAGCTAAGGGATTTGCTATTTGGACTGATTAGCCGGTTAAAAATTTTATCTACCTTCGGTCGTGGCTGCGTGGGGCAAGTGACTGACTACTGTGGGGACGGTTCCAGGCTTCTCCCAAGTTCGGGGAAAAGTCTTCCACCTCGATTTCGAGCTTTTTCTCAATCGCCAAACCCGCTCTGAGAAAAATCTCGAAATGCGCCCCTGCTGTAAGCGACGATGGACCATGTCGCAACAGCAGTTTCACAGTGTCGTCACTTGCCCCGCGCAGCCGCGACCTAAACTGGAATTGGTTTAGTGGTGAACTGGGAAGAACTGGGTTTGTGTGCATGAGTTTATTTCATGGTCAACAACTTTACTGCGAGAAATATGATCAAGCTTGATATTTTGCTACTAAATATTTATGTTGCTCAGAAAAGATTCGTAGGGGAGAAAGCCCAGTTTAGAATCCAAATCTGTTTACTAGAATAGACCCGCAGAATTTGCGGAAGAGAATGAACAGCACACTGTGATAATGCTCTTAGCGATATGGTTCACCGTCGCTTAGAGCATGGGAAATTCGGAGATCTTGCGGTTTTGGCAAGAGCTCCAAATTTAGGCGGAAGAATTTTGACGGGCTTCCAAAATCCTGCAGCCGTCCCCACGAGTGAGCTGTTCATTCTCTGCAGCAAATTCAAGCTGCAGTTTCCCAATAACTACACTTTTCAAACTATTCAGATTCAGTCGAAAGAATTTCCGTACTTTGGAAATCCTGGAGCCGTCCCCACAAGTGAGCTGTTCATTCTCTGGAGCAAATTCATACCGCCATTACCCGCAATCATGCATTTTAAGTCATTCAAGTTCATGAAGAAGCTATACTTCGGAAATTTCGGAGCAGTTCGTTCTCTTCCGCAAATTCAAACTGCAGTTAATAGCAACCTAGAATATTTTTCATAGTACGCCACCACGACTGAAGACAAATGTTTAGCCAGTTCACTTGTTGTGTTGTGGCGTTTCTGATATCGGTAACATCCATTTTCGCCTTGATTAACGACTAAGATGTTGCAATAATGACTGATGTAAGCGAATTAAATCCATTTTAAAGATTAATTTATTCAGTAACAAGAGGAGTAGTATCATGACAAAACGATTATTTGACATTGATCCTTGGGTGATCAAAACAAACAAGCTGGCAGTTGCTGATAAACGATTGCAGGAAAGTATTACGTCGATCGGAAATAGTTATATGGGCATGCGTGGCAATTTCGAGGAGAATTATAGCGGCGATACGCTTAAAGGCCTCTATCTTGCTGGTGTTTGGTATCCAGATAAGACGCGTGTTGGTTGGTGGAAAAATGGTTATCCTGAGTATTTCGGGAAGGCCATCAACTCGCCCGATTTTCTCAGTATTCCGATTTCCGTCAATGGTGAAGACGTTGACCTTGCTAAAATCGACTATACGAATTTTGCGTTAGCTCTAGATATGCATGATGGTGTCTTGCGCCGGAGTTTCGTGGGCGATTTTGCAGATGGCGTCCAAGTTAAATTCGAGTTTGCGCGTTTCATGAGTAATAAAACGCAAGAATTGGGATTGATTTCGGTTAAGGCGACTGTTCTGGCTGGTCAGGCCGAATTAGTCTTTCAACCGCTGATCAATAGCAACGTGCATAACGAAGATTCGAATTATGATGAAAATTTCTGGGAATTAAAAAATCATGCCGCTGTGGCCAATAATCGTTACAGTCTCACTGTCGAAACGAAACCGAATCCTTTTGGCACGCCACGTTTTACCGTCACTGAACAAATGCAAAGTCTGGTGAGCGCTCCGACTGAAATTACGCGCGAAGCTAATGTGACTGAAGAAGCGGTCGCAGAAAAAATTACCGTGGCTTTAGCTACTGGTCAGTCTGTTGATTTGCTCAAACAAGTTGCCGTCGTGACGAGTCGCGATGTCGAAGAAAGTCAGCAACAAGCTAAGGCAACCGAAATTTTGCAGGCTGCGAGTCAGAAGCCTTTTGCAGAACACTTAGCAGATCAAGATCAAGTTTGGCAGCAACGTTGGGCACAATCAGATGTTCAAATCGATGGCGATCCAGCTGCCCAACAAGGTATTCGCTTTAATATTTTGCAATTGTTCATGACTTATTATGGCGAAGATTCACGTTTGAATGTTGGACCAAAGGGCTTTACTGGCGAGAAATACGGTGGCGCTACTTATTGGGACACTGAGGCTTATATTGTGCCGATGTATTTGGCGGTCACTGAGCCGAAAGTCAGTCGTCAATTGTTGGAATATCGTTACCGTCAATTACCTGGTGCCTTTCATAATGCGCAACAACAGGGTCTTAAGGGCGCATTGTATCCGATGGTCACTTTTGACGGGATCGAATGTCACAATGAGTGGGAAATTACGTTTGAAGAAATTCACCGTAACTCCGCCATTGCTCATGCGATCTATGATTACACCGATTATACCGGCGATATGACTTATGTATTGGATCATGGAATCGAAGTGCTGGTTGCGATTTCACGTTTCTGGGCAGATCGGGTTCATTATTCGAAGCACGCTCAGAAATACATGATCCACGGTGTGACTGGCCCCAATGAATATGAAAATAACGTCAACAATAATTGGTACACTAATCAAATGGCCGTCTGGGTTCTGAAGTATACCTTGTCGATCCTGAAACAGATTTCTACTGGCAAGGCTGAAAGCTTAGCCATTAACACTGATGAGGCTGCTCACTGGCAAGACATTATCGACAATATGTATTTCCCTGAAGACAAGGAGTTAGGTATTTTCTTGCAGCAAGATGGGTTTCTGGATAAAGATATTCGTCCGGCATCTTCGATCGATCCGAAAGAACGGCCAATTAATCAACACTGGTCTTGGGATAAAATTCTGCGTTCGCCATTCATTAAGCAGGCCGATGTTTTGCAAGGTATCTATTTCTTGAATGACCAGTTCACACCAGAGCAAAAGAAACGCAACTTTGATTTCTATGAGCCACTGACAGTTCATGAGTCTTCATTGTCTGCTTGCATTCACAGTATTCTCGCCGCAGAAATCGGTGAAGAAGAAAAAGCGGTCAACCTTTACGAACGGACAGCTCGACTCGACTTGGATAATTACAATAATGATACCGACGATGGATTGCACATCACATCCATGAGTGGTGGCTGGTTGGCAATTGTTCAAGGCTTTGCTGGTATGCGCCATCATGATGGTCAATTGTCATTCAAGTTATTCTGTCCCAAAAATTGGCAAGGCTATTCATTCAAAGTTAATTTTCGCGGTCGCTCATTAGCTGTTAAGGTTGGCCACGGTCAGAGTGAGATCACTTTGCTGGCTGGTGACGATTTGGAATTGACTGTGAATCAACAAAAAGTTAATTTACAACCAGATCAGACCCAATTGATCAATAACTAATTCATTTAAAAGTAAACGTACAAGTTCAATGACACCATTTTTATGGGTGCTGTTGAGTTGGTACGCTTTTTTGATACATAGATCATGGTGGCGGGTTCTTGCAGTTTGCATTCTGAAATGTGACCTACCTGAGTCAGGAGGCTCTTCCTTGACTTTACGCAGGATAGGCCTTAAATTGGAATGGTAGATAGAATTAAATATGATTTGTTAGGTGAGGCTCCTATACGAACACAGGCTACTGCCCAGAAAAAGTCGAGAGACACCAATGGGTAGAACAGGGATTGTCGAATACAAGGCTTTCCATAAGGTAGCTGGGATCTGATCAGATTCCTACGTTGTATAGTGCTAAAGCCCAACGACTAGATCAATTGAGCTTATTTAGCAAGTTCTTTTAACTTTTCGCTGTGGTTTTGGTGGTGAGTTTTGGGGGCTTGTTATTTTTTTGCCTATAAACTTGAAACGGTGGCTCATTTGTTTGTTTTGAGTTAGTGCAGATTGTCTGAAGATGCTGGTTTTAAGTTGAACAGATTTATGAAGGGGTTGAGTTGTTTGGTAAAAATATCGTAGGCTTCATTTTAAATTGCTTTAATTTTAAGGAGATGAGCGTAGATGGATGATGGCCATAGCCCGAGGGAATTTCGTGATGTTCGGGTGTGGCAGACATTGATCTAGACGCAACTCTAAAGATATCACGTTATTTCCCTCTGTATTTTTGAGAGAAGAGAGGAATAACAATGAAGAAAAAAATTGATTATGATTCATTTGCGCGGGCAACTTCGGTTCAAGTTCGGCGCCAATTTCAAACGAGAAGAACCGGTTTAGGAACCGCACAAGTCGAAGCGTCGCGTCTCAAAAATGGCGACAACAAATTAACTTATCATCAAAAAACACCTTTGATCGTCGAGGCGATTAAAGCATACTTAACGCCTTTTACGTTGGTGTTGATTTTGCTTGCGGTCATTTCTTTTTTCACGGATTACGTCAAGGCGGCGCCACAAGATCGTAGTCTGTTCGGCGTCTTGATCATCATTGTCTTGGTGCTGATCAGCGGGACGATGTCGTTGATTCAAACCGTTCAGTCTGACCAAGCTGCAGATCGAATGGAGTCGATGGTCACGTCGACCGTTTCGGTTAAACGTGCAGGTCAAATCCGTGATATTTCGCCAGATGACATTGTTTGTGGCGATCTCGTTCAGTTGTCAGCGGGTGCCATGATTCCAGCCGATTTAAGATTACTAGAGAGTAAAGACTTGTCGGTTTCGCAAGCGGCATTAACGGGTGAGAGTTATCCGGTTGAGAAAAATGCCGACGCGCACGTGACTGAGGCAGCCTCTGAAACAAGTTATCAGAATTTAGTCTTCATGGGCAGCAATGTGTTCAGTGGCACCGCGGAAGCAATTGTGATCGCCACAGGTGACCGGACTGTTTTCGGGGATGTAGTCAAAGATTTAGGTGCGAAACCGACGCCGACGAATTTTGAAACCGGTGTGCAACAGACGTCGCTGTTATTGATCCGCTTCATGTCTTTGATGGCACCAACCGTCATTATCATCAATGGCTTTACCAAAGGCGATTGGATGCAGGCACTCACGTTTGGCTTGTCGGTTGCGGTGGGACTGACACCGGAAATGTTGCCGATGATCGTGACTACGAATCTGGTTCGCGGCGCCAATCGCATGGCGAAGAAAGGTACGCTGATCAAACATTTGAATGCCATTCAAAATTTTGGTGCGATCGATGTTTTGTGTACTGACAAAACCGGCACGTTGACTGAAGACAAGATTGTTTTGTCGCAGTATCTGAATTGCGCTGGCCAGACAGACGAGCGTGTTTTGCGCACCGCATATCTGAATAGTTTCTATCAGACCGGATTGAAAAATTTGCTGGATGTGGCAGTTATTAACGCCACCAAAGCACGATTCGCTACTGAAAGTTTTAACTATGAGAAGCTCGATGAAATTCCGTTTGATTTTCAACGGCGGCGCATGAGCGTTGTTGTCCGTGATCAAACTGGTTCCGCGCAATTGATCACGAAGGGTGCCATCGAAGAAATGTTGGCAGTCACTCATTACGTTGAACAAAATGGCGAAGTCGAACCACTGGCGGCTTCCGAGAAAAAACAAGTTTTGGCGCGTGTTGCGCAACTCAACGCCCAGGGCTTGCGTGTGATCGGTGTTGCGCAGAAGACTTACCAAACTGCACCGCGCAATTTTTCTGTGGCTGAGGAAAATGACATGACGTTAGTTGGCTATCTGGCGTTTCTGGATCCACCTAAAAAGAGTGCGAAGGCTGCCTTACAAAAGTTGAAAAAACTTGAGGTGAATGTCAAAGTCCTCACTGGCGACAACGAGCTAGTAACGCGGGCCATGTGCAATCAAGTCGGTTTAGATCACGCGGAACTCATTACCGGCGAACAACTGAATTCGTTAGATGAGACGCAGATGTCAGCCGCAGTCGAACGCAATCAAGTCTTCGTCAAACTGAATCCGCAACAAAAAAAGCATATTATGAGCTTGCTCAAAGAGAATGGTCACACCGTCGGCTTCATGGGTGATGGCATTAACGATGCACCAGCCATGAAAACAGCTGACGTGGGGATTTCTGTAGATACTGCAGTAGACGTGGCGAAAGATTCGGCCGATGTAATTTTGCTTCATAAAGATTTGGATGTGCTCGCTACTGGACTATTAGTTGGGCGCGAGACTTTCGGTAATATCATGAAATACATCAAGGCGACGACGAGTTCTAACTTTGGTAATATGTTGTCGGTTTTATGTGCAAGTATTTTCCTGCCATTTTTACCAATGTTGCCGGTTCAGATCTTATTGCTCAATCTGATTTACGATTTGGCCTGCATGTCAATTCCGTGGGATCGAATGGATCCAGAGTATTTAGAGAAGCCGAAAAAATGGACGGCCAACAGCATCAGCAAGTTTATGATTTGGTTTGGACCCACCAGCTCGATTTTTGATATCACGACTTATTTGTTACTGTATTTTGTAATCTGCCCTGGTATTGTTGGGGGTAGTTATCATACTTTGTCCGCGACACAGCAAGTTGTTTTTATCGCTTTGTTTCATGCGGGCTGGTTTGTGGAATCATTGTGGACACAAACGCTGGTCTTGCATGCGTTGCGGACGCCGAAGATCCCGTTTATTCAGAGCACCGCAGCAAAGGCGTTGTTGATTGCCTCAGCTGTTGAAATTAGCTTCGGTTCATTGTTACCATTCACAACCATCGGACATGATATTGGCCTGACTAATTTGCCAATGAGCTATTGGCCATGGTTATTATTGACAGTGGTCGCGTATTTAGTTGTCGTAACTTTTGCGAAGAAAATTTATCTAAAGAAATTTGTGGAACTACTCTGAGCACTGTGAAAACAGGACTGTCGTTTCAAAAAATTGACAATTTTCTAAATAACTATAAAATAAAGTAACAGCATTCTTGATTAATTAAATAAAAGCGTCTATAATGACACCTTGTCACATGACATCGTGTCATTTTTTTGTAGCTTGTTAGATTTATTGTGGAAACCCTGAATTAACGGCTCATTCTAGTTGTTGAGTTAGCCCTGTTTTATGAAAGACTCATTGTTTTCATGGATGTAAGTCTCACTTGCTTTAAATAGTTATTATGGTTGTGAAAGCTTGGCGGGTGAGTTTGATGCGCCAGATCGAACAACATAAATGTGTTCGCCATCACTGAAATCACTGGCTAAGTGACAATAACTTAAATCTTAAGACCAAGATTTGAGTTATTGTCGACTTAGCCATTGATTTCAACCCGTGATGGCTCACAACTTAACTGTGTTCGTAGCCATTGAAATTTCCGCTTAACTTGAGAGAACACTAAATCTAAAACCAGATTTAATGTTCTCTCAGAGTTAATGCTCAATTTCAACCCATGGCTACTCACAACATAATCGTGTTCGAGCTGACTGTCTGCTATGAATAAGTTATCAATAACTGAATTCAAAGACCGAATTTAGTTATTGATAGACTTATTCTACGCAGCCAACCGTCAGCTCTCACAACATATAAAAAGGAGGTTTCATATGCCTAGCAAGACGTTTTTAGGCTTACCGTCAGATAAAAAAGCCAAGATTATTTCTGCTGCGCGGGCTGCCTTTTCGGATGCGCCTTATTCTGAAGTGACGGTCGCCGATATTATTCGCTTGGCGGAAATTCCGCGTGGTAGTTTTTACCAGTATTTCAAAGACAAGGATGATATCTACTTTTATTTGCTAGAAACCTTCCGCGAGAAATTTAAAACTAGTTTTCTATCTGATCTTCAACAGCATGATGGTGATTTGTTTGCTGCGTTACAGGCGACTTATGATGATATCACCGATTATTTGACCCATGGGATCGATCAGCGCTTGATCAAGAATATCTTTATGGAAATGGATTATCGTGGGTATCAGCACTTATTAAAAAGTGGTGGGCCACCTGCTGCCCGGCATCACAAACCGGATTGGTTACAGTGGCAACAAGATATTCGAGATAATACCGATTTGAGTAAGTTGCGCATTTCGGATGATCAGTTTGGATTGTTGCTGCACATGTTATTCGGATTTATGGGGCAATCATTAGCCCATCATATTCTCCAATCACCAGAAGAAGCACAACAAGCATCAACCATCCATGCCGCAAATAAATTTTCTGAGTTACTCAATTGGTTTGAGTATGGTGTTTTAAAAGAGACAACAGGGAGGGAATCAAATGATTAAGCTTGCTAAAAAGCGCGTTTCTGGCTGGGCCGTATTTTTTGCCGTGATGTTTATGGTCGGCCAAGTTTTCACGAGTTTATATTTACCCAATTTGACATCTGATTTGGTCAATTATGGGGTTGCTAAAGGAGATACCAATTATATTTGGAGCGCTGGGATGAAGATGCTGGCCGTTTCCGTCTTGTCGGTGATTTTCTCCTTTGGGAATGTTTACTTAGCTGCAAAGACTTCGCAGGGACTCGGTAGAAATCTGCGTAAAGATATTTATCATAAAGTGCTTTACATGTCGAATGATGAATTCGATCAAGTGGGCACGTCTTCATTAATTACCCGGACAACTAATGACGTTGTTCAGATTCAGAACGTGGCGATGATGGCATTAAGAATGATGATCATGGCGCCAATTATGTTGGTCGGTGCCAGCTTCATGGCTTATCAGAAGGATGCGCAATTAACGAGTATTTTCGTCGTTGTTATTCCGATCATGATCGTTTTTGTGGGGATCGTCATGTACTTCGCAGTGCCATTATTCAAAGCGATGCAGACGAAAACCGACCGTTTGAACTTGGTTTTCCGTGAAGGTTTGACTGGTGTTCGGGTCATTCGGGCTTTCGTTCGTGATAAATTCGAGCAGAACCGTTTCGACGATGCCAATTTAGATTACACCCGTAATGCACGCAAGGTATTCTCAATTATGGCCGTCATGATGCCGGTCATGACTTTGATCATGAGTGGGACAAACGTTGCCATTATCTGGAATGGTGGTCAATTGATTGCCAATCAATCGATGGCCGTTGGGAATATGATTGCCTTTATGACCTACGCAATGCAGATCTTAATGAGCTTTATGATGTTATCAATGGTGTTCGTTGTGGTTCCTCGTGGACAAGCTTCGGCAGACCGTATCGCGCAAGTTTTGAAGTTACAATCAACGATCAAACCTGCAGAGCAGCCAAAAGAATTCTCTGAGACAACACCATCGAGTCTTGACTTTGACGACGTTCTTTTCCGTTATCAAGGTGCTGAAAATCCTGCTTTGACTGGTGTGGATGCACACGTTAAACAGGGACAGACTTTAGCCATTATTGGTGGGACTGGTTCTGGCAAATCGACGCTGATCAATTTGATCCCGCGTTTTTACGATGTGGAATCTGGGTCGGTTCGAATCAATGGCTTGAATGTCAAAGATGTCGACGCGCAAACGTTGCAAGAACAGATTGCCATGGTTCCTCAGAAGGCACTGCTCTTCAAGGGGAGTTTGCGTGATAATCTGCGTTATGGTAATCCAGATGCAACAGACGATCAATTATGGCATGCTCTGGAAATTGCCCAGTCGACAGACTTCATTAAAGACGATGACGGCTTGGATACTTTCGTTGAACAAGGCGGGGACAACTTCTCTGGTGGTCAAAAACAACGACTAGCCATTGCGCGTGCCTTGGTTAAAAAAGCATCTGTTTACGTATTCGACGATTCATTTTCTGCCTTGGACTTCAAGACGGATGCGAATTTGCGCAAGGCTTTACTTGAAGATGAAACTGTTCAAAAAGCGGTTGTCGTCATTGTCGGCCAGCGTGTTTCAACCGTTGCTGATGCAGACCAGATCATCGTTCTTGATGAAGGTAAGATGGTCGGTATTGGGACCCATCCAGAATTGAAAGCAAATAATGAAACTTATCGCGAAATCGTTGAATCACAAATTAAGCAAGGGGGCGAAATGAATGAGTGAGAAATCAAGTCGATCTAGTCATAGTTCTCGTCCAATGGGCGGCGGTCACGGACCTGGTGGCATGTCTATGCCTGGTGAGAAGCCTAAGAACTTCTGGGGAACGACGAAACGTCTATTTGGTTACATGGGCAAGTATTGGATTGCCTTAGTCGTGGTCATGATTTTTGCCATTGCTTCGCAAATTCTGCAAGTTAGAACGCCTAAGATTTTAGGTGAAGCAACGACGGAATTATTTAAGGGTGTCATGCGTGGTGAAGCCATGCAAAAAGCCGGGATCGCCATGAGACGTTATCCCGTTGATTTCGACAAGATCCAAGAAATCGTCATCACGGTTATCTTTATGTATTTGGCATCCGCATTGTTGAGCTTCGTCATGCAATTCGTAATGACGCGGGTTTCACAGGATACCGTTTATCGTTTACGTAAAGAATTTAAAGAAAAAATGCAAGTTTTACCGATCAATTATTACGACACGCATTCCAATGGTGATATCATGTCGCGTGCGATCAACGATATGGATAACATTGCCGGAACTTTGCAACAAAGTCTGACCCAGCTGATCACAAGTAGTGTCATGCTGGTTGGGACTATCTGGATGATGTTGACCATTAGTTGGCAGTTAACTTTACTGGCATTGGCAACAGTTCCATTGAGTTTGATCGTCGTCGGTGTGGTCGCACCGCGTTCGCAGAAATTCTTCGCTTCACAACAGAAGAGCTTGGGATTGTTGAATGACCAAGTCGAAGAAAATTATGCCGGTCATATTGTTAATAAGAGTTTTAACCATGAACAAGCTGCCATGGATGAATTTGCGGCAGAGAACGAGAAATTGTACGCCTCAGCTTGGAAAGCACAGCTGATTTCTGGGATTATCATGCCATTAATGACCTTCGTCAACAACTTAGGTTATGTCTTCGTCGCCGTTCTTGGTGGGATCAAAGTTTCTACCGGGAATATGACGTTAGGTGATGTGCAAGCCTTCCTGCAATATACGCAGCAATTCTCTCAACCTATTTCGCAGTTGGCCAACTTAGCTAACACGATTCAGGCAACGGTCGCTTCTGCAGAACGTATCTTTGAAGTGTTTGATGAACCAAACATGATCGATACGCACGTAGATGTTGCGGATGATCCGGACACGAAAGATATTTTAACGATGGATCATGTTCAATTCGGCTATCAAGGCAAAGATTTATTGATGACGGATTACAACTTGAGTGTTAAACCTGGTGAAATGGTCGCAATCGTTGGCCCAACTGGTGCCGGCAAAACAACCATCATCAATTTACTCGAGCGTTTCTATGATGTGAGTGGTGGTTCGATTCGTTTGAAGGGTACCGACACTCAAAATATGAATCGCGAAGATCTGCGTCGTCATTTCGCAATGGTCTTGCAAGATACTTGGCTATTCACGGGGACGATTTATGATAACTTGAAATATGGACGCGAAGATGCGACCCATGACGAAATTATCGAGGCCTCTAAGGCTGCTCATGTGGACGAATTCGTTCGTCAATTACCTAAGGGTTATGACACGATTCTAAACGAAGAAGCATCGAATATTTCGCAAGGTCAACGTCAATTATTAACGATTGCACGTGCATTTGTCGCCGACCCAGAAATTCTGATCCTCGATGAAGCCACGTCATCTGTTGATACGCGGACCGAATTGCAGATTCAGCATGCCATGGGTCGTTTGTTGAAAGGCCGGACAAGTTTCGTGGTTGCCCACAGACTTTCGACAATTCGCGACGCAGATAATATTTTGGTCATGGATCACGGCTCAATTGTGGAAACTGGGAATCACGATCAGTTAATGGCTAAGAATGGCTTCTATGCTGATCTATACAATTCACAATTTTCTGGCAATGTGGCTATTTAAGACTGGAGGGAATTTTTCAATGAAAATTAAAAAAATAATTGCCAGTCTCGCGGTGGTACTCGGGAGTGCCGTCGCTTTAGCCGGCTGTCAAAGTGGCACGCCAAGCTTGAAGCCTAGCAAGAGCACTTACAATGCTAGCGGCTTGGTTGCTGCGGTCAAAGGGACCGTGAGCAAGAATGCCAAGGTCACTTACCAAATTGGCTCGGCTGCTAGCAAAAAGGCGACTAATAATGATGGTTCTTTCGTCATTCAAGTCCCAAGTCAAACCAAAAAAACGCAAGTGACTTTAAAAGCAACCAAGTCTGGCAAGACGACCACCAAAAAGGTGACCGTCAATCCAAGTAAGACTTTGGTAGCTTATCCAAAATTTGCGATGACTTATAATATGGTCAATCAACAAATGAAACTGACTGCACCAGCCTTACCTATGACTCAAAAAGATGGGCTAGTCGATCTTTATTCTGCTGATGGCGTACGCATTCGTGCAAATGTTCAAAATCAGAATGTCGTCAGCATCGCCTATATTTTCCCAGTGAAATCGATGAAGTCGAAGACAAAGATGAAAGACTTTGCCATGAGACTCACTGTCCTGGCGACTGCGGTAGGTGCCGATGGTCAAAAAGTGCTTAAAGATTATCAAAAGTTAGCTAAGGATGCCGAAAACGGACAGACAACCGTTGATAATATCAACAGCAAGGGTGTCACGTTTGAAACCAGCTTCTCAGATCAGGCATTGTATATGTACTTGGTTAAAAAATAGAACCACCAACAAAAACTGCGATTCACATCGCAGTTTTTTTGTCGAATAAATTGTATTGAACGTTAAAAACAACACTGGTTGTCTTTTCCAATTGAAAAATGCTAAGCTGATATGAGAGGTGAGTTCATGTATGCGCAGACGCAGCAGTTATTAGCCAATTTAGTTTCAGATAAAATTGTTCCTGGCGTCAGTTACGCGATTCTAAATCAGTCGGAAGTGTTGACTGATGTGTTTGGTTGGCGTGAGGTGATGCCTGAACGGCAGAAATTAATTCCGGGATTACAATATGATTTAGCCAGTCTAACGAAAGTGATCGGCACAGCGACGGTGATTTTCCAATTGGTGGAACAAGGCAAGCTGTCACTGGCTGATCCGGTGCAGAAATACTTGCCCGAATTCACGGATCCGCGGGTGCAAGTGTGGCATTTGCTGACGCACACTTCTGGGATCGCCGGATATATTCCGCATCGTGATGATTTATCTGCAGCGGCATTGAAAGCAGCTTTGCTAAAATTTCCGGTGACAGAAACTTTCGAGCACGAAATGATTTATACCGACGTGGGATTCTTATACTTAGGCTGGATCATTGAACAAATCTATCAGCTGCCTGTTCAACAAGTTATTTCGCAACAGGTGCTGCGTCCGTTGCAACTTCGCGGCGCAACGTTTACGCCTGCTCCTGCGAATTGTGTGCCGACGAATCGTCGCGACGGCACCTTATTGCAAGGAACAGTTCACGATCCGAAAGCGCACACGCTAGGGGAACATTGTGGTTCGGCTGGTTTGTTTGCAACTTTGGCTGACTTAGTGCAATTTAGTCAGTGGTATTTAGGCCAGCGACCGGATTTGCCGGCCGTGATTTCGCCAGAATTTATCCATGAGCTCTTTGCGGATCGCACTCGTCATCAGTTACAGCGGTCATTGTCGTGGGCGTTAAAGTTTGCCCCGCAAGATCAGCATTCCTTGATTTTCCACAGTGGCTACACGGGGACGTTTATGTTGTTGGACGAGCAGTTGCAGCAGGGGTTGGTCGTCTTGACCAATCGCGTGCATCCCGTCGAGAAAAATGACCTTTTTCTTGAAAAGCGGCATGAAATCGTGCAGCAATTTATGCGCGAATTGCCAATTTCTTTGGTTGGTGGGAAGTAGGGTTTTAAAATGCGATTCTACCTTCGGCAGAAGTTGCTCCAGAAAATAGTGGGAGGTTGCTGTGGGGACAGCTGCAGGATTTTCCAAAGTACGGAAAATTCTTCCGCCTAAAATGTGAGCTCCGGAAAAACACCGGATCTCATATTTTCCCTTTCTGTAAACTCACAAAGACCGTTCGTTAACAGAAATACCACTGCAATCCCACTATTTTCTTCCGCAACTTCTGCCTAAACTTATTTCGTTTAGGCTAGGATTGGAATAACAAGGTTCCTCAAATTTGATTAACATCGTTGCCTTTACTCTGAATAGATTTTTTGGAAGGTCGTATGTCTGTGTGGAGTTTTTTCCGGCTTAATTGAAGCAATTAAAAGCTTTAATCTACCTCCGGCAGAAGTTGCTCCAGAAAATAGTGGGAAATTGCTGTGGGGACGGCTGCAGGATTTCCAAAGACCGGAAATTCTTCCGCCTAAAATATGAGCTCCGGAAAAACACCGGATCTCATATTTTCCCTTTCTGTAAACTCACAAAGACCGTTCGTTAACAGAAATACCACTGCAATCCCACTATTTTCTTCCGCAACTTCTGCCTAAACTTATTTCGTTTAGGCTAGGATTGGAATAACAAGGTTCCTCAAATTTGATTAACATCGTTGCCTTTACTCTGAATAGATTTTTTGGAAGGTCGTATGTCTGTGTGGAGTTTTTTCCGGCTTAATTGAAGCAATTAAAAGCTTTAATCTACCTCCGGCAGAAGTTGCTCCAGAAAATAGTGGGAAATTGCTGTGGGGACGGCTGCAGGATTTCCAAAGACCGGAAATTCTTCCGCCTAAAATATGAGCTCCGGAAAAACACCGGATCTCATATTTTCCCTTTCTGTAAACTCACAAAGACCGTTCGTTAACAGAAATACCACTGCAATCCCACTATTTTCTTCCGCAACTTCTGCCTAAACGTATTTTGGCTAGGCTAGGATTTGAATAGCAGGGTTCCTCAAGCTTGATTGACATTGTTGCTTTTACTTTGCATAGTCGAACTAAAAAGTCGGATTGATAATCAAGTCCGCCTTTCGTCCTCTACTAAATTATGTTGCGCTTAAAATCAGTCGTACAGGGCTAGACGTTAACTAGAGTCACAACTATAAAGCAGCCAAGATGAGTCAGAACGCGGAAGAAAAAGTTGCGACTCGCAGTGAAATTGTTCTTGCGGGACCAGATGATTTCTTAAATTTTCTCGGATAAGTTGCGCAATAATGCAGTCATCCACCAAACCCAAGTCCCGCTAGAACAAGGGTGATCTTCAAGCCTTTTGTGGGCTTCAAAAGGCTTGAAGTCATCCCCACAGCGAGGCGCAACTATTTTCTGGAGCGTTCTGACGGAACCAAACTAAATCCCACATCACGTAAACAAGACCTTCATGAATCAGTTAGTAATTTTAAAATCCGTCGCCACGCCAAAAATCGTCATCCACAATCCGGATGGCGATTTTTTAATCCATGCAGAATTCGAGAGTAATAAAGTCGTTCATGTTCCGACCGAGAAGGCAGATCAGACGTTAATCCTGCAAAATACGACGTTTATCGAAGAAATATTCACTTGTGCAAGGAATGTGTTATCATTCGATTTATCACCTAGGATCGAGTTTCTGACTGCTGCTAAGACCGCGTAAATATAACTGAATGAGGTCACACGTGAAAATTGATTATCCGTTCACAAATCCTGGTGACTCTACTCAGCACATGATTCATAATGCGGATATCAGACTAAAGAACTTATACGCATATAACTTAGTCGTTAAGAAAGAAGTTGATCGTGTGATCCGTTATCATCCTTTAAATGCAGATCCTCAGCTCGAGGAAGCTTATCTCACTAAGATGGGCCAACAACGCTATTTGCTCGTGGCGCGTCATGGTAGCTGGCTGACGTTTAAGCGAACTTCCGAAGCCTATCAAGTTTATTTATTATTGGTCCACCAGCAAGACGTGGCTGTTGGCGATTTGGTCACACAGGTCACTTATTTCCAAGTTGCGCCGGATTTGTACGGGGCACTTTTATACGTCCCTACCACACAACCGACGCAAATGGCCGTTAGAAACGATCCAGAGCTCCTTGGTCAATTCCATCAAGTCATGCGAAAGTATTCTTTGCGGCAGGAATTAATCGGTTTGGCAGGCATTCTACTGTTCTTTGTGTTGATCATCTTGTTGCAGAGCAATATTCTAAACGCAGGTTGGTTTTATTCACTATTATTTATAATTAGCGGCTTATTATTGATTTTGGGTGGCATCTTGATTCATGCAGGTTATAAAAATTCGTTGGCAGTCTCGACAATTCCAAAGTTGCATCAGAATTTCTCGTCGAGTTTACATTATATTTTAACCATCAAGCTCGTTGATCCTTCTGCGCTGACAGATCAAGCAATTATGAAAAAGGTCGTTGACGTGATGCAAGCAAACCAAGGAGCGTATCGATTATTGGCACAACGAAATGCGACGTATTATTTTTACGTTGAACCTTTTACCAATGGGCAAGAAATCGAGTCGCAGATGAAAAGGGTGTTCGGTGAAATGGCAGCGATTTCGGTGATCAGTAATCGCGCCTTCTTCATTCCTGCCTAGGCCTGGCAATCGATCGGGTTGAAGCGATTCCTCTCTAAAACGAGCGTTTCCGTTAGATTAAGCACTTTAGAATCATGATGATTGAAGTAAAAGGAGAGATTATAATGACAAAATTATTTGGTGCTATCGCAATTTTAGCGGCACTATTTGAGGCTTGGCAAGCTTGGCGTTACTTTAAATTGATCCGCGACCACGGAAATAAGGATACGCCACCATTAGTCGGTTTTGGTATCTGGGGCGCAATTGTTTTTGCGGTTGCTTTAATGGCTGGGGGCATCTTTTTGCTATTCTATTAGCAAGATGACTAACTAAGAATCAAAATTTGGCGTTTATACTCGCCGGAAGTGTGGGAGGTGAGATCATGGGTATTTGGGCAATTGTCTTTGGCTTCGCTTTAATTCTAGCTGCGGGGTATGAAGCATACTCGGTTGTGCGTTCATTCAAGCGTCTACACACAAGTGGAAACGCAGGGACGTCTCCATTTATAATTTCTGCATATGCGTTTGGGTTTATTATCGCTATCTTTTTGCTTATTGCTGGTATCGGAATCTTCACTTTTTATTAGGGTGCATTGTTGAATTTGTTGCTGATGGATCATCTGCTACATGCCGCAATGGTGAGCACAGAGATTTTGCTTTGGTACGACTATGGGCAGATGTTAGGCTATAGTTATGGCGGATCAATTGTTGGGTTTGGGATCTTGTTTGCCTTTATTTTTTCTTGGTTGGGCAGGAAGCAACCCAAACAGGCTTATAGTTTTCCGAAGTGGTCAAGATTTTTGATCGTGATCATACTGCTGGGTAGCTTTCTTCATATGCAAGTTCTTGAAATAATTTCCAACGCTAATTATGTTTGGACAGCAACTGATTTCGGTCACGATATTGGGGCGCTGTTAGGCAGTCTTATTGGGTTATTTCTATTCGCAAGATATTTGTTAGGGCATCGTCGGAAAAGTCAATTAGCAGCGGATGAGATTTCCGATTGAGTTGATATGAAGTTTCCATTAAAAAATACGCAACCAAAATCGGATTTGATTTTGGTTGCGTATTTTTGGTGTGCTAGAATCCTGCGGCAATAATGCCCTGTGCTGCCAATTGTTTCCGCAAAGCTAACATTGCGGTGTATGTGGTCAGGATATAAAGGTGTTCGTCTGGGACGTTACCGGCTTTTTCGATAAAGTCTTCGAGCGAATCAGATAGGGTCACTTGCTCGGCTGTGGCGCCGGCAACTTTGAATCGGAGCTGGATATCTTTCATCCTTTCGCCACCAAGGACGATTTCAGGAATCTCTTGATACGGTAAATTTTCGAATTCACCATCCCAGATCCAACTGGTATCTTTGCCATCGGCCGCGTGGGCATTAAGCAGGAAGGCAAGTGAGTAGGGATGTGGGTCGGTTTTGATTAGATCGAAGACTTGATTGAGACCGACTGGATTCTTGACTAGGATAATTGTGGCGTGCTTGCCATTGAGCTTGATGACTTCTTGACGACCGAAAACTTGCTCGTCGAAGTTAAAAGCCGCGGCAATTTGGTCATGATCGATCTTAAGAAAGTTCGCGGTTGCATAGGCAGCCAGGGCGTTGTAAATATTATAAACGCCGCCAACGTGAACGGTCAGGGATTGCTTGTTGATAATAAAGTTAGAAAAAGTTGGCCGCAATTCTTGGATCGCGGTGACTTGGTCGGTTAATTCTGGCCGCTTGAAGCCACAATTAGGGCAGAAGTAATCGCCTAAATTCGCATAAGTGATGCTGTGATAGTGCAGAATGTGATTGCAGACGGGGCACAAGACGCCATCAGAGTTGAAGCTGGCACGTAAATCGGCGTCAGTCTTGGTATCAGCAGCGAAACCATAATAGATCTGTGGATTCGGCAAGTCTTTCGAATTGAAAATCGGCGCGTCGCCATTGGCAATGATCGTCGCTTCTGGCGCGAGTTTGATTCCCGCGAGGATTTTACTGTAGGTGGTATATATTTCGCCGTAGCGATCCATTTGATCACGGAAG
Organism: Lapidilactobacillus mulanensis; assembly: GCF_003946215.1. Classification (GTDB taxonomy): domain Bacteria; phylum Bacillota; class Bacilli; order Lactobacillales; family Lactobacillaceae; genus Lapidilactobacillus; species Lapidilactobacillus mulanensis. The sequence goes on from NZ_RHOW01000005.1 coordinate 50,016, forward strand.
ATGTTCGTTAATAGGAAAGCCTTGGGAGTCAGCTGGCGACAAACGGATTCAACATTAGCTTCATCGACTTCTAGAACTGCCAAGCCCTTTTGATGTTTGCGACCAGCTGCCAGAAATGAGGTCACAATTCCCTGCAACATATTTGAGCCGCTGGGATTGGTAAGCACATCTGGATATTCTTGTTGTATAATTTTTGTGAGTAAGGAGGTGGTCATCGTTTTACCGTTGGTGCCGGTAACAATGATCACGTCGTAATTTTTGGCAAGGTGTTGCAGAATTTCTGGATCAATGCGTGTGGCGAGTTTGCCGGGGAAAGAACTGCCACCACTGCGGAAGTTGTGCAGGAACCAGTAGCTACTTTTCCCAAGAAAACTTGCAAAGGCCGCCTTTATTGACATGGTATTAACCTCGATCATTTTCAGAATTAGTACTGCTATATTCTACCATACTTTGCAAATCGACGGAATTCTTCGGGAAACCTTGGAAACACAATTTAGTGTAATGGATTTAGCAAAGTCGATTTGGCGTCATCGATTTACCAGAACCGATTGGTCATCGCGAGCGTGTGGTTAATTTTTACCAACTTATTCACGGCCATATTTTCAAAGGCGCAACTTCAAGCGTAGAGACAGAATCAGCCGTTAATTCGCGTTCTCAACTCTAAATCTAACGAGCTACAACTAGGCAATTGGTCATTTTTCGGTTATACTAAAAAGCGGTAATCAAAATTTGGAGGCAGAATAGAATGGCGCAATTATTCTTTCGCTATGGTGCGATGAATTCAGGCAAAACAATTGATATTTTGAAAGTCGCACATAATTATGAAGAAGAAAATAAATCAGTGATCCTCATGACCAGCGGCGTCGATTCTCGTGATGGTGTTGGCTACGTTTCGAGCCGCATGGGCTTGCGTCGGAAAGCTGAGCCCATTTTTGCGGAGACCAATATTTTTGATCGTGTTCAAGAATTAAATCCTGACGCCGCTTGTGTGTTGATCGATGAAGCCCAGTTTCTGCAGAAACATCACGTGTTGGAAGCTGCACAGATCGTGGACGCTTTGAATATTCCGGTGATGACTTTTGGGCTCAAGAACGATTTTCGCAATGAGTTATTCGAAGGCTCCCATTATTTATTGCTTTATGCAGATAAATTCGAAGAGATCAAGACGATTTGCTGGTTTTGTCATCGTAAAGCGACAATGAATTTGCGGATCCATGATGGTAAGCCGGTTTATGAAGGCGCCCAAGTTCAAATCGGCGGCAATGAATCTTACTATCCCGTTTGTCGTCAGCATTATAATCATCCAATACTTAAAGATATTCAAAATACTGAGAAAGAAGGTCAATAATGGACAAGATTTTAGCACAATTAGATGGCTTGATCGATCGTTACGATGAATTGACCGAAATGATGGCCGATCCGGAAGTCATTGGCAACACGAAACGTTATCTGGAAGTTTCTAAAGAAGCAGCCAGCATGGCGGAAATCGTCAATAAATATAAACATTATCGCGAAGTCAGCCAAGGCATCAAAGACAATGATCAGATCATTCGCCAGAGTGACGACAAAGAACTGACGGATTTAGCTAAGGAAGACATGGCTGATTTGACGGCTGAACGCGATCAATTAGAAGAAGATATCAAAGTGCTGATGCTGCCGACAGATCCCAACGATGATAAGAATATCATCATGGAGATCCGCGGGGCTGCCGGTGGTGACGAGGCTTCTTTGTTCGCCAGCGATTTATTAGATATGTATCATCATTACGCCGAACGACAAAACTGGCAATTCGAGATCGTCGATGAGAACCGAACTGAAGTTGGCGGTTTTAAAGAAGTGGCCGTGATGATCACCGGTGACAACGTTTATTCGAAACTCAAGTACGAAAATGGGGCGCACCGCGTTCAGCGGATCCCTTCAACGGAATCGCAAGGCCGCGTTCACACGTCAACTGCCACGGTCGCCGTGATGCCTGAATATGATTCGGTCGATATCGATATCGATCCGAAAGATATTCGTGTCGATGTGTATCGTTCATCTGGTGCTGGTGGTCAGCATATTAATAAGACCTCTTCTGCCGTCCGGATGACCCATTTGCCTTCTGGAATCGTGGTGGCCATGCAGGATCAGCGTTCGCAGCAACAAAACCGTGAAAAAGCAATGCAAATTTTGCGTTCACGTGTTTATGATTATTATGAAGGTCAGAATCAAAGCGAATACGATGCCAACCGTAAATCAGCCGTTGGTACGGGCGATCGTTCTGAACGGATCCGAACTTATAATTATCCACAAAACCGGGTCACAGATCATCGTATCGGGTTGACTTTGAACAAATTAGATCGGATCATGAATGGCGATTTAGGCGAAGTTATCGATGCGCTGATCGTTTCCGATCAGACCAAGAAGCTGGAGCAAATTTCCGATGACGCCAACCAACTATAATCAGGCCCTGCAATGGGCTTTTTTATTGTTAAAAGAACATCAATTAGATCCCGAATCGGCCGAGTACGTGCTGATGGAGCGCTTGAATTGGCGCAAGACCAATCTATTGCTGAACGAACGTCAGGCAATACCGACTGCAGTTTGGCAACAATTTCAACAAGACGTCGAGAAATTAGCGACGGGGTTACCAGCACAATATTTATTAGGGCATGCCTGGTTTGACGGGCTGCAATTGCGCGTCAATTCGGCAACGTTGATCCCGCGGCCGGAGACCGAAGAATTAGTTGCGTGGATCAGCGAGAGTTATGACGCACCAGCACCATTGAAAATCCTCGATATTGGCACGGGCAGTGGCGCGATTGCCTTAGCATTGAAACGACGATTCCCAAATAGTTCCGTAACCGCCACCGATATTAGTGCGGATGCCTTGACCGTGGCTCAGCAAAACGCGCAGGATTTAAATTTACCGATCACTTTTTGTCAAGGCGATTTGTGGGCAGCGTTAACGCAGCCACAAAAATTCGACGTGATCGTTTCGAATCCGCCGTATATTGCCGAGAGTGAAAAAGCGGTGATGGATTATTCGGTGCTACATTACGAACCGGCGACGGCGTTGTTTGCCAAGAATAACGGCTTAGCATTTTATGAGCAGATTGCGACAACTGTTAGTGAATACTTAGTTAAGTCGGGCAGCCTGTTTATGGAATTTGGCTATCAACAAGCACCTGCGATCCAGCAGATTTTCCAGGCGTCCTTACCACAAGCTCAAGTGGAGATTCGTCACGACATGGCGGATTGGCCGCGAATGGTGCGCGTGTCGTTATCATCTTCTTCTATATAAATGGGCATCAATTAATCAGATAGGAAACTTCAGAGGCGAATATATATTATGGAAACAAAAATTTATACGCAGCAAGATATTCCGGAAGCTGCCGCACAATTGCGGGCCGGAAATTTGGTTGCTTTCCCTACAGAAACGGTCTATGGACTGGGCGCGATCGTCGATAATGAAGCGGCGGTTCGTGGCGTTTATGCAGCCAAAGGGCGTCCAAGTGATAATCCGTTGATCGTAACGGTCTGCTCACCGGAAATGGTTTGGAAATATGCACTAAAAAATGAATTAGCTGAGAAGTTAATGACAAATTTTTGGCCGGGTCCCTTGACGATTATTTTGCCATTACAACCGGGGTCACTTTCTGCGACTGTGACTGGTGGGTTGCACACGGCTGCGTTTCGGATGCCGAAGAATCAGGCGACGTTGGAACTGATCAAAGAAACGGGAACGCCGATCGTCGGTCCTTCTGCGAATACATCGGGGAAACCTAGCCCAACTTTGGCGCAACACGTTTATCATGATTTGAACGGGAAAATTGCTGGAATTTTGGATGATGGTCCTACTCAAGTCGGCTTGGAATCGACAGTAGTGGACTTAAGTGTCACACCCGCGGCAATTTTGCGTCCCGGATATTACGATGCCGCAGATTTGACGCCGGTTCTGGGCGTTGTCGATACCGAGCAGCATCACGTTGGTGCGAATGAAACGCCCAAGGCTCCGGGAATGAAATACAAACACTACGCGCCAGCTGCGCAAGTTCTCATTGTTAAACCAACCGTTGATTTTGCGAATGCTGTTCGAGAAACGCAGCAACAACATCCTACCAAGTTTGGCGTGCTGGCATTTGACGATCAGTTGGCATCAATTGCGGCGAGTGATCAAGTGGTTACATTTTCATTGGGAACTGACATCAGCACTGCCAGCCATCAACTTTTCTCAGGATTGCGTTGGTTCGATGATCAACCTGAGATCGATCTGATTTTGGCGGCCGGGGTTGACGAAGACGGCTTAGGAATCGCTTATATGAATCGCCTGAAGAAATCTGCGGGCGGTCAATATTACGGCGAATCGACCCGCTAGATTCGAATTCAAGATAGGGCAAGCAGTTTCACTAAAAATATGAATAGATCAAGAGTCTGAATCGAAGGTGATTTTGAGCCGTTCGATTCAGACTTTTTTTATCGTAAAATAAGCCCCGTTATCAGGCTTGCTTTTAGAATTGGCAAATAGTCGATTTTACTTTCGAACGGCCAGCATAATCGGTATAATGGGGCAAAAGGGGGTCTGTCAATGACATTCATCGAGAAAGATCAAGCAGTTTGGCAAGCAATTCATCGAGAGGAACAACGCCAACGCCAGAACATTGAATTAATTGCTTCTGAAAATGTTGTTTCTGAAGCGGTTTGTCGTGCACAAGGCAGTGTTTTGACGAATAAATACGCAGAAGGATATCCTGGTCGCCGTTTTTATGGCGGTTGTGAGTATATCGATCAGGTGGAAACACTGGCCATCGATCGTGCGAAGCAACTATTTGGCGCCGAATATGCAAACGTACAGCCACATTCTGGATCCCAAGCTAACGAGGCAGTTTATCGCTCGCTGTTGAAACCAGGTGACACCGTTTTGGGTATGGATCTCACTGCCGGCGGACATTTAACACATGGTTCACCGGTGAATTTCAGTGGTCAAACTTATGATTTTCACAGTTACGGCGTAGATCCCCAAACAGAACAGTTGAATTACGATGAAATTGCCAAGATTGCCCAGCAAGTTCAGCCAAAACTGATTGTTGCCGGTGCGTCCGCGTATAGTCGCACCATCGATTTTGCAAAGTTCCGTGAAATTGCCGACAGTGTTGGCGCATTGTTAATGGTCGACATGGCGCACATTGCTGGCTTAGTTGCGGCGGGTGTTCATCCCAGCCCCATTCCGTATTGCGATGTGGTCACGTCCACGACGCACAAAACTTTGCGCGGTCCGCGTGGCGGCTTGATCTTGGCTAAGGCAAAATATGCCAAGGCAATTGATTCGACGGTTTTCCCGGGCACGCAGGGTGGCCCATTAGAACACGTGATCGCGGCGAAGGCAATTGCGTTTGGCGAAGATCTGCAGCCTGAATTTAGCACTTATTCTCAGCAAATCGTTCAGAACGCCCAAGCTATGGTTGACGTTTTTCAAGCGGATCCAACTTTCCGAGTTGTGGCGGGTGGAACCGATAATCATCTTTTCTTACTTGATGTCACCAAGACCGGCTTATTCGGCCGCGACGTTCAAGAATTGCTAGACAGCGTGCAGATCACCTTGAATAAGAACACGATTCCTTTTGAGAAAAACGGGCCGTTTAAAGCCAGTGGTGTGCGTATTGGTACGCCAGCAATCACAACGCGTGGCATGAAAGAAAATGATTCGCGAAAAGTTGCTGAATTCATTATCGACGTGATCAAGTCACGCGACAATGAAACAAGAATAAATGCGCTTCATCACGAAATCACGGCTTTTGCAGAAAGTTTTCCGATAAATTGGTCTTAATCTAGTAGCAATTTACTGAAAACTAGATTATCATTGATATGATTTAAAAAATGAAAGGTGGCAAAAGTATGGGGAAATTTACCGTTTTGAATCACCCCTTGATTCAGCACAAATTGACAATTATTCGAGATAAGTCAACGGGTACGAAGGTTTTTCGTGAAGTTGCAAATGAAATCGCCGAATTAATGGTCTATGAAATCACTCGTGATCTACCCTTAGATGATGTTGAAATTGAGACGCCAATGGGCAAGACGGTCCAAAAGCAGTTGGCAGGCAAGAAGCTGGCTGTTGTGCCAATTCTACGTGCTGGTCTTGGTATGGTCGATGGCGTGTTGGAGTTGATTCCAGCCGCAAAAGTTGGTCATATTGGGATGTATCGTGATGAGAAGACTTTGGAACCTCATGAATACTTCGTTAAAATGCCACCAGATATCGACCAACGTGATTTGTTTATCGTCGATCCAATGCTTGCAACCGGTGGTTCTGCCAACATGGCAATTGATGCGCTGAAGAAACGTGGTGCACATAATATGCGCTTGGTTGTCTTAGTTGCCGCTCCAGAAGGCGTTCGTGCAGTTCAAGAGGCTCATCCGGACGTTGATATCTATGCAGCAGCGCTCGATGAGAAACTGACTGACAACGGCTATATTTTCCCAGGTCTCGGAGATGCCGGTGATCGATTGTTCGGGACCAAATAAATCAGTTCAATTCACCGAAGTCTATGAGGAAACGTGCATGCGACCATTGAAAATTCCGGTTAACTTGACTAACACTAAAATCTAAAACCAGATTTCAGTGTTAGTCGAAGTTAATCCTCATTTTCAACCCATGGTCGTTCGCATTCTGGCTGAAACGTGCTCAGTGCAACTGAAAATTCCGGTTAACGAACTCATTCAGAAATCCAAAAGCGGATTTTTGAATGAGTCGCGTTAATCCTCATTTTCACCCGTTGCACTTCGCACTCTGAAAACTTTCCTTTGAGTTTTACTTTTAATGGTGATACTATGGACTTTGTGTTTTTGTAACTATGTTTATTGGTTGAGACACAGTTTTGGGTTTGGTATAAGGTACGATTAATTTTTGATTGGCGTCGCTTTTTCAGGACACTTATCAAGGATTAGCCTCGTTATACTGGCTCTAAATGTTCGAATTGATTGGGAAGGAGGCGCGCTTTGGAGAGCAAGTATCAATACCTAACATTCATTGGCCTACGTTTCAATGTTGCCAATTGTCTTTCAATTTTAGTCACGGCATTATTAGTTTTCCTGTTTACATTTCTGCTTTCACGGAAATTGACAGTTAAACCGGGAAAAGGACAGAATGTCTTAGAGTATTTGATTGATTTTACGAATGGTATTGTGAAGTCGATCATGCCTGGTGATGAGGGCAAGCCCTTTTATTTTTACATTTTTGTATTGTTTACCTTTATCCTGTTTGCAAATATCTTGGGATTATTCTTCCAAGTCAGGGTCAATGGGTTCACATTTACGAAGTCACCAACCGCCGATCCAATGGTGACGATGCCATTAGCAATGATCACTTTACTAATGTCACATTATTTCTCGGTGCAAAAGTTTGGGTTCAAGGGTTATCTGCATAATTTTGCAAGCCCGGTCAGTTTCTTGTTGCCAGTCAACTTGATCGAAGAGTTTACCAACTTTTTGACACTGTCATTACGACTTTACGGTAATATTTATGCCGGTGAAGTGTTGATCGGGTTACTGATCATGGTGGCAAACAGTATGGGCGTTGTTAGTGTCGTTCTTGCGGCACCAATGACAATGATCTGGCAAGGATTTTCTGTCTTTATCGGGGCCATTCAGGCTTACGTATTTTCGATTCTATCGTGTGTCTATTTTTCACGTAAATTAGAACGTGAAGAGTAAAAAATTAGGAGGAATTTTATAAATGTCTAAATATATTGCCGCAGCACTTGCCGCAGGGCTCGCTGCACTCGCTACTTCTTATGGTAACGCCAAAGTTATTTCAAAGACTGTTGAAAGTATGGCACGTCAGCCAGAAATCGCCGGCACATTGAGAAGTACAATGTTTGTTGGTGTTGGTTTGATTGAAGCCGTTCCTATCTTAGCTATCGTTGTTGCTTTCTTAATTCTCTTTGTCTAAGACCAAGAAAGTTTTGTTTCAAATCTTAGAAGAAGGGAGCGTTATTCATGATGAATGGATCAGTCATTGCTGCAATTGATGTTGCTAGCTTAGGCGATTCGCTATTTTTGCTAGTTGTATTTATTCTGTTGTTGCTTCTCGTTAAGCACTTTGCTTGGGGACCAGTAACGAAGATGATGGATGATCGTGCCAAAAAAATCAATGCAGATTTAGATGGCGCCGAGACTTCACGTGCACAAGCAGAAAAAATGGCAGCACAACGTCAATCAGAATTGAAAAATTCAAAATCTGAAGCAATTCAGATCGTGAACACGGCGAAAGTCAATGGTGAGAAGCGGCGTCAAGTGATTTTGGATGCTGCACAAAGTGATGCTGAAAGCGTCAAGACTAAAGCGCGCGAGGATGCACAGCAGGCTCGTACTGAAGCATTGAATAGCGCACGTAATGATGTTGCCCAGATTTCTGTAGATATTGCTGAAAAGTTGATTGGCAAAGAATTGAGTGTTTCAGATCAAAAGGACTTGATCGATGCCTATATTAAGGGGTTGACGAGCGCTGATGAAACTAGATAAATTTACAATTGGCAAACGTTATGCCAAAGCTCTTTTCGAGTACGCAACGGAGCAACAATCCGCAGATAGTATTTACTCAGAATTATTGACGCTACGAAAAGTATTTGTCAATTGTCCTGATTTGGGTAATATTTTATCTGATTCACGTTTAGCATTACCAGATAAGCGAAAACTTCTGGTTGTTATAAAACCGAATTTTTCGCAAACGTTACAAGATTTCTTGCAGATCGTATTTGATTATCATCGCATGAACGATATTGAATTTATCATTGATGAATTCGAGCGTTTATACGATCAAGCAAATGGTCGCGTGTTGATTTCTGTTACAACTGCCGTACCAATGAGTGATGAGCAGCTTAAGCAGGTCAGTGCAGCATATTTGGTACGTTTTTCTGGTCAGAGTGCGTCCGTTACTAACGTGGTCGATGAATCGATCAAGGGTGGCGTGATATTACAAGCACAAGATCGTCGCATTGACGGTAGTGTGCGGACTAAGCTGAATCGGATTCGTGAGTTATTAGCTCAGCCAGTGAAATAAGATAAAAAGTGAGGTGAATCGGTTGAGCATCAAAGCTGAAGAAATTAGTGCATTAATTAAACAACAGCTAGCAAATTATCAAGATCAACTCAAGGTCGAAGAAGTTGGTACAGTCACTTATGTTGGTGATGGTATCGCTCGTGCCCATGGGCTTGATAATGTTATGTCTAGTGAGTTACTAGAATTTTCAAATGGTTCATATGGGATTGCCCAAAACTTGGAAACCAATGATGTTGGTATTATCGTTCTTGGTAAGTTTGATGATATTCGCGAAGGCGATACCGTCAAACGGACGGGACGGATCATGGAAGTTCCTGTCGGTGAGGCCATGATCGGTCGTGTTGTTAATCCGTTAGGCCAACCAGTTGATGGCAATGGTCCTATCAAGACAGATAAGACGCGTCCAATCGAGTCTCCAGCACCAGGTGTCATGCAACGTCAGTCAGTCTCTCAACCTTTACAAACAGGGTTGAAGGCAATTGATGCCTTGGTACCGATCGGTCGTGGTCAGCGTGAGTTGATCATTGGTGACCGTAAAACAGGTAAGACTTCGATCGCAATCGATACAATTTTGAATCAAAAGGGACAAAATATGATTTGTATTTATGTCGCGATTGGTCAAAAGGAATCGACTGTTCGTACCCAAGTTGAAACACTTCGTCGATTCGGCGCATTGGATTATACAATTGTTGTCGAAGCCGGACCTAGTGAACCCGCACCATTACTTTACATCGCACCATATGCAGGTTCTGCAATGGGCGAGGAATTCATGTATCGTGGCAAGCATGTTCTGATCATCTTTGATGATTTGAGCAAGCAAGCAGCCTCATATCGTGAAATATCCTTGCTGCTCCGTCGTCCGCCTGGTCGTGAAGCTTATCCCGGTGATATTTTCTATTTGCACTCACGTTTACTCGAACGTTCTGCAAAGTTGAGTGATGAGCTTGGTGCAGGTTCTATGACTGCCTTGCCGATCATCGAAACACAAGCCGGAGATAATGCCGCCTATATTCCTACTAACGTTATTTCAATTACTGATGGTCAGATTTTCTTGGAAAGTGACCTGTTCTATTCAGGTACACGTCCTGCCATGGATGCCGGGGCTTCTGTCTCTCGTGTCGGTGGTGCCGCACAGATCAAGGCAATGAAGAAAGTTGCTGGGACCTTGCGGGTGGATTTGGCTTCGTATCGTGAGTTGGAATCCTTTGCACAATTTGGTTCTGACCTTGATGAAGCAACGCAAGCTAAGTTGAACCGTGGTCGTCGGACGGTCGAAGTTCTGAAACAACCATTACATCAACCATTGCCTGCTGAGAAACAAGTAATTATCTTGTATGCCTTGACAAAGGGCTATTTGGATAGTGTTCCGGTGGATGATATTCTTCGTTATCAGAACGAAATGTTCGATTATTTCGAAAGCAGTCATGCCGACTTGCTCGAGACGATCCGCACAACCGGCAATTTACCCGACGATGAAAAGCTGAGCGCAGCCGTTAAAGCGTTCAGTGATGGTTTCGTTGCCAATAAGTAATTGAAGATAGTTGAATGACTATAAAAGTTAGCAAGGAGTGGTGAAAAATTGGCTGAATCTACGATTGATATTAAACGACGGATCGCATCAACGAAAAAAACTGGTCAAATCACAAGTGCCATGCAGATGGTCTCCGGCTCAAAGTTGATTAAGCTTGAAGATAAGTCGCAGAATTATCAAGTTTATGCCAAGAAAATCCGTGAGATTGTCACCCATCTTGCCGCTAACAAAGTTTTAGAACTAGCAGCTATGCGTCAGCATGCTCAAAGTAAGACTGGTACAACTGAAGAGGATGTTCTCTCGTTGAACAACCTATTAGTTGAGCGCCCTGTTGAGAAAACCGGCTATCTCGTGATCACTAGTGATCGTGGCCTAGTTGGTGGCTACAACAGTAATGTTTTACGTTCAGTTATGGAAATTTTAAATGATCATAAAAACCCTGATGACTATGCAGTCATGGCGATTGGTGGAATGGGTGCTGATTTCTTCAAAGCCCGCGACGTCCAATTAGCTTACGAATACCGTGGTGTGAGTGACATGCCTTCATTTGATGAAGTCCGTGGAATCGTCAAGACCATTGTCACAATGTTTGATGATGGCGTCTTCGATGAACTTTACGTTTGTTACAATCACCATGTCAATTCACTAACGTCTGCATTTCGCGCTGAAAAAATGTTGCCGATCACAGATTTAGACACAGATCGTGTTCAAAATTCAGAAGCGACCGAATATTTAGCTGATCCATCTGTCGATGCTGCCTTAAACGCAATTTTACCGCAGTACGCAGAAAGCTTGATCTTCGGCTCGATCATGGATGCTAAAACCGCTGAACACGCGTCTTCGATGACTGCGATGAAGAGCGCAACAGACAACGCGAACAACATGATCAAGGATCTTTCGACCCAATTGAATCGTGCGCGTCAGGCACAAATTACCACTGAATTAACTGAAATTGTTGGTGGCGCTGCAGCTCTAGAATGATAAATGATTAAGATGGGAGGAATTAAGACACATGAGTGTTGGTCATATTGTTCAAGTTATTGGACCAGTTGTCGACGTTGAGTTTCCACTCGACGAAGGCTTACCTGACATTAACTCAGCATTAAAAGTAACCAAGCCTGATAAGTCGACGGTTATCTTAGAAGTCGCCCTTGAACTTGGCGATGGCATAATGCGCACGATCGCCATGGAGTCTACTGACGGCTTGCAACGTGGTACTGAAGTCGCTGATACCGGTGGACCTATTTCCGTTCCAGTCGGTAAGGAAACTCTGGGGCGTGTGTTTAATGTTTTAGGCGAAACAATTGATAGTGGGCCTAAGTTCCCAGCAGACTTCCGGCGCGATGGCATTCATAAGCCAGCGCCAGATTTCAAGGATTTAAGTACAAGTTCAGAGATTCTGGAAACAGGGATCAAAGTTATTGATTTACTAGCACCATATGTTCGTGGTGGTAAAGTCGGCTTGTTCGGCGGTGCCGGTGTTGGTAAAACCGTCTTGATCCAGGAATTGATTCATAATATTGCCGAAGAACATGGTGGTATTTCAGTCTTTACTGGTGTCGGTGAACGTACTCGTGAAGGTAACGACTTGTATTTTGAAATGAAAGGTTCAGGTGTTCTCGAAAAGACGGCCATGGTCTTTGGTCAGATGAACGAGCCGCCTGGTGCCCGGATGCGGGTTGCGTTGACTGGATTAACGATTGCGGAATACTTCCGTGATGTTGAAGGTCAGGATGTGTTGTTGTTCATCGATAACATTTTCCGTTTCACGCAAGCCGGTTCAGAAGTTTCAGCCTTACTCGGACGGATGCCTTCAGCCGTTGGTTATCAGCCAACATTAGCAACAGAAATGGGTCAATTACAAGAGCGGATCACTTCAACTAAGAAGGGTTCTGTCACTTCTATTCAAGCCATTTATGTTCCTGCCGATGATTATACTGATCCTGCGCCAGCGACAACTTTCGCCCATTTGGACGCAACAACTAACTTGGAACGTCGATTAGTTGAGCAAGGTATTTATCCAGCCGTGGATCCACTCGAATCCTCTTCGAGTGCGTTGGATCCTGAGACTGTTGGTGAAGAACATTATCAAGTTGCCACTGAAGTACAGCATGTTTTGCAGCGATATCGTGAATTACAAGATATCATTTCGATTTTGGGTATGGATGAATTGTCTGATGACGAGAAGATCTTAGTTGCTCGTGCTCGTAAGATCCAATTCTTCTTATCTCAAAACTTCTACGTTGCCGAAGCCTTTACTGGCCAACCAGGATCTTATGTTCCAGTTAAAGATACGGTTGCCGGATTTAAAGCAATCCTCGACGGCGAATATGATGATCTTCCCGAAGATGCCTTCCGTAGTGTTGGTAAAATTGAAGAAGTCGTCGCTAAAGCTGAAAAAATGGGTTACCATCATCAAAGCAAGTAAGGAGGCATGAGCGATGGCGGAAAATACCAAAAAAGTAGTAACCGTTAATATCGTGACGCCGGATGGTGTTGTCTATGATCACCATGCTAACTTGGTTGTTGTGTGTGCGATCGATGGTGATCTAGGTATCATGGCAAACCATGAACCGATCATTGCACCTCTTAAAATTGGTGAGGTTCGGGTTAAACGAACCGATGATCCAGATCATGAGGATGCAATCGCAGTCAACGGTGGCTTCTTGGAAGTTAACAATAATGTTGCTTCTATTGTTGCCGATAGTGCTGAACGTTCTCGTAATATTGACTTAACACGTGCTCAACGTGCGCGTGAACGGGCCGAAGAGAAAATCAAAGCTGCCGAAGAGAAACATGATACTGATGAAATTAATCGTGCTCAGATTGCTTTGAATCGTGCGATCAATCGAATCAATGTCTCGAAGCATCGGAGATATTAAATTTTTAAATAAGAGGGCAAGACAGTTAAAACTGTCTTGCTTTTTTCGTTGGTTCCGGCAAAATTTGTGGTGGGAACTGGGAAACTGCTGTGGGGACGGCTGCAGGATTTCCAAAGTACGGAAATTCTTCCGCCTGAAATGTGGGCTCCGGAAAACCGCCGGATCTCACATTTTCCCATTTTGTAAATTCGCCAAAACCGCTCATTAACAAAATCACCACTGCAAGTCCCAGTTCCCACCACAAATTTTGCCTCGTCTATTCAAGCATACTAGTAAGTTTTGAATGCTAATTAAAATAATTGATTTGAGAAACCTTGTTATTCTGGTTATTCACTGAATAAAATAAGTTTAGGCAGAAGTTGCGGAAGAAAATTGGGCAATTGCAGTGACACTGGTGTTAATGAGCGGGTTTTGCGAATTTGCTTTAGCCGTTCGAACTTTGTGAGTTACGGATAATGACATCGTTTGCGCCGTGGGGGCCAGTACAGCAGGCGGCGTATTTGAGACTTTTGCGTGGGTTTCGGAAAAGGCTCAAATCGTGCTCGAAGACAATTTGGTTTTTAATTGGCTGAGAGCTATCCGCCACAGCAATAGCCCAATTTTCTGGAGCAACTTCTGCCGAAGGTAGATCAAGAGTCTTTCAACTTTTCCGATTATTATCCAACTCAATTATTTAATTAGACATTGCAGACTTCACAGATTTTTTTATCCGATCGATTTAATTCATTATTTTTTTGCTAAATAGATTTTCAAACCGCAAAATCATTAGTAGGTATGATAAACTTAGACAAGAATACTATCGGAGGAATGACCATGAACTCGGTTAATTTACAAGCATTATTTACAATTATTAGTCATTTGTTCTTTGTTTATTTAGCATATCAGACTTTGTCGGTTGTTCGTTTCGACGTTTTTTTTCGAGAGCGCCAAGAAGCTAAGAGCCGTATCTTGAAATTATTTATCGCAATCGCGTTGGGTTACATGGTCAGTTCATTTTTATTGTCGGTTATTATGAATTTGCAGAACGTCCTATTCGGATATTAAGGGGTCACGATGGAAGAAATCATCATTAACGGCGGGAATCGCCTGCGTGGAACAGTTGAAATCGATGGCGCCAAGAATGCCGTATTACCGATCATGGCCGCTGCAATTCTTGCGACAAAGGGTGTTAATCGAATTGAGAGTGTGCCAATTCTCGCAGACGTCTTGACCATGAAGGCAGTCCTTGAAGCATTAAATGTCAAAACTAATTTCAATGAAAATGATTCAACAATGCTGATTGATGCTCAAGACTCGCTAACTTCGGAAGCGTCATTTGAGCTTGTTTCTAAGATGCGGGCATCGATTGTTGTACTCGGTCCATTGTTGACACGTTTAGGGCATGCGAAGGTGGCCATGCCCGGTGGTTGCGCAATTGGTTCTCGTCCCATCGATCTCCATTTGAAAGGCCTGCGACAATTAGGGGCTCATATCGTACAAAACGGGGGCTTCATTGAGGCCGAAGCACGCAAATTGATTGGTGCACCGATTTATTTGGATTTCCCCAGTGTCGGTGCGACCGAAAATATTATGATGGCTGCAACCCTAGCTGAGGGAACCACTTATATCGATAACGCTGCACGCGAACCAGAAATTGTTGATCTCGCCATGTTTTTAAGTGAGATGGGCGCACAGATTTCTGGTGCGGGTACAGAAACAATCAAAGTTGTCGGTGTTCCTGAATTACACGGCGCAGTTCATCAAGTTGTACAAGATCGAATTGAAGCGGGCACCTTCATGGTGGCCGCCGCAATCACGCAGGGCGATGTCTTGATCAAAGATGCGATTGCCGCACATAATCGTCCGTTGATTTCAAAATTAACGGAGATGGGCGTTGTAATTGAAGAACACGATCAAGGCGTGCGTGTGATCGGGCCGGAGAAGCTCATTCCGGTAAATGTGAAGACTTTACCGCATCCAGGTTTTCCAACTGATATGCAACCACAAATGACGATTGCCCAATTGATGGCCGATGGAACTAGCATCATGAACGAAACGGTTTTTGAAAATCGGTTCATGCATGTTGACGAATTACGCCGCATGAATGCGCAAATCGAAATTGAAGGCAACACGGTATTGTTACATGGCCGTGCCCAATTAAAGGGTGCCGCTGTGGAAGCGACTGATTTGCGTGCTGCCGCAGCCTTGATCTTAGCGGGGTTAGTTGCTGAAGGTGAAACGCGAGTCGGGCAACTTCATTACTTAGATCGTGGCTATCATTTGATTCAACAGAAGCTCAGTCTTCTGGGTGCAGATATTCGTCGGAGTGAAATTGCGGCCGATGGCACCGAGCGGCCTGTTTTGAGTGTTATTTCTAAAGAAGCTTAATTTATAAATTTTCTGAGCACATTAATGTGTATCAATGATCGGGTAAGATTCGAGAGGAGCCAAATCATGGCGAAGGATATTGGAATAGATTTAGGAACCGCCAATGTATTGATCAACGTGCGGGGTAAGGGGATCGTTTTAAACGAACCTTCCGTCGTGGCTATTGATACAACGACGGGTAGTGTGGTTGCAGTCGGTGAGGATGCTTACAAGATGGTCGGACGGACGCCGGGAAATATTCGCGCGATTCGGCCACTCAAAGACGGTGTGATCGCCGATTTTGATATTACCGAGGCAATGCTGACTTATTTTATTCGCAAGTTAAACGTAAAGACCTTCATGTCGAAGCCTAACATTTTGATTTGCTGCCCAACTAATATCACTTCTGTGGAGCAAAAAGCAATTATTCAGGCAGCACAGTCGGCTGGCGGGCGTCATGTTTATTTGGAGTTAGAACCTAAAGTAGCTGCCGTTGGTGCGGGCATGGATATTTTCAAACCACAAGGCAATATGGTTGTCGATATTGGTGGCGGTACGAGCGACGTTGCGGTTCTGTCAATGGGTGAGGTTGTGACGAGTCAGTCGTTGCGCTTAGCCGGTGATAAAATGGATACTGCAATCGTGAATTTTGTGAAGCAGAAGCATAATCTGTTGATCGGTGAACGGACTGCTGAAACGATTAAAATTCAGATCGGCGCTGCTTACGAGCCAGATCAAAATGACGAAATCGAAGTTCGCGGTCGCTATTTGGGTGACGGGTTGCCACATGAAGTGACAATTAATGCGGTTGAAGTTGAACAGGCACTGCACAGTACGTTGATGAGTATTGTCGATGCAGCTAAGGCAGTTTTAGAAAAAACACCGCCAGAGTTATCTGCGGATATTATTGACCGCGGGATCATGTTGACCGGTGGTGGCGCCATGTTGCGGGGCATTGATCGGTTATTCTCAGATCAATTAAAAGTGCCAGTTGTGCTAGCAGAGCAGCCATTAGATTCTGTCGCCCTAGGAACGGGTATGTTATTAGAAAATATTGCCAATCATCAGCAATATTAGTTTGAGGCGATTAAATGAAATTTAAAATGGATAGTGCGTTTGCGGGTTCAGCATTCAAAAAAATCGGCTGGTTGATCGTGGCATTTTTATTAGCCATCTTAATTGGTGCCGTGATCGGCTATGGCATCTCTGGCAAAGGAGATCCGTTGACGGTTTTTTCACCGCAAACTTGGGAACATATTCTGGATTTCCTTCGTTAAGGAGGACTCGAATTGAAACGATTATTAATTTGGTTGATCCGCATTTATCAAAAATATATTTCGCCGATGTCGCGCCCGCATTGTCGTTATTATCCAACGTGTTCTAATTACACTTTGCAGGCGGTTCAAAAACATGGCGCGCTCAAGGGAATAATTATGGGGATCGCCCGTATTTTGCGTTGCAATCCATTTGTGCGTGGTGGCGTGGATCCAGTCCCTGATTTCTTTACGATATTTCGCAATCCTCATCCTGAAGACTATGAGGATGAGATCATTACGGCGAAGTTTCACCCAAATACAACTAAGGTTAAGGAGTAATTCATGGCTAAGCAAATTGATCCAATTCAAGTTGAGTTGGTCGATCAAGATGATCAACATTGGCAATTACAGACGACAAAAGGGAAACTCATCGGACAAATTACCGAAGAAAATAAACGGTTTTTGAGCTTTTATGGGACTGAATCAAAACCGACCCGAAATAAGACGTTGTCAGAAGCAACGCAAGATCTGTTGTTACAATATAATTTACATCAACATTAATTAATGCTGTTGTTCAAATTAAATTTATTTAAGGATTAAAAGGTAGGTTAACAATGCCAGAAGATAAACATTCTGAAGAGAAAAAATCAGACCGAATTGATTATGGCATTCTCTTTTCGATCATGATGCTGGCGCTGTTCAGCATGATGGCCGTTTATGTCGCGACTTCTCATGATACAAGCTCAACGAGTCCCATACGAGCAGTGATCATGCAAGTGGCTTGGTACGTGATCGGCGCGATTGCAGTCGTTGTGATCATGCAATTTGATGCCGAACAACTTTGGAAAATTGCCCCGTATGCTTATGGCGCTGGGGTTATATTATTGATTGCTGTTCTAATCCTCTATGACAAGCAGCAGGCTGCTTTGACAGGGGCCAAAAGTTGGTTCAAGTTTGGTAGCTTTACGTTTCAGCCGTCTGAGGTCATGAAACCGGCGTTTATTTTAGCGCTAGGTCGCGTAGTGACGCAGCACAATTCGAAATATACGGTTCATAGCGTTCGTAACGATTTTATTTTACTTGGTAAGATGTTGGTGTGGACAGCTCCTGTGGCTGTTTTACTGAAATTGCAGAATGACTTTGGGACCATGTTGGTGTTCTTTGCGATTTTTGCTGGAGTCGTGCTGGTTTCTGGTGTGAGCTGGAAAATTTTGGCGCCTGCTATTATTTTTGTCGCGATCGTTGGTGTGTCGGCCATTTTATTGGTGACCACTGATTGGGGCCGGAGTTTGTTGGGTGCGTTTGGGTTTAAGACGTATCAATTCCAGCGGATCAATAACTGGCTGAATCCTTCGCAAGATACGAGTAATAGTGGTTATCAATTGTGGCAAAGTATGAAAGCAATTGGTTCTGGGCGCATGACTGGACGTGGATTCAACGTGTCGCGTGTGTATGTGCCTGTGCGTGAATCGGATATGATTTTCTCCGTGATCGGCGAGAACTTTGGTTTTCTTGGGAGTTGTACACTGATCTTATTATATTTCTTGTTGATCTACCAAATGATCAAGGTCACTTTCGATACGAAAAATGAATTCTACGCTTACGTTTCGACGGGTGTCATCATGATGATTTTATTCCACGTTTTCGAAAATATTGGCATGAGCATTGGCCTCTTGCCGCTGACGGGGATTCCGTTACCATTTATTTCGCAAGGTGGTTCTGCTTTGCTGGGGAATATGATTGGGATCGGGTTGATCATGTCGATGCGCTTCCACTACAAGAGTTATATGTTTAGTCGTGATCGCGATAAAAAATTCTAAAATGAAGTTGTCAAATCTAAGTCAGACTTTACAACTTTTTTAATTGCTTAAATGAGCGGGATTTTAGCAATCTATTTGGTTGCATTGCGTGACACATTTTTTCTGTTTAAGAATTTCGGTCGACAACCATTGATTGCAATTGATTTTAGACTGGCTTAGAATAATGAATATTAAGTAAGTAAAATAGTGAGGGATATAATGGCAAACTTAACGATCAAAAATTTACATGTCCGCGTTGACGATGAGAGTGAACATAAAGAGATTCTGAAAGGTGTCGACCTTTCCATGAATAGTGGTGAGATCCACGCCATCATGGGTCCAAACGGGACTGGGAAGTCCACACTTTCTGAGACGATCATGGGCAATCCACGTTACACCGTCACTGAAGGCGATATTTTGTTGAACGGTGAGAGTTTGTTAGATAAACCTGTCGACGAACGCGCACGTGCTGGGTTATTTCTGGGGATGCAATATCCTGCTGAAATTATGGGCGTGACGAATGCCGAGTTCATGCGTTCGGCGATCAATGCGCGTCGTGCAGACGATGATCCCATTCCCGTACGCGAATTTATCAAGGAATTAGATAAGAATTTAAATTTATTAGATATGAATGAAAAAATGGCTGAGCGTTATTTGAATCAGGGCTTTTCCGGTGGCGAAAAGAAACGCAACGAAATATTGCAATTGTTGATGATCAAGCCAACTTTTGCCATTCTCGACGAAATCGATTCTGGCTTGGATATCGATGCAATGAAAGTGGTTGCCAAGGGTGTTAACTCGATGCGCGGCGCTGATTTCGGCTCACTGATCATTACGCATTACGAGCGATTACTCGACTATATTACGCCGGATGTTGTCCACGTCATGATGGGTGGCCGCGTCGTTAAATCTGGTGATGCTAGTTTGGCCGCTAAGCTTGAAGATGAGGGTTATACTGGCTTGCGCGATGAATTAGGACTCGATGTTCAATTGACGGATGAGAACTAGGGGTGCGATCAGTGAATAAAAAACTTTTTACCTCTGAACAGGAATTGACGGCGTTTAGCCAGCAGCATCACGAAACAGCAGCCATGGTACAAATTCGGGCAGCCGCTTTTGAACAGTATGCTGAGTTGCCTTTGCCACAATTTCAAAAAATTAATTATCGGACTTGGTCTTTATTTAATGGCGAGCCGTTGGTTGCAGCACCTTCGACTTTGAAACCTCTCACAAAATCTACGGCGACTATTTCTCAGCAGGGAACCCAACCAGCTCAAATTCAATTAAATGCAGAAGCACAAGCAGCCGGTGTTGTGGCACTGGACTTTTTTGAGGCAGAACAACAATTTCCCGAGCTTTTTGCTAAATATTATATGACGATCGCTTTGGCTAAAGATGCACATCGTTTGGCGGCCTTTCATGCGGCTGCAGTCAATAGTGGGGTGTTTGTTTATGTACCAGCGGGTGTGCAACTGAAAGAACCTTTGACTTGGGAGTTTACTCAAGACACGACGACAGGGCAAATGTATGTCCATCATGTTTTGCTGATTGCGGGTGAGAAGAGTCGGTTTACGATTCTGGAGTCACGGCAATCTGATGACGAACAGGCAATCAGCGCTAATATCGTCGAGGAACTGATTTTACAAGCGGGCGCCCAAGTTCATTTCACATCCATCGATGAGCTCAAAAGCACCGCTTATTTGGCACGTAGAGCTTATCTCAGTGCAAATTCACGTTTGGACTGGGCGTTAGGCCTGATGAACGATAGTAACGTTCTGGACGACTTTAACGTCGATTTAAAGGGTGATGGCAGCCATACTGAATTCAAAGCGGTCGCTATTTCTGCCGGCACGCAAATTCAGGGTGTGACCACGCGTGTGACTAATTATGGTCAACATACAGAGGGAAATATTCTGCAACATGGGGTTATTTTGTCCGATGCGACGCTGATCTTTAATGGAATCGGCCACATTGTTAAAGGCGCCCGCGATTCAGATGCGCAACAAGAAAACCGGGTCCTGATGTTATCAAAGACGGCTCGTGGCGATGCGAATCCGATTCTGTTGATCGATGAAAACGATGTGCGTGCTGGTCACGCCGCGTCTGTTGGTCGCGTGGATGCCAGCCAAATGTATTATCTGATGAGTCGCGGATTATCCAAAGATGTCGCTGAGCGTTTAGTGATCCGTGGTTTCTTAGGATCAGTTCTGACAGAGATCCCACTCGCAGAAGCCCGCGAGAAATTAACGGCAACCATTGAAAGGAAGCTTATTGATGGTCAAAAACATCGCGACCGCGCGGAATGATTTTCCCATTCTCGCACAAAAAATTAACGATCAACCACTGACGTATTTAGACAATGCGGCAACGACACAGAAACCGCAGGCCGTTATTGATGCGTTGGTCCATTATTATGAATTTGATAACGCCAATATTCACCGTGGTGTCTACACACTGGCTGAACGCGCGACTGAACAATATGAAGGTGTCCGTCAACAAGTGGCTAAGTTTATTCATGCCGAAAGTGACGAAGTGATTTTTACTCGCGGGACCACGACGAGCTTAAATTGGGTCGCCTTAGGATTCGGGGCGCAGGTCTTACAACCTGGCGATGAAATTGTGATCACGGTCATGGAACATCATAGTAATCTCGTTCCTTGGCAACAAGTTGCGCAAAAGACCGGCGCAAAATTGCGTTATGTCGAGATTACCGCCGATGGTGAATTGGATCTCGCGCAATATGGTGAGCTGTTGAACGCCAAGACGAAAATCGTCGCGTTCACGCACGTGTCCAATGTTTTAGGCACGATCAATCCGGTTAAAAAAATGACTGAAATGGCTCATGCTGTCGGCGCCTACGTGGTGATCGATGGCGCCCAGGCTGCGGGTCATTTTCCGATCGATATGGTGTCGCTAGATTGCGATTTTTATGCGTTTTCTGGTCACAAAATTTATGGACCCACTGGCATTGGAATCCTTTATGGCAAACGTGAGCTCCTAACTGAAATGCAGCCGGTCGAATTTGGTGGCGAAATGATTAATCTGGTGACACGCCAGAAGACCGATTTCAAGGCTGCTCCAGAAAAATTTGAGGCAGGGACAATGCCGATTGCCCAGGTGATCGGTTTGGGTGCCGCCATTGATTATATTCAGTCGATCGGTTGGTCAGCCATTGAAGCACAGGAACGCAAAGTGACGGCGGCGGCTTATCAACTGCTCAAAGATATTCCTGGTGTCGAAATATATGGGCCTCAAATTGGATCGAGTCGTTCTGCACTGGTCACATTCAACTTGAATGGTGTCCATCCCCACGATGTTGCCACCGTGTTGGATACGCAAGGTGTGGCGGTTCGTGCTGGTCACCATTGTGCACAGCCCTTGATGGAGACGCTGGGCGTCAGTTCAACGACTCGCGCCAGCTTTGGGTTATATAATAATTTAACGGACGTTAAACGCTTAGCAGCTGCCGTTCGGGCGGCAAAGGAGTTTTTTCAAGTATGAGTTTAGGTAATTTAAGTGATTTATATCGACAATTAATTCTTGACCACGCGCAGCATCCGCATCATCGGGGCGAATTGGCGAACGCGAATCAGACCATCAGTTTGAATAATCCGACTTGTGGCGACGTGGTTAATTTATCAGTTGAGATCAATGATGATCAGATCAAAGACATTGCTTTTAGCGGCGACGGTTGTTCGATCTCGCAGGCGTCTGCTAGTATGATGACGGATCTGGTCAAAGGTCAATCTACTGCTCAAGCCAAAAAAGAAATCGCCACGTTTCTAGAGATGCTGATGGGTAATCCTGATGAAAAAGATGTCGATGATTTAGGCGACGCGGCGATTTTGGCGACGGTGGTTAAATTTCCGGCGCGAATCAAGTGTGCGACGTTAGCCTGGAAGGCATTGGAACAAGCAATCGGGGAGGCTGAGAAAAAATGAGCGACGCAAAAACAAAAAATACGAAAAATAATGAAGAAGTCCAAAGTAGCGTACCTGATCTAGGCAGTTATGATTATGGATTCAGTGACGATGTGAAACCAGTTTATTCAACTGGCCGCGGTTTGACCGAAGAGACCGTTCGTGAAATTTCTGCGGCTAAGCATGAGCCGCAATGGATGCTCGATTATCGCTTGCAGGCCTATCATACTTATTTGAAAATGCCGATGCCCGATTTTGGCCCGGATTTGTCTGCCTTAGACCTTGAAAACATGCTGTATTATCAAAAAGCGACTGATCGCCAATATCGTGACTGGGATGATGTTCCCACTGAAATTAAAACGACTTTTGACCGTTTGGGTGTGCCTGAAGCTGAACGCAAATATCTCGCCGGATCTTCCGCACAGTATGAGTCAGAAGTGGTTTATCATAATATGCGCGAAGAATTTGAGAAGTTGGGGATTATTTTCATCGACACAGACACGGCGTTGAAAGAATATCCGGAATTGTTCAAACAATATTTCGGCAAGCTCGTGCAAATGAATGATAATAAATTTGCTGCCTTGAACTGTGCCGTTTGGTCTGGTGGCACGTTTATTTACGTGCCTAAAGGAGTTAAAACCGATATTCCGATTCAATCCTATTTCCGGATCAATGCGGAAAATTCCGGCCAATTCGAGCGGACATTGATTATTGTTGACGAGGATGCCAGCGTGAATTACGTTGAAGGTTGTACCGCACCGAATTATTCTTCGGATAGTTTGCACGCAGCCGTCGTTGAAGTTTTCGTTAAGCCCAACGCCTACTGTCGTTACACCACGATTCAAAATTGGTCGAAGAATGTTTACAGTCTGGAAACCAAGCGTGCGCAAGCTTTAGAGAATGCCACAATGGAATGGGTCGACGGTAACCTCGGTTCGAAAACAACTATGAAATACCCCAGCGTTTATTTGGATGGCGAGGGTGCGCGCGGCACGATGCTATCGATTGCGGTTGCTGGTGAGGGCGTCATTCAAGATAACGGCGCGCGAATGATCCACGCAGCACCGAACACGTCTAGTTCGATCGTTTCCAAATCGATCTCTAAAGATGGTGGTGCAGTCAATTATCGCGGGACGGTTCGTTTCGAACGCGATAGCGACGGTTCTTTTGCTCACGTCGAGTGTGATACGATCTTGATGGATGAACGGTCTACTTCAGATACGGTGCCATTTAACGAGATTCTCAACGGCAATGTTGCCATGGAGCACGAGGCGAAAGTTTCCAAAATTTCAGAAACGCAATTGTATTATCTGATGAGTCGCGGGATTTCCGAGGCGAAAGCGACTGAGATGATCATCATGGGATTTGTCGAGCCGTTTACTAAAGAACTGCCGATGGAATACGCGGTGGAACTGAACCGATTGATTTCGTACGAGATGGAAGGTACTGTGGGTTAGACTGAATAATATAAGCTGTAAGCCTTGGTACACATGGCTTACAGTTTTTTTTATTTTATTAAGAAATCGAGCTGAACGTCCTTTTGAACATTCCTTCAAAAGTTCATGAACTTTGTAAACATCTCACCCGTCGTGTTTGCAGAATCTTTCGTGACATGAGTATAGATGTTCATGGTCGTTTTTATGCCTTTATAGCCTAAACGGTACTTCACGTCTTTCATTATTGATTCACCGGCAACATTCTGTTCACGTGCGCATTTAAATAGTAAACTGGCTTGTGTGTGACGGAACCCATGTGGTGTAAGAAGCCTGGCAGTTTTATTTGAATATTCGCAAGCACCAGAGGGCATCAATCGAAGACATGAAAATTGTCGGTGTACTGTTGAATATGATCCTGGCAGTGGCAAACAGCAAAACGCATGGTCGAAAAAGTGGCGAGACCCAAAAAAAGATGCTAAGATTGAGGCCAGAAAGAAATTCGAGCCAAAATCGAGTGATAAAGGGTTTAAGAAGACTAGGCACAGTCGCATCAGACAAAGTCAACGGAAAATTACTGATAAAGATGTCAGTATTGCGTTAAATGAACCCATTCATAAAGAGCCGATTAAAATAGATAATTTAGGAAGAAAAAGTCAAAAAGTTATTGGTGAACATACAACGGTGGTCATTAATCCTGATAACCAAACGGTAATTACAACTTATGACACTAAAACGAGAATTAAGGACAGATATTCCAAACAAGGAGGTAACGAATGATGTTCTCAAAAAGTCAGATTGATTTCATGCAAAGCCACCAATTTGAAGTTCATTTCTCAAAAAAATTATCTGACCAAGACTATATCAATATCGAAGAAAAAGCCTCAAATCTTTTACAGACTGAGGGATTCGATGTTAATTATGAACCGACGGAGCTTGGGACAATGTGTGAAGCAATAATCGATTCAATTGAATGATGAGCACTTGCTGTTGACTAAAAAGTGAGTGCTATTTCTATACTCAAAAATTGTGGATGTGAACTTATGGAGAAAAAGCCGTTCAAATACTTGGCATAACTTATTCAATTACCTATGCCAGTAAAAGAGAATTACCGAAAAGATTTGATGATTGCGATGGTGAGACGGATGAGTTCACCAAAGAAATATTCGTCAATGATCAATCCGATGATGAAGGCGTTTCGCACACAATCAAAAATAAGTCAGCACTCGTCATGAAAGATACTCGTCACGAATTGATTCATGCGTTTCTTTGCGAGTCTGGACTGGCCGAGAATTCCGATTGGGCACAGAATGAAGAAGTTGTTGATTGGATCGCGCGCCAATTCCCAAAGTTGTTTGAAACGTTCAAAAATTAGGGTTCACTTTTCCGACTGCCTGCCTCAGCACTTTCGACCTAAACTTATTCTGTTTAGCTTAGGATTTGAATAGCTAGATTCCTGGAAGTTTGATTATCACGGTCGCCTTTACTCTGAATAACTAAAAAGAAAAAGCGATGAATTTCAAATCTGAGCAAAATAAGACACGACAAATTTAAAAATAGGTGCGGATTAGTCTTGGAATCCCTTATCCAAGGGCTTTTAGCTAAAACTTGCGCCTATTTTTAAATTTGTCGTGTACCCAGACTGCCAATTTTCGTTTTACGCGTTTAAAAAATATTGTTTTGAATAGAAATGCAAATTAAATCTACACCGTTAAATATTATCGAGCTCGTCCGAATAGAATAGGCGAAATTTGTGGTGGGAACTGGGAAACTGCTGTGGGGACGGCTCCAAGCTTTTGGAAGTGCACCAAAAGTTTTCCGCCTGAAATGTGAGCTCTTCCAAAATCGGGAAGATCTCACATTTCCCCCTTTTGTAAATTCGCAAAGTACGCTCATTAACAAAACTGCCACTGCAGTCCCAGTTCCCACCACAAATTTCGCCGGAACCACACCAAATCCACCGCACCAAATCCAAAATGCAGAATCCGTTACGCAGAATCGACCACACCAAATCAATTACACCCAATTCACTACGCCAAATCCACCGCACCAAATTATTTTTCACATTAATGATAACGCTCTATTCAAATTGCGCCGAGACTGTTAGAATTAATGCGAGCACTTTTAAAAGATGGGAGTTTAATATTTTGGGAAATGTAAAAGACTATTGGCGCGCAAACGAAAACCGTTATCAGGGCATGAAGTATAATGTGATCCCTAATTCCGGGTTGAAAATACCCGCTATTTCATTGGGATTCTGGCATAATTTTGGTGATGAGACACCTTTTTATAAGCAACGCGAAATTGTCCGCGGCGCTTTTGAATTA
Organism: Lapidilactobacillus mulanensis; assembly: GCF_003946215.1. Classification (GTDB taxonomy): domain Bacteria; phylum Bacillota; class Bacilli; order Lactobacillales; family Lactobacillaceae; genus Lapidilactobacillus; species Lapidilactobacillus mulanensis. The sequence goes on from NZ_RHOW01000005.1 coordinate 76,550, forward strand.
GGAATTACGCATTTCGATTTGGCCAATAATTACGGTCCGCGTCCTGGTGCTGCTGAAGAAAATTTTGGCAAAATTTATGCGCAGGATCTGCGTCCTTATCGTGATGAACTGGTTATTTCTAGTAAGGCTGGCTACGATATGTGGCAGGGACCTTATGGAGATGGCGGTTCGAAGAAGTATATTGTGGCGAGCTGTGATCAGAGTTTAGCTCGCACTGGATTGGATTACTTCGATATTTTCTATTCTCATCGTCGCGATCCAGAAACTCCTCTTGCCGCAACTGCTGAGGCGCTGGATTATATTGTGCGCAGTGGCCGTGCCTTGTATGTGGGTATCTCGAATTATTCGCCGGCTGATACGAAAGAAATGATCGGTTACTTCGAAGAGATGAAGACGCCGTTTGTTTTACACCAGACGAATTATAGTTTGTTGAATCAAGGCGACAATGATCAATTGAAAGAAATTTTGAGTCAGCATGGTGCTGGTTGCATCGCTTATTCGCCGTTGGCACAAGGTCAATTGACGAACAAGTATCTCCATGGCATTCCCGAAGATTCACGTGCTAAAAGTGACAGTGTCTTTTTAAATGTCGATGGGGTTGAAAAGAATCTGAATATTGTGCGTCAGTTAAACGAAGTTGCCATTCAACGTGGACAAACTTTGGCAGAAATGTCGATTGCTTGGTTGTTGCAAGACAAGCGCATGACTTCGGTGATTGTTGGTGCGAGTCGTTTATCTCAATTGAAAGATAATGTGGCAGCGTTGAACAATCTTGAATTCAGCAAGGAAGAATTAGCAAAGATCGATCATATCGTGAACGCAAAATAATAATAGTTTCGATCTAGAAGAGAATAGCCGCGCAATTGCAGGGCTATTCTTTTTAAATACAAATCGAATGGAGAAATCGAGATGATAATTCGGGAATTGAACTCTGACGACGTGACCTTAATGCGTCAGATCATCAATACGTGTGATTTCGACGATCAGTGTGTGCAGCCGAACTTAACGCGCGCGGATGTGATCGATCAGTTTGAGCGTTCTTTTAAGTTTGATGATTGGGTGCCACTGATCTTTTATGATGCGCGCGCAATGCCACTTGGTTGTGTGCTGCTGGGCGTTTCAGTGGAAGGGCGGCAATTGTCATTCGTCTCCGGAATTTTTGCGATCAATTCAGTCGTCTCAAGTTTTCAAGACTTGTTGAAATGGCTCGCAATTCAATATTCGGGGTATGAACTGGTCGTTTCGTTGCGCAGTCACAATCACCAGCTGGTGGATTTTCTGAAAAGTATTCAACACAAGCCTGCATTCACGGCAAAAGTGGTTCAGTGGCAATCGGAACAAGTTTCTCAGGGTACTGCGCAAAAATTATCTAGTTGTACCAGAAGCGAGTTTGAAGCGATCAGTCAGTGGTACGATGCGGAATTTTCGGATACTTTTTGGAATAGTCGGCGGATCTTGACACAGTTTGAGCAATGGGAAATTTTCATGTTGCAACGGCATCAACGAGTCAGCGAGTTTGTTGGTGGCTGTTATTCTGAAAAAAGAGCTATCTTTGAAGTGTTCGCGACTTATAGCACGGCAGATCTCCGAACCGTTTTCGAAGCACTGAATCAACAACTAATTAAACAGCACGTCACCTCCGGAATTTGGATGCTGGATGAAACCAGTCGTGAGTATCAACAAATTGATCAATTGCTGGCACCAAAAGAACCGTGGCCGAGTTATTTCGAATTCGTTTGGCATTTCTAAGTAGTGATGTGCTTTTTCAAAAAGTATCAATTGCATTTTCCGGAGCCGTTTTTTATCGTTTCCGAGTTGCCTGTGCGATAATATTTAATAAGCTCAATTTATTAGAAAGCAGGAAATGCCATGAGGATCATCTTCGGTCTACTCGCGCTGGTCGTCGCGCTGGTGATATACGCATTTAGAATCGAACCGTTTTTGTTGCGCGTTGAACACGTCGAATATGGCAGCGCCCAAAGTCAAACGAAATTGAAAGTCGTTCAGTTGTCCGATATTCATATCTCGAAGGCATTTACGGCTCGGCGTTTAGAAAAAGTTGTCGAGCAGGTGAATGCCCAAAAGCCAGACTTAATTATTTTTACGGGTGATTTGTTTGATGATTACGATAAATTCGGTGCCAGCGAAGAACCAGAATTGATCGAAAAACTAAGTCAATTAAATGCGAAGTACAAAAAAATAGCTATTCTGGGCAATCATGATCATTATTCGGCCAAGACCAGAGCGCGCAAAGTTTTAGAAGCGAGCGATTTTCGGCTGCTGAGTAATGAAGGAGTTAACTTAACCATTGATAGTCAACGTATTTTCATCGGGGGCTTGGCGGATTCATTGTCTGATCAGCCGGATATCGATCAGATGATGGCCATGCGTTATGATGCGGATTATACCTTGCTATTGACGCATGAGCCTGACGTTGCGGACGACTTGACCGATTTTAACGCCCAATTGATTCTAGCGGGGCACAGTCATGGTGGTCAGATTTGGGTGCCAGGCCGCGTGCGTAATGCGCTATCTAAAAAATATGTGAACGGTCAGTATCAATTGGCGAATCAAACGCAACTGTATGTCAATTCAGGAATCGGAACAACCATGATCCACGCACGTTTTGGGGTGGTTCCCGAAATAGCAGCGATCACGATTCATTTATAATTTTTTTAGGAAATAGACTTTACTATTTACCCAGTTTGCCGGACAATGAATGCAATATTTATTTTGTTGGAGGCAATTATGGCAAAAATTGAAAGTTTTGAATTAGATCATACTGCGGTTAAGGCACCATATGTGCGCCTGATCACGGTTGAAGAAGGATATCACGGCGATGAAATCAGTAATTTCGATTTGAGACTCGTGCAACCCAATACGGCGACGATCGACATGGCTGGGCTGCACACGATCGAACATTTGTTGGCGGGATTATTGCGCGATCGGTTAAACGATGAGACCGCGCAGGTTCGCGTTTTGGATTGCAGCCCCTTCGGTTGTCAAACCGGATTTCACTTGATGATCTTAGGAACACCATCCGTCGAGAAAGTTGCGCAAGCTTTGAAAAGTAGCTTAGAAGCCATTGCCAACGAAATCGTTTGGGAAGATGTTCCGGGAACGACGATCAAGAGTTGTGGTAATTATAAAGGGCACAGTCTTTGGTCGGCCAAAGAGTGGTCTAAATTAATTCTCAGCCGCGGAATTAGTACCGATCCTTTCGAACGTCGAGTCATTTAATTAAATTTGAACACAAAAAAATCAACAACGTTTAAGCGTTGTTGATTTTTTTAAGCAATAAATTGCCCCTGCCAAGGTAATTCAAGTATAGAACTGTCACATGGAAAAATAAAGTCACCCGAGAGATTTTTTGAAGAAATTCCATCTTAGCTGATGACATTAGCGACTTTTGCCGTCGTTATTTCGGTCTCTGGTCCGTTACTCAGAACTTACATTATTGTTAGAATTAAGGCTGTTAATTGCATTAACTGGGCATTACCCCTATAATTTGGGTAAGAAAACTTTGTAAGTAGCTATGCTGCGGGTGTTATTGGATGTTTTTGATGAGATTTGCATACGCAGCCAAAACGTTGGCACTCGCAGCTTAAAAATGGAGGATTTAGCAGGTATGAATATTGGGATTTTTACGGACACCTATTTTCCTCAGGTTAGTGGTGTTGCGACTTCTATTCGCGCACTGAAAGATGATTTGGAACGCAAGGGACATCATGTTTATATTTTTACCACGACCGATCCGGGTGTCGACAAGGATGAAGTCGAACCAAATATTTTTCGTTTCGGCAGCGTGCCGTTTATTTCGTTTACGGATCGTCGTGTCGCCGTGCGCGGGTTATTTCATGCACTCGAGGTTGCTAAGGAATTAGATTTAGATATTGTACATACGCAGACTGAATTTTCGATGGGCTGGATCGGCAAGTTTGTTGCTAAGAATTTAAAAATCCCCTGTGTACACACTTATCACACGATGTACGAGGATTATTTGCACTATGTGTTGAATGGCCATTTACTGAAGCCTTATCATGTCAAACAGTTTGTGCGCACTTTTGTCAATCATATGGATGGTGTCGTTGCGCCCAGTCAGCGGGTGACCGAGAGTTTGCGGCGTTATGGCGTGAAAATTCCAATTCGCGTGATTCCTACGGGGATCGATCTACAATTGTATGATCAACCAGAACCCGATCGCGTTGCACAATTGCGCACTGAATTGGGGTATACCGACGAAACTCCCGTGATGATGACGCTAAGTCGACTCGCCAGTGAGAAGAGAATTGATCAGTTATTGTCGGTTTTCCCACAGTTGGCCAAATCTGTGCCTAATTTGCGATTCATGATCGTCGGCGATGGCCCTGAGCGTGAAGAATTAGAAGAACAAGCGCAGTCACTGGGCATCAGCGATGTGGTGACCTTTGTCGGTGAGGTTAAACACGATCAAATTTCGCCGTACTATCAATTGGCGGACTTGTTTGTTTCCTCCAGTGATACGGAAACGCAAGGCTTGACATACATCGAAGCCATGGCTGCTGGCCTGAAGTGTACGGTTCGCAGTGGCGAATATACGGATAGTGTGTTTGATGATCCAGATATTGGGACCACTTTCCGAGATTTGAATGAAATGCAGGCGCAAATCACGAATTATTTGCTACATCCGCACGCTTTTTCAGATCCACAACCGCGTCAACGTAAACTTTTTGAGATTTCGGCGGATCATTTTGGTGATTCCGTTCTGAATTTCTATCACGATGCCACAGATAATTATCGGCTGACCAATTTGAATCGCATGAGTTTGACTGGTCGCAGTGAGGAGCGACTATGATCCATATTAATATGTTTTCATCTGCAGATAAAGTTGCGGGTCAAGGTGTGGGCAGTGCCTATTTGGAATTGGTGAGTTTGCTCAAAGAGAAATTGACCGGTGAATTTGATGTGACGATCAATCACTATGGCTCCGCGGATATTACGCATTATCACACGATCGATCCACAATTTTTCATCTCGACTTTTTCGAAGAAACGTGGCCGCAAAATTGGCTACGTTCACTTTTTGCCGGAAACAATTGAGGGCTCATTGCGGATGCCGAAGTTTGCCAAGAAGATCTTCTATTGGTATATGATCAAGTTCTATAAACGGATGGATCATTTAGTTGTGGTGAATCCGAGCTTCATTCCTAAGATCGAAGCGTATGGGATTGCGCATGATAAAATTAGTTATATTCCTAATTTCGTTTCGCCCCAAGAATTTCCGGATCGATCCGAGCAAGACAAGCAAGCGTTGCGTGAACAGTACCATTTCCCCCAAAATAAGTTTATTGTTTTTGGGTCGGGCCAGGTTCAGCAACGTAAGGGCGTCGATGATTTTGTCCAGTTGGCTATTAAAAATCCAGACGTCCAATTTATTTGGGCGGGTGGTTTTTCATTTGGTCCCATGACGGATGGCTATGACCACTTTAAAAAAATTGTGGATCAACCGCCAAAGAATCTGCTTTTTCCAGGCATCGTCGAACGAACGAAAATTGCCGACTATTTGAATCTGGCCGACCTATTTTTCTTGCCATCATATGACGAATTGTTTCCAATGTCGGTGCTGGAAGCCTTTAGTTGCGGCGTTCCCGTGCTATTGCGTAATCTGGAATTGTACGAGGCAATCATATCAGGTAAATATGCAGGTGCCGACGATTTGACCGGTTTTGATCAACAATTGCATCAATTGATCGCGGATCCAGAGTATTATGATCAATATCAAAAATTAGCGCGTTCTGCGGCGGTTCAATATTCGCCGGATCATTTAGCCGTTATTTGGCGTCAATTTTACACAGAACAAGCAAATCAATGAGATAGTAGGGGCAGGATGAATCGTAAAAATAAGTTAGCATTAGGGCTAATGGTCCTTTTGGGTGGCTGGATTTTTTGGCATGAGGGCAAAGAAATCAACTTCCACCAAGTGATAAAAGGGCTGGCGCATTTGCAGTGGTACTGGTTAGTCGTCGCGGTCTTATTGATGCTCCTCTCGTTCGTGGCAGAAGCGGCGGTATTGAAGACATTACTCGAAAAAAAAGGCGAACCCAAACAGCCACGCTGGAATTTATTACGCGTGCCACCGATTCAGGCCGTTTTCAACGCGATCACCCCTTTTTCATCGGGTGGTCAACCTGCACAACTGGTTGCCTTATTGAAAATCGGTTATGAGGGTGGTCGTGCGAGTTCGGTGCTCTTAATGAAATTTGTGATTTATCAGTTAATGGTGCTGATAAATTTTATTCTGACCATGTTTATTGGTTTCCACCAAGTCGTGATGCAGTTTCATGGCCTCGCTTGGCTGATTGCGTTCGGGTTTACCATTCACGTCATCACGATCGGCACCTTGTTGATGATCATGTTTTATTACAGTTTTACGAAGGGATTAACGCGCGGATTTTTCCAATTACTGGGTAAAATTTTCAAAACGCCGAGAATCCAAAAGTGGTCTGATCAAGCCATGCTCAAAATTGAAACTTTCCATCAAGAAAGTATTCAGCTAAAACGCGAGAAGAAAAAAGTATTACGAGCAGCCATCCTGACCTTAGTGCAGTTGATGGCGTATTACTTGATTCCTTATTTTGTATTATTGGCTCTTAATGTTGCTCATGTTGATCTGATCACGGTTTTCAGCATGCACGTCATGATCGTGATGATCACCTCGATTTTTCCAGTTCCAGGTGGTGCTGGTGGTGCAGAATACAGTTTCAAAACGTTATTCTCACTTTTCATTCCCAGCCAGACCTTATTGATCTTGGGGATGTTTTTGTGGCGCTTCATCACGTTCTATTTAGGCATGATCTTAGGGATTATCGCCACCAGTATTCCGCCTAAACGAATGTTTGATCGTAAAAGCGAACAGGACAAGATGTGAACAATCAGTAAAGAATTGTTTACGTTTTGTAAGAGCAAGTAAGCTTACTCGCTATTTTTTGCTAGAATATCTAGAATGAAGTTGAATTTTGTTGCACACATGGAGGATTTACATGAAACGTTTCGCTGAAAACCTAAAAATGTTCTGGAACAGCCGCTGGGGATTTTTCTTTCTGGCTATCGTTCTATTCTGGGTCAAGACGTACTACGCTTATACCACGAAATTCAATCTAGGTATTTCCGGCGGAATGCAGCATTTATTAGCATTACTCAATCCATTGCCGACGACAATTTTACTCTTTGGCGTTGCCTTATACTTTAAAGGTCGCAAGTCATACATCATCATGTTAGTGATCGATTTTTTGACGACTTTTTGGTTGTTTGCCAATGTCCTGTATTACCGAGAATTTTCGGATTTTTTGACGACCACTTTGATCAAGGGCTCTGGCTCAGTTTCGAATAATCTTGGCAAAAGTGTGATGGGGATCGTCGAACCAACGGATTTTTTGGTGTTTATTGATGTCCTGATCCTGATTTTATTACTGGCATTTCGTCTTCAAAAAGTTGATATTAAACCGATCAAGAAGGCTGTTGCAGGTTTAGTGACGGTTTTTGCGGTGATTTTTTTCGGATTTAATTTAGCCGCAGCCAACGCGGATCGTTCGGGTTTGCTGACGCGGACTTTCGATAATAATTATATTGTTAAATATCTCGGCCTGAATTCTTACGCCGTTTATGATGTGGTCAAGTCGGCCAAGACGAGCGCCGTTCGTGCCAACGCCGATGCTAGCGACATGAAGACGGTTCAGAAATACATCAAGGCGAATCACGTACCTGGAAACCCAACCTATACTGGTGTGGCCAAAGGTAAAAATGTTTTTATCATTCATCTAGAAAGTTTGCAGCAATTCTTGATCGATTACAAAGTTGACGGTCAAGAAGTGACGCCTAACTTAAATAAAATCTATCACGAAAATAATACGTTGAGTTTCGATAATTTCTATAATCAAGTTGGTCAAGGGAAAACGGCCGATGCTGAATTAATGTTGGAGACCTCTTTATTTGGCTTGTCCGAAGGGGCAGCCATGGTAACGTCTGGTTCGACTAACACTTGGCAGGCAGCACCTGCAATTTTCGATCAGCAACAAGGTTATACTTCTGCTGCTTTTCATGGTGACGTGCCTAGTTTCTGGAATCGTGATAACACTTATAAGTCTTGGGGGTACAATTATTATTTCAGTAAGAGCTATTTTCAATCGGGCGAGAATTTCGATGTTGGTTATGGTCTGAAAGATAAGATTTTTTTGAAAGACTCGATGAAGTATATTGAGCAGTTACCACAGCCCTTCTATGCTAAGCTGATCACAGTTACTAACCACTATCCATATTTATTGGATAAGGCGAATCAATCGATCCCTAAGACCACGACTGGTGATAAGACGGTCGATGGTTACGTTCAGACCGCGCACTATTTGGATCAGGCAATCGGCGAGTTCATGGCTTGGCTCAAAGAGACTGGCTTGGATAAGAACAGCATGCTTGTCTTTTATGGGGATCACTATGCCATCTCTGGGAATCACAAGCCTGCAATTGCCAAGCTTCTCGGCAAGAAGAAGGTTACCGATTTTGATGTCGCGCAATGGCAACGTGTGCCTCTAATGATTCACATGGATGGCTTAAAGGGTGGCATCAATCACACGTATGGTGGCGAGATTGACGTCTTGCCTACGATCGAGAACCTATTGGGGATCGACAACAAAGATTACATCCAGTTTGGGAGCGATTTGTTAGCACAGAATCGCAATCAGACCGTCGCTTTTTACAACGGTGATTACATCACACCAGAATTGACCCGCTATGCTGGCAAGAATTACAAGACTAGTGATGGCTCAGAAGTGAAGAAGCCAGATGCTGCCACGAAGAAAACAATAGAAACGTTGACTAACCATGTAGCGACGGAACTTTCGTTGTCACGTAGTGTGATCAACGGTGATTTATTACGTTTTTACACGCCAAAGGGTTTCAAGAAAGTTGATCCGAAAGATTATAGTTACAAGCTAAGTACGTCCTTAAAGACTTTGAAGAAAATGCAGAAGCAATTGAAGACGAGCTTATTGTATCAAAATGATAATAAATCAAGCTTAGATTTGTACAAAACTGACGCACCTGAGTTAAAATCAGAGTCAACGGGGGATGGTGGGTGATAGCAGTGGCTCAAGTAGTAGCTCAAACAGTAGTTCAAGCAGTAGTTCAAGCAGTAGTTCAAGCAGTTCGTCTAGTAGTGAAACCACTGACGCAAAATAGAAGTGATCGTCATGGGTAATGCACGTTTCGATCGCGCGCGGGATTTATTGCGGAGTAAACGAATCAGAATGACGCCACAACGCGACGCCATTTTGAAAATATTAGTTGATTCGCGAGCACATCCAACGGCAGAAGCTGTATTTAAACAGCTGCAAGATCAGGTTGAAGATATTAGTATTGCAACGGTGTATAATAATTTGCGGCTGTTCACCGATCTCGGGGTGATCCAAGAGTTGAAGTACAGCAACGAACCCAGCCACTTTGATTACGTAAGTGTGCGCCATTTTCACGTCGTCTGTCAGCATTGTGGCAAAGTAATAGATGTATTTTATCCAGATCTGGCACAGATAGAGCGTTTAGTGACGAATTTGACGGGTTATGAAACGGTCGGCAACAATATTGAAGTTTACGGGATTTGTCCAGACTGCCAGCAACAATTGGCAGATCAGCCCCGTAAGTAGTTTGTGAATAGATCTAGATTCGTCCTAGATAATTTTTCCAAATATCTGAAATTCCTGTTGACATTAAAAATAACAACATGCTATACTAATTGAGTTGCTGTTACAGCGATTGATGATTTCAACGCGTTGTTCTAACAACACTGTAGGCCTTTGAAAACTGAACAAAGTTTCGTAATATGCAGGGTTCATTACAGGAGACT